>JBMOFW010000001.1:0-55073 GCA_049318685.1 Flavobacteriales bacterium
TTGATTGCTTGCAAAGTATTGATCTACTTTTCTCTTAAGCTCATCAAAGAACGGGTGCTCTTTGGTATTAAATTGAATTCCTGCCATAAGGCAAAGATACAAAGCAAAGGCTCAACATCGACCTTTATCGATATTGAGCCTTCACAAAATGATATAAATCAGGTATTCTTAGTTTACCACAATTTTGGCTGAACGCACTTCTTTGTGCCCAAAAACCTGGAGAATATAGTGGCCAGAGCTCAAATTTATCTCCAAATCCCGTGAGCCATTATTTGATACAATTTTGTTGTAAACGACTCTTCCCGTTCCATCAAAAATCACAATTCGATCATTGTTGTTTAATGAATTCGCATCGACTCTAAACAAGCCTGTTGTCGGATTTGGATAAACCAACACATCCTGATTAAAATCAACTTCGTTTACACCAATTTCAGTGACAAACGTATTCATCGTTGTATTGGTGATGATCGCCTCATTAAAGTCGAAGTAAATGTATGCTGTGTTTTCAAATACAGTTCCCACTGGCATGTCTGCCACAGGGCGAATGCGGTAGATGATTTGTCCGTGACTCAACTCTTCATTGGTATTGCTATCCGGAAGCATGATGTTGTTGAAATACCACACCACTTCGCCATTTTCAATCTGCATGGTATACGCATGCGATGCAGAAATCATTTCCAAAGATGACCAATCCAAATCAGCGTCAAGCTGATCTTCTACGCGAATATTCACCGCTTCAGAAGTACCTGTGTTTTGGAAATTGATCACGTAGGTGAATGGTTCATTGGTAGGCAACATTTCTCCTGCTTCTCCAACACCCGCAGGGAAATTCAATTTGTTATTTGGATCATAAGAACCGACCACCACTTGATTGATCAACGCATCGTTATTTTCCAAGTTCGCATCATCTCCATTGATCACGCTCACATTAGCACTCACGTTCACGCTTGTTCCTAATGCTGTACCAATAGCGGTATAAGCATACACATACCCATATGTCCACTCCATGGCAGGCACGGAAACATTGGCCCAGGTCACCGAGTTTGTGCCCGGATTATACACGCCATTCGCGCCATTCAATGGCCAAATATTCGAAGGCTCCATGAAAAGAGGCCAGTACATTGTTACATCTATCATCGCATCCGTATCACCATAATTGGTCAATGAAATGGTATAGCCGTTTGTGAATCCGGGAACAGGATTGCCCCATGCTCCAAAGGATACGGAAACATCGATGGCATTTTCAATAAAATAAAATGCAAAGTCAGCACCACCAGTGGTTTGATCATCTGTTACATAAACACTCAAGCTAGTATTTAATGTGTTGCCACCTTGGGTGGTATAGGTTGCAGTGAGGTATTGATACCCCGCAGGAATGGTCAAACAATATTGGCCATTATCATCAGTGAGCGTAGTAAGGTATTCGTATTCCATGCCATTCCAAACACCATAGCCTACGGCCACATTGGCCATTGTTTGTTCTCCACTATCAAACGCGTTGTTTTGGTTAAAATCTAAAAACGCCGTGCCGCAAATAGAGCCTTGATATACTTCCATTGGGAAGTTGTAGATACACTCAGTAGAAAGGTTGGCAGGATCAATTTGTATATAACCATCTACATTCACCAAACCTCCTGGAATGATGTTGTAACCGCTACTCCAGAAATTCGCATTGAGCCAACTCCACTGATCGGTATATACATCTATTTCGTAATATCCATTCGCATCGGTCCATACAGAGTCCGCGCCATTGCCGGAATAGATGGCCATATTCTCAATACCTTCCTCTCCTGCGTCCATGATGCCATTTTCATTGGCATCCAAGAAAACATATCCGCAAAGGACAACCGGAGCCAAAATCGTAATTTCCTGTGACGATTCCGAAGTACATCCAGCATCCCCATTTTCAACTACACAAGTCACAGTGTAAATACCAGGTTCTTCAAAATTGTACGTCAAATATCCGCCTGTTCCCACCTCTACGCCGTCAACATACCACACTCCTGTGGTTGAACCGTAGATGTATTGATTATAGAAATAGTAACTGCTTCCGCTCGCTGAATAGCTAAACTCGGTATCACATGGATTCCAGAAGGGATTTAATGTATCAATTCCAATGGTGTATACACAACCATTCACATCAGTTAAAACCAATAATCCAGTGATATACGCACCGCTCATATTGTCGATCAACAACTCAGGGGAATTGCTATTTAGCGACGCGCCTTGCACTTGCCACATATACTGGGCAATCGGGAATGGACCCCAATTAGCAAAGGTCAATAATATTTGATTTCCCTGTACAGATGCCGTAACCTCACCACCCATAGTACTACAGTTGATCACATTTACCGTTTGACATGTTGTCGCCTCGCTTAAATAGTTTCCGGTAATACCATCATAAACGGTCACCGTTAAACACACATTATACGTACCTGAAGCCGGATAGAAATGTTGATCCGTTTGCGAACTTGATACGCTTCCATCGCCAAAATCCCAAGCGTAAGTCATTTCGACTAGATCAGGCAAGCACTGCTCGCTCGAGTCTTGGGCATAGAAATATACACTGCCTGAGTTGTTCCATTGATAGGCTTGAAATTCTGCCGTCACATCGCATTGGGCCTGCGATGCTACGGAGACAAAAAGCAAAAAGCTCAAAATTGAAAAAAGCTGTTTCATCGTATTGGTATTAGTAGTTTGATATAAGTAGCCATTCTCCGTCAAAAGGTTGCACAGTCGTATATTTGCCCCGAAAATCAGGATTATGCATCGTACACATACCTGCGGCGAATTGCGCAGCACACACATCGGACAAACCGTTACACTTAGCGGATGGGTTCAACGCTCACGCGACCTAGGAGGCATGACCTTCGTGGACCTCCGCGATCGTTATGGTATTACCCAACTTGCCTTCAACATGGAAACCAATTCGCCACTCTGCGAAGCCGCTCGCAAGCTCGGCCGCGAGTTTGTCATTAAGGCAACCGGTACCGTTGTCGAACGCTCGTCGAAAAATAACCGCATGGCTACCGGCGACATCGAGATTATTGTAGAAAAACTTGAAATTCTCAATGCCGCCAAAACACCGCCTTTCACCATCGAAGATGAAAGTGATGGTGGTGACGATTTGCGCATGCAATGGCGTTTCCTCGATTTGCGCCGCAATCCGCTTAAAAATAACATGATGCTCCGCAACCGCATGAGCATCGAAAGCCGCAAATTCCTCGATTCTCAAAACTTCTTGGAAATCGAAACCCCATATCTCATCAAATCAACACCTGAAGGTGCTCGCGACTTTGTGGTGCCAAGCCGTATGAATCCGGGCGAATTCTATGCGCTTCCACAATCCCCACAAACCTTCAAACAATTGTTGATGGTGAGTGGCTACGACCGCTATTATCAAATCGTGCGCTGCTTCCGCGACGAAGATCTCCGTGCCGACCGTCAGCCTGAGTTTACTCAGATCGACTGTGAAATGGCATTCGTAGAACAAGAAGATGTACTGAACACCTTCGAAGGTCTCGTACGTCACTTGTTTAAGACAGTAAAAAACATCGATATTCCTGAAGTGCCACGCATGCTTTATTCCGAAGCCATGCGCCGCTATGGCAGCGACAAACCGGACATCCGATTCGGCATGGAGTTTCAAGATTTGACCTCACATATGCAAGGAAAAGGATTTCAGGTATTCGATTCATCTGAGGCTGTTCTCGGAATCGTGGCACCTGGCTGTGCAACTTACACCCGCAAGCAAGTGGACGAATTGACCGAATGGGTGAAACGTCCTCAAATCGGCGCCAAAGGTCTGGTGTACTGCATGTGTAACGAAGACGGCACATTCAAATCTTCAGTCGATAAATTCTATTCGCAAGACGATTGGAAGCATATTGCTTCGGCAGCGGACGCCAATGCAGGCGACCTGATCCTCGTCCTCAGCGGCGGCCTTCATACCACACGTAAACAACTCAACGAACTCCGTCTTTTAATGGGAGGTCGCCTAGGTCTGCGCAATCCGGAAGTTTTTGCCCCACTTTGGGTACTTGACTTCCCGCTCCTCGAATGGAGCGAAGAAACACAACGCTGGCACGCTATGCACCACCCGTTCACGTCACCTAAACCAGAGCATATTGCTCTGCTCGATACCGATCCGGGTGCTGTAAACGCCAATGCCTACGACTTTGTCATCAATGGCGTAGAAGTAGGTGGTGGTTCTATCCGAATTCACGATCGCGAAGTGCAAAGCCGCATGTTCAAACTCCTCGGCTTCAGCAATGAAGAGGCACAAGCCCAGTTCGGATTCTTGCTCAATGCTTTTGAATATGGTGCACCTCCGCACGGCGGTTTGGCCTTTGGTTTCGACCGTTTGTGTTCTCTCTTCGGAGGCGCAGAAGGCATTCGCGACTTTATCGCTTTCCCGAAAAACAATAGTGGACGGGATGTGATGATCGATGCGCCAAGCACAATTGCAGATGAACAATTGAAGGAACTCCATATTGAAGTAAAACTCCCATAAGGTTTTAACAGACCTTTAGGAAAGCGTAAACAAAGGCGAACTACCTTTGTTTCAATTTATAAAATATACATACCATGTACCCACCGGAATTAGTAGCACCTATGCGTGCAGATCTCGATAGTGTTGGTTTCTCACAAGCGACCACACCCGAAGAAATCGATCAAATGATCAACAGCGAAGGAACTGTTCTTGTAGTGCTCAATAGTGTTTGTGGTTGTGCTGCAGGCAGCATGCGCCCAGGCGTAAAACATGCTGTATCAACAGCCTCTAAATTGCCCGGCAAATTGGTGACCACCTTCGCCGGAGTTGATCGCGATGCCGTAGAACGCGCCCGTAAATACATGTTGCCATATCCTCCTTCATCACCTAGCATCGCTCTTTTCAAAGATGGGAAATTGCAACACATGATTGAGCGTCATCACATTGAAGGCCGCACAGCTGAAATGATTGCAGAAAATTTGAAATTCGCTTTCGACGAATTCTGCTAAGTCTTTTTAGATAAAAAATTGGGTTGTTCGCAACCGGAGAAAAGCCCCTTTCACACAGAAAGGGGTTTTTTATTTCTTGGTCATTTCTTTCACTACTACATCACGACAATAGACGGTTTGATGACCACGATACCATAAAAAAACACGTAGCTTATCGCGTGGAATGCGCATCTCAGGAGTTAAATATTCCACATGCAATGTATTCCACTGACCTGGTTGATGTACGCTTTCCGAAATCGCGTAGGTGCGATACCCGTATGGCTTTCCGGCATGCTCTGCTGACGCCACGAGCAACAAATCTTCTACCTTGGCTGAATCCGGAAAATAGACCTCTGCATCTATTTCCAACCACAAATGATCTTCGAAAGTGCATTCACTAAATCGACGTCCAATGGCCTTTGTATAAGGATGATCGGCATTTAATATTTCTAAAGGAACAGTTCCCATCTCAGCAACAACACTATCGAGTTCTTCCGGATGCAATGATTGCAATGAATAACGATGTGTTTCTTGATACTTGTAACGCTCCATTCGTCCTTGACTCCCATCAAATGCGCGATTGATGAGCAAGAGGCTATCTACGCCATCTGGTTTTTCGGTCTGGCCGAAGACCGCCCAATAATACGGACCAGTCATGCGCGAAGCTTCTAAAATGCCTTCTCTATATTGCCATTGCTGAAAAATTGTAAATAATGTTATGCCCGTAACACCGATATACATAATCCATCGTGCCGATTGACGGGCCATCCATTGTAATGCAAACCCAAGAAGAATGGCCAACACGGGCAAGCTTTGCACCATAGATCGCTGTGAAAAGCTTTGTGCGTACCACCAATTCGACCACGATGAAACCACATAAATATAGACAATGAAAAAGACCAACAACGACCACCGAATGTTCGTTCGGTTTTTGAACACCTCAATAAAACCAAGCCATGCAATCCAGACTAATGGCGTATAAATAAGCCATCCTTTTCGATAAGAAAATAAAAAATCCAGTGTGTGTGGGTATAGAAAATCCAATCCTTCTGCCGGATTGGCATAACTCATAAAAAGAAAGTGACCCGTCGTTTTTTTCCAATAAATAAATTGAATACATCCTACCAAAACCATGATAGCGGATGCGACATAAAGTGGTCGGCGATGATTCTGCCAAAGTTCACGGAGAACGATGCGTGGACTGCCTTTCCAAAACAGCGGAATCAATATCGCGATGAGCTCTGTGGGACGTGACAAACAGGCCAATGCCAAAGTCAAACTCAGCCCCACCATATACCGCAAGCGATAGGTATCAAACCACTTGATGACCATCCATAAGTAAAAGGCATACAGTGTAAAAAGGTAATTGTGCGGAGTAAGAAGACCCTGACTTATTTGAATATAATAATTCGTAGCGGAGAAGATAAGCACTAACACTGCCGAGCTGATCGCATCTGAGAAAAAATGCAACAGCACTTTTCGAAGAAAAAATATTCCAAGAACCGCTATACCGATTGACCACCAACCCAGCGCTGTGCGATACGGATGCGAAAACCCATCTTTCTCGCCATTTCCGAACCAATGCGCCGCGAAAAAAGCCGGAGTGTACATCACACTCATTCCGGCGGGATATTGATCGACGCGTTCTTTGCGGCCCTCTACTTCATGAAATTGATAAGGGGTCGGACTGATTTCATATTTCTTCCAAAGTTTATCCCACGTCTCGCGGTCCTCATAGCCCATATCATCATAGATCACCATCGAAGGCAAATAGGCATAATACCCGGCGACGTCCCACCGCAGGAGGCCGTCCCATGATTCTTTGAAGGATGCAATGGAAATCACCGCCGCCAAAAGCACTGCTGCTATGAAACTGAGGCGGTTTTTCATGATTTATTTCAAGTGGCGTCGATCCCAGATATTGTATTTCAGAATGCACCAAATCGCTCTGAATCCATCTTTCCAACCAATCTTTTTGCCCTCCGCATAGGTCCGCCCATAATAGCTGATACCCACCTCATAGATGCGGATATCCGGAATGCGCGAAAGTTTTGCTGTGACTTCAGGTTCAAAGCCAAATCGCTTTTCTTTTAATAAAAGCATCTTCGCAATATCCGCACGCATCAATTTGTAGCATGTTTCCATATCACTCAAATTGAGATTGGTAAACGCATTGCTCGTAAAAGTCAACCATGCGTTGCCGATGCTGTGCCAGAAGAAAAGAATGCGATGAGCATTTGATCCTTTAAATCGAGAACCGTATACAACATCTGCTTGTGCAGTGAATACTGGCTTCAACAAATCATTGAATTCGAATGGGTCGTATTCCAAATCGGCATCTTGCACAATCACATAATCGCCTGAGGCCAATTCGATGGCTTTGTGGATGGCTGCCCCCTTTCCTTGATTGAAGGGCTGGGAGAAAAACTGAATTGTGTATTGTGGGTGCGAGGCGATATAATTCTCTACCACCTCTTTGGTCTTGTCGCGTGATGCGTCATTGACGATCACGATTTCTTTTTGAATACCATTGATCAATTCTACTTGACCAATGCGATCAAGAATAGCAGTAATCGTGTTTTCCTCGTTGAATGCAGGAATGAGAATAGAAAGCTTTTTTACGTCGTACATCAGCAGCGTTTATTGTTGAATCACTTTAGGCACACGGAAGTAGTACATATCCTTCTTCGGTGCGTTTTTCAATGCATCTGCCTGTGGTACTTCGTATGAAACTTCGTCCTTGCGGGTCACATTGGTTTCTTCGGTCATGAAAATCAAAGGCTCCACACCCTCGGTGTTCAATTCGCTAATTTTGTCCACGAAACCAAGCATACGATTCATATCGTTGACCATTTCGGCTTTGGTGGTTTCATCAAACTCCAAACGAGCCAATTCGGCAAGTCGGTCGATGGTGGAAATATCTATCTTCATGGTTTCTTTCGATAATCGGGGTGTAAAGCACTATCAATAGCCTCAAATACCCGCGAGCGCAAATTTACTAAATCTTCTTCACTCAAGCCTTTTGTCTCAATGGGTTGATGAATCACCACAGAAACAGCCTGTGGCAGCGAGTATTCGGTAAACTCCGAAGGATCCTTCATCACCTTGTAGACGTTCACCCATGTAATCGGTACAATCGGCACTTGTTTGTCTATGGCCATCTTGAATGCCCCGTTTTTAAACGGTTTCATCCTTGGTGAATCCGCGGGAATGGTCCCCTCGGGATATAATGCCACCACCTCGCCACGATCAATGGCTTCATAGGCCTTTTGCAATGCCTGGTAGGCATTTCTCGAGCTATCTCGTTGCACAGGAATGTCTTGTTTCCTGAAAAAAAGCGAAAACAGCGGCCATTTCAGCAATTCGCCTTTCCCGATAAATAAGAAATAATCGGGAACCACACGATACATAAACACAGTGTCCAGATAGGAACTATGATTGCTTACCACGATATAGGGGCCTTTGGGAAATTGACCTCTGAATGTCTTTTCTACTGGACAAAGCATGAGAAAAGAAAGCAAATAAGACCAAATGCGTTTTAGTTGAAAAGCCGCACCAAACCACGCCCTCCGCTGCAATAGCACCCAAAAGAAGGGATACAATAAAAGCAACGTGCCCCAAAATACAAGCCCAATCCAGAGCTTGTAAACGAAATATATAGGACCAAGGATAAACTTCACTTTCTAAAAAAACGAACGGCGAATATAGTCGATGCAGGTTTAAAAGTTGAGATGTTTTAAGGTTTGCTTTGAATAACAGCTGCTTGAAGCATGAAGCCTGTAGCCTTCAGCTATTCGTTTATCTTTGCGGTCAATTTTTCACTTATGGCTAGAGTATTAACAGGAGTCCAAAGTACTGGCACACCGCACTTGGGAAACATTCTCGGGGCGATCAAACCGGCTATTGAAATGAGTAATCGCGCTGAAAACGAAGCGTTTTTGTTTATTGCCAATTTGCACTCTCTCACACAGATCAAGGATGCTGCTCTGCTTCGCGAATACACCTATTCCGTGGCGGCAACATGGTTGGCTTGTGGATTTGATATTGAAAAAAACGTACTCTATCGTCAGAGCGATGTGCCACAAGTAACAGAGTTGACATGGTATTTGAGCTGCTTTACGCCTTACCCTATGCTCGCCAACGCGCATAGCTTCAAAGACAAAGCCGACCGTTTAAGCGATGTAAATGCGGGTTTGTTTACCTATCCTGTGTTGATGGCCGCAGACATCATTTTGTATGATGCCAATGTTGTTCCTGTTGGAAAAGACCAATTGCAACACCTCGAAATTACCCGCGACATTGCCAGTACATTCAATCGCATCATGGGCGATACCTTTGTGATTCCAGAATCAAGCATCAATGAAGAAACGAAATATGTGATTGGTACGGATGGTGAAAAGATGTCGAAATCGCGCAACAACTTCATCAATATTTTTCTTCCTGAAAAAGAGTTGAAGGATGTGATCAATAAAAAAATTATCACCGACGCTACACCCCTCGAAGAGCCTAAAAATGCTGAAGAAAGTGTGGTGTATCAATTATACAAATTGGTAGCACCGACATCTCAGGCGGCAGAAATGAAAGCCAAGCTGGAAGCTGGTGGTTATGGTTGGGGTCACGCCAAAAAGGACTTGTTGGAAGCTATACTCATCGCATTTACCAAAGAGCGCGAATTGTACAATCACTACATGAACAATTTGGGTGAGCTCGATGAAAAATTGATGATCGGTGCCCACAAAGCCGCCCAAACGGCCGACGCCGTCCTCGCCCGCGTCCGCGAGAAAGTAGGGTATTGAAATATTTGTTTTAGCGATTTAGATAGCGCTCGTAAAGCATCTTCTGTTTGTTGGTCAAATTGATCAGGCGTCCTTGAATAAAGGCGTAGATCACATCATTGGTGCGCATATCCAACGCGTCGCCTGTGCTGATAAACAATGTAGCGTCTTTTCCTGATTCCAAGCTTCCACAAGTTGAATCGATGCCCAACAAACGCGCAGGAGCCAAGGTGAGCGACTCTACGGCTTTTTCATAAGGCAATCCATACGCCACTGCAGTGCCGGCATAAAAAGGCAAATTCCGAGTGCCCATGCGCTCCATATCACCCTCATTTTGCAAACAAAAATCAACTCCCGCTGCAGCGAGCATCCCTGGCAATTTAAACGGCAAATTCACATCTTCTCCTTCCATCATGGGCAATGAATGCAATCGACGCAACATCACACCAACGCCTGCTGCTTTCAATTCATCCGCTATCATCCAAGCATCGTATCCGCCAACAACAACCATCCTTGGAATATTCATTTCTTTCTTGAATCGCAGCGCCTCGCCAATGGCCTTTACATCGTCTGCATGAACGTAGAGTGTTTTTGTATTATCAAATACACCGCGCAATCCTTCAAAACGCACTTCTGTCACCGCGGGCTTTTCCACTTTGCAATAGGCTCTGGCTTCTGAAAAGAAGGTTTGTATCTCCATCAATTGCTGATCGTACGTCTTCACCTTTTCTATAGCTACTTTGCCTTTGTCAAAATGACGGTGGTAAACTTGTGGCCAATTCAAATGAATGCCATCGTCTTCACGAATGATGGCATCTTCCCAGTTCCATGCGTCAAACTGCATCACGCTCGATTGTCCGCTAATGATTCCACCGCGCGGGGTGATTTGTCCCATCAACACTCCATTGCTTCGCACCGTAGGTATGACCTCTGAATCGGTATTAAACGCGATAGCCGAACGAACGCTCGGTTTGAATGTCCCTACTTCGGCGACATCATTCTGTGCACGCACCGCATCGATATCATGCAACCCCAATGTGCTATTGGTCGCAATGAATCCGGGATATACATGCATACTGTCTGCATGAATTACGGTATCATACTTCGTCATATCCAAACGAACCAATCGCGCATCGGCAATCAGATCAATTTTTCCATTGGTAAAACCCAATACACAATTCTCGATCACTTCTCCATTGCCCACGTGCGCTGTGGCGTTCATGATCAAGATGCGCTTGGATTGTTGGGCTGCCGGTGCGGGATTGTTTTGGGCGTTCCCCACCAATGCGCTGATCACCAATATCAATGCTATAATGTTCTTCATCTTTTCTACAAGTTAGTGGTTAAAGACTCCCATTCCGGTGGCATCCATCGTATCGCAATGGAAGTGCTTTTGCGACTTGAATACGGGTTGAACTACCGGCTCTCCCGCGTTTTTCGCATCCAGCATTTTTCGAATAATGCGGGCACGTTCTTGCTCCATCCAAAGCAACAAGCCTTGTTCCGCTTCCATGTCGTAGTAGCAAATGCCATCCACATAGGTGCGTTTGGCCCGTGCGTAAATGCTCATCGGATGGGTCGTCCAAATCACGATATCGGCATCTTTACCGGCTTTTAATGAACCCATGCGTTGATCCAAGTGAAGCATTTTCGCCGGATTCAACGTGACAAATTTCCAAGCTTCTTCTTCCGGAACACCACCATACTTCACAGCTTTGGCGGCCTCTTGGTTAAGACGACGTGCCATTTCTGCATCATCACTATTGAAGGCCACGGTCAAACTATCACGCCACATCAATGCCCCATTATAAGGAATGGCATCCTTGACTTCCATTTTATACGCCCACCAGTCGCTGAATGTGGAGGCGGCAGCGCCATGTTCGCGCATTTTATCCGACAACTTATATCCTTCGAGAATATGCGTAAACGTGTTGATGCGGAAGCCCATACTATCCGCCACGTGCATCAACATATTGATTTCACTTTGCACGTAACTGTGACACGTAATGAATCTTCTATGTTCGAGGATTTCGGCCAAAGCATCCAATTCTAAATCGCGGCGCGGAGCTACAGCCAGAGCCATTCCTTTTTTAGCTTGTCCGGGCGATGCCCCAAAGTAGGCTTTCCACGCAGCCGCATATTCACGTGCACGAATAAAATGATCGTAATACACTTGCTCCACGCCCATGCGGGTTTGCGGAAAACGCGTGGTATTGAAATCTCCCCAATTGCTCTGCTTCACGTTTTCACCCAAAGCAAACTTGATAAATCCATCTGCTCCAGCGATGAGCATTTCATCGGCGCTTGCACCCCAACGCAATTTGATCATCGCACTCTGACCGCCAATCGGGTTGGCGCTACCGTGCAACAATTGCGAAGCCACCACACCACCACTCAATTGGCGATAAATATCAATATCCTCCGGCCAAATCACACTGGCTTCTTTCACCTCTGCACTGCTGGCCTGTGAACCTTCATTCACACTTTCCAGCGCGATGTGGCTATGCTCATCGATGATTCCACACGTCACGTGCAAACCTGTTCCATCGATCACTTCTACGTCCTTATATGGCGCGGCATTGACCGATTTTCCTACACCCACAATTTTTCCTGCAGAAATCAATATTTCCCCATTTTCAATGATGCCTTCTTCTTCATTTGTCCAGATTGTCGCATTGCGCACCAATACGGTTTTGGCCACAGGCTTTTGTTCCCAACCAAAAGCGGTAAATGGATAAATCATTTTTCCCATCACCTCCGGTTGCTTCTTTTCTGCCTTCTCTTTCTCCTTGGTAGCAGCTGTTGATGACTTCACCGCACGCAATGAAGCTTCCGCCTTGGCTCCAGCGCCATCTTCCATCCATCCCGTCCACTGTCCTTCCAATTTCCATCCGGAAAATAAACGCAATCCCATGTCCTTGGCCGCAGAATCGGGCTTCAAGGTCATGTTCATGAACATCATGTCTGTATTGTACTTCACCGAAAAGGTTAACGAGTCGACTTGGCCATTTTGCTCGCGCAATACAAGCGCGGAATTTTTGCCCTTTTCACCATCCTCTAAATGTATCTTGAACACTACATTAGCAGATTCAAGCACATAATCACCGGCAATACTCTCTTTCTCCGGCTTACTTACTTCAAAGCGATCACCATCTACCCAACTCTCCAAGATCTTGGATTCATCGTTGAAAATATTGCCGGTGGCGATAAAGAAATTCGCTCTAAACCCTTTTTTCAACTGACCGAGCGTTTGTTCGGTTCCGATCAGTTTGGCCGGAGCCGTAGTCAATGCCGCCAATGCATCTTGTTCTGACAACCCATACAATACAGCCTTTCTCAAGTTGGGTAGAAAGTCTTTTTTCTCCATCAAATCACTGGCGGTAAAAACAAATGGAATGCCCGCCTGTCGCAACATGGCTGCATTGGCTGGCGCCATTTCCCAATGTTTCAATTCTCCCAAATCAACCCATCGTGCCGTCAGCGGATCGCTTACATCATAGGCTTTTGGAAAATTCAATGGGACAATCATTGTTCCACCGGTCTTGCGCATTTCGTCGATGCGTTGATACTCATTTCCGGCTGTTTTGAAAACATATTGCACACCAAATTCATCACCCACTTTGTCGGCACGGAGTACATTCCATTTGTTGCCAGCATCAAAAATGGCTAAGCCCTTTCGCTGTGCTGCGAAGGCCTCTAAGGACAGATTGCGTTCCTCTTTTTTACCTTCTCGGGCATACCATTCTGCATCATAATAGGTTTGACGCAATAAAGCGATACTACCCATCAACGAAGACGGATAATCCTGTTGACTAGTCCCTTTATTAAAACTGTAAAAAGCACCAATTTTATTCTGATAAAGCTGTGTTTGATCCTTGACACCAAGGCCAACCAAGGCTCCGGTACCGCGCGCTATGCCATCTTGCATGTGCGTCAATACCGCTCCAAATCCAATTCCGCGATACTCTGCCGCTTGCTCTTCATTGGTGGTAAATACCATACCTGCGTCCTGATCTGCTTTGATCGCTTCATTCCATCCAAAGGCCCCTTTGCGGTTGCTTTCTGTTTGCGCTCTTCGCCATTCGCGCTGAGCGGGTGGAGTTTTCGGCATACCATATCCAGAGTACACATCAATAAATGAAGGATAGATGTATTGCCCGTGAAGATCATAGACTGCAGCATTGGTGGGAATAGCAACACCCGCTCCGGCGGCAATCACATACCCTTTTTCGATAACCAACGTGGCATCTTGAATCACTGTGGTAGGATCGACCACCAAGGTAGCATGGGTAAAGGCCACAGCCGTCACCTCTTTCGGTCGAACACCATTGTAAGGAAATGTTTCCTGTGCCTGTGCCAATACACTTATACAAAGGAATAGCAGTGCAAGAATTTTTTGCATGAATAGAGATACTAGAAAGTTCGAATACAATTATACGGCTTCTGCCACAACTTCCTCAACTACATCTGGAAGTTTGGCTTTGAGCAAATTCTCAATACCACCTTTCAACGTGGCGGTGCTGCTCGGACAACCGCTGCAAGAGCCCTTCATTTGGACATACACTTTTTTGTCTTTGTAGGCCATGAAGTCAATGGCACCGCCATCTTGCTCCACCGCAGGACGAACGAATTCATCGAGTAAAAAACGAATCTCATCATCATAGGGTGAAGGTTCCATTTGACTGTAATCAGTCGCCTGACGCGGGGCACCCAAATCTACAGGATCTATTTCGGGACGGCGATTGAGCAATTCAGCCGGAACCGCAGTCACACAAATTTCATTATCCATCAACCACTCGCGGATATACTCGCGCAATTGCATCACAATCATTTCCCATCCCAAGGATTCATCTTTGGAAACAGTAACGAAATTGCCACTAACAAAAACACTCGTCACAAAAGGAAAATTGAACAACTCTTCGGCCAAGGGAGAAGAATTCTTTGCTTCATTTTTCGAGCGATATTCCACTTGCAAACCACCGCTCACTAGAGCGCGATCCGCGACAAATTTCATGGCTGCCGGATTTGGAGTCATCTCGGCATAGACAGAGGTAGGTATTTTTTTCATAGTCACTGGCTTCAGGCTGCAAGCTTCAGGCTGCAAGCATTGGGTTGTATTTTATATGTTTATTCTTTCAAACAGTAACTAGTAACTAGTTTTTCGACAGTGTCGCTACCGTTTTCCAAATTTCTCGAATCGTGCGCAATTCGATACTGTATGGAGCATAAAACTTATTATCGGAGATTAAGTTCGCAAAAACCCCTTCAACTTGAACTCGTTTGTAAACTATGCCTTCATCGGTGATGACCACATGCGGCTGTCCAGAGCGAATTTCAGACAGTTGATTCAATTTCTCTGCAATCACATAGGCTCCGTCTTCCAATGGGTGCATGCTATCGCCACTGATTTGAAACACGCGCATATCGCTGCGCAAAGGCATATCTGTACCCGACAGGTCCATGGTGGGCAATGAGTCGATAAATTCAGGATCGCTATAGCCATGCAAATAGCCCGCTGCGGCGCGCACGGGCACAATAGGGATGCGTCGACCATCCATTTTTTTTCCAACCAAATAGTCGATTGAGGTATCGAACAAAGTGGCCATTTTTTGCAACAATTCGATGGATGGTTCGGCGCGTTGCTCTTCGTAAGCGCCAATTACCGGGCGTTTCACACCAAGCTTTTCTGCCAAATCATTCTGCGTCAAACCATATCGTTTTCGCAGCACTTTCATATTTCCCGACAACTCAGACATGAAGCGAAGATACTATGACAAGTCAAGCCGATGAAAAATGAAGTGTGAAGATTTTTTAACGTGAACGATTATCTTCGCCCAATGACTCATCTTGTATTTCTTCATGGATTTTTAGAAGACGCTTCGATGTGGCAGCCGGTGCTCGACCGGGTGTCGAAATCGGGGTATCGCATTCATCTCCCTGAATTGCCGGGGCACGGCAAGAATAAGACTTTGTCTGCGGCTTATACCATGGACGAATGGGTAGAAAACATCATGAGTCAATTGGATATTCCAGCAGATGAGCCCTTTATATTTATTGGGCACTCCATGGGAGGGTATGTTGGTGCTTCGTTGGCCATGCGCTATGGACAGCGCATCAAAGCATTTTGTGCGTTTCATTCTCGGATTGGCGATGATCCTGAAGAAAAAAAAGAAAATCGTCTTCGCGCCATAGAAGCGGCCAAAGAAAACCGCGAACGCTATATCCGTATGATGGTTTCAGGGATTTTTCATCCTCAATTTCATGTGCATCATCAGGATAAAATTGACAAGCAGATTGACATCGCACTCTCTGTAAATATCGACACCATCGAAGCTTCACACACGGTGATGCGCGGGCGACCCAATGCCATTGCCGCATTTCAAGAGCGCAATTTTCCGTTGTTTTATTTTTTGGGAGATCAAGACAGTGCGTTGCCGAAAGAGAATATGGATGAAGAAATAGCACAACTTCCCGGAGCGGCAGTTCTTTTCGCCCACCACACAGGCCATATGGGTTACATAGAGTGTCCGCATGTTGCCGGAGAATTTATCCAGCGCATGCTTCGATCAATCATGTAAGGATCAATTCCCTAAATTCGCTTTATGTGCGGACGATATGCAACTGTAACGAAGATCAAGGAGATCGAGAAAAAATTTGGCGTAACTGCCAAACCGGGCGTGGTATTCGAACCCCACACCAATATCGGCCCCGGACAATTGGCGCTGGTCATCACCTCTGATCAGCCACAAGCGCTCGACCTCATGCGCTTCGGACTCACACCCCATTGGGCCAAAAAGCCGATGCTATTTATCAACGCCCGTTCTGAAGGTGATCACAACCCAGACGACGTAGAACATTACACCGGAGCCAAAGGCATTCTCGAAAAACCTTCTTTTCGCAAACCCATCCGCAGCCAGCGCTGTGTGATCATCGCCGATTGTTTTTACGAAGGACCAAAAGACATTGGATTGTCCAAACCTTATTGCGTCTATATGCGCAATGGCGAACGCCCCTTTGCTATGGCAGGTATCTGGGACCAATGGGTCAATACCAATACAGGGGAAATCATCCGCTCCTTTGCCATTGTCACTACCGCCGCCAATTCCGTATTGCGCAAACTGGGCCACCATAGGTCGCCACTCATTTTAGACAAAGGCATGGACAAAGTATGGCTAGATATCAAAACGCCCCTCAGTGAAATCACCGCGCTGATGCGCACTCCTCTGGCAGAATGGATGAATGCCTACCCGGTAGATCCCGCCATGAAAAATCCACGTGCGATCGGTATGGAATTGCTTCGTCCGACCGGCGAACGAATTGAACCAGAATTCGACTACGAGATCTACCATGAGCTGGAAATGTTTGGCATGGGTGAAACGCGCGCCCGAAAGCGCCGAGAAGAGGAGTAATCATGTATCTCTGCGCCCATTCCTATTATTCCCTCCGATTTGGTGCCATTCCGCCCGAACAGCTTCTTGCTTTAGCCGCAGAGCACGGTATATCACACTTTCCCCTTACCGATATCAACAATACCTCGGCTTCCCTCGATTTCATTCGGCTGGCCCCGAAATACGCTATCAAGCCCACTATCGGCGTTGACTTCCGCAATGGAGCACAGTTCAAATACCTCGCCCTCGCCAAATCCAATACGGGTTTCTATCATATCAATTGTCATTTATCCTATCATAGCCATGAAGGACTGCCTTTCCAAGATCGCACTCCGCAATTGGAAGAAACATTTGTCATTTACCCTTTCCAACCGAATGAACGTTCATTCGGTTTGGACGAATTATACGAAAATGAATTCATCGGTATTCAGCCGCATGAAATCAATAGACTAAAATTTCACGACTTCCGACATAGACTAGACAAACTGGTCATTCTCGCACCGGTCACCTTTCGAAACAAACGCGATTTCAATGCGCACCGTTTACTGCGGGCTATTGATAATAATACATTGCTTAGCAAGCTTCCCAAATCAGAAGAAGCCAATGAAGCAGAAAAACTCATTCCCCCTGACGAACTCCGATCCTTGTACTCCGAGTTTCCGGAATTAATCGCTAACACCGAAAAACTGCTTGATCAATGCCATGTGCATTTTGACTTTGGCTCCGAAGCCCCTCATCAAAATATGCACACCTACACAGGCAGTGAAGAAGGGGATTACAAACTCATTGAAAAACTTTGTTATGATGGCATAGCTTACCGCTATCCCGAGGTAACGCCCGCCATTCGAGCACGGATAGAAAAAGAACTGCAGATAATCCGTGAAAAAAAATACCTCTCCTATTTCTTAATCAACTGGGACATTACACGCTACGCCCGAAGCAAGAATTATTTCTACGTGGGACGCGGAAGCGGTGCCAATAGCATTATCGCCTATATCCTCCGCATTACCGATGTTGATCCTATCGAACTCGACTTGTATTTTGAACGTTTCATCAATCTCTATCGAAAGAATCCTCCCGATTTCGATATCGATTTTTCTTGGACAGATCGCGAAGACATTACGCAGTTCATTTTTTCCAAATTCCCCAATGTCACACTCCTCGGCGCTTACGTAACTTTTCAATACAAAGCGGTGGTGCGCGAATTGGGAAAAGTATTTGGCTTGCCCAAAAGTGATATCGATCTATTAGCAGATGGAAAATTTGATCTGCAAAAAATTGATCAACTTCAAAAGTTGGTGCTTCAATACAGCGCGCTTATTCAAGACTTCCCAAATCACCTCAGCATACACGCGGCCGGTATTCTCATTACAGAGCGACCAATAGAGCATTTCACGGCGACTTTTCTTCCTCCGAAAGGTTTTCCTACCACCCATTTTGATATGGTGGTGGCCGAAGATGCCGGTATTTACAAATTTGATATTCTCTCTCAACGCGGCTTGGGAAAAATCAAAGAATGCATCGAAATCATTGCGTACAATCAACCGGACCATGCGCCTTTTGATATTCACGACATGAAGCGATTCAAGCAAGACGAGCGCATTAAAGACTTGCTCCGTCATGCGAAAGCCATTGGATGCTTCTATGTCGAATCGCCCGCGATGCGCATGCTCCTTACCAAATTGCAAGTAGATGATTATCTCGGATTGGTAGCAGCCAGTAGCGTAATTCGTCCCGGTGTATCGCAATCAGGCATGATGCGCGAATTCATATTGCGGCATCGTTTTCCGGAAAAGCGAAAAAACGCCCATCCTGTTATGCTCGACATCATGCCTGAAACCTACGGTGTGATGGTCTATCAAGAAGACGTCATCAAAGTAGCCCACTATTTCGGCGGCTTGGATTTGGGTGAAGCTGATTCGTTGCGGCGAGGCATGTCGGGCAAGTTCCGTGGCCGCGAAGAATTTGATAAAGCGCGGCAAGCGTTTTTTGAAAAGGCTACCTCCAAAGGTCACCCGCCTGATATGATCGCGGAAGTATGGCGTCAAATCGAGAGTTTTGCAGGATATGCTTTTGCCAAAGGACATAGCGCCAGCTACGCTGTAGAAAGCTACCAATCTCTTTTCTTAAAAGCGTATTATCCGCTAGAATACATGACGGCCACCATCAATAATTTTGGTGGATTCTATAGCACCGAATTGTATGTACACGAAGCACGCATGCACGGTGGAATCATCGAACCGCCGTGCGTCAATGAAGGTAGCGCTGTGGCCGTGATTCGCGGCATTCGTATCATTTTGGGTATGGGTTTGATAAAAGATTTAGAACACAATACTATCGCCGCATTACTCTACGAACGCAATGAAAAAGGAGCATTTCAATCCTTTGAAGATTTTCTTGACCGTGTGCGTATATCGCTCGAACAAATCATCATTCTTATTCGAATTGGTGCATTTCGATTTACACAACGCAGTAAAAAAGATTTGATGTGGGGCGCCCACTTTCACTTTGGTTCGCAAAAAGTCAACATCCCCGATCAAGGCATGTTTGCGTTACCTACACGCACCTTTGAATTGCCTCCACTCGAACACAGTTGGCTAGAAGATGCGTATGATGAAATGGAATTGATAGGATTCCCCTTATGCAATCCATTTGATCTTTTGGAAGAAAGCCCGGCAAATGATGTTCCGGCTCAGGCCTTGCCCCAACACCTCGGGCAGGTGGTCGACGTGGTAGGATACCTCGTTACCATAAAACCATCGCGCACCTCCAAAGGGGAACGCATGTATTTCGGCACCTTTATCGATCGTGAAGGCTACTTTCTCGATACCGTCCACTTCCCTCCGGTTGCCGCACAATACCATTGGCGCGGCCGCGGTATCTACCATATTCGGGGTAAAATAATGGAAGAATTTGGCGCCATCAGTATCGAGGCTTCCTATCTCCAAAAGCTTCGCTACAAAGACGATCCACGCTACCTTTAGGCTACAGGCTACAGGCTTCAGGCTGCAGGCAACAGGCAACTGGCTTGAAGCCTGAAGCTTGTAGCCTGTAGCTTGAAGCCGCAAAGAATGCAAGATTTTTGAAAAAAAGAATGCCGTGTTTTACGCGCAATGCTAGACCTTTGAATCATGTTGACCCGTTGTACTACTTTGCTTGCACTCCTCGTGTTTGGGGTATTGACCTGTGCTGCTCAAGGCGCTTTCTTTCGTCTGCAGCCCAATCAACCCGCTAATTTCTTCACCATTGTAGAAAATGCGAATGCCTATTTCGCAGACAAGCACTATGATGATTCCAAAAAATTCACCGACAATGAATTTATCAAATTCAAACGTTGGGAATGGTACTGGTCTACACGCATCAACGAAGATGGCAGTTTTCCTGACCTCATGACCCAAAAGCGCATTTACGATGATCTGAACGCATCCCTGGATCAACGTGATTTGGAAAGCCCTTGGATCAACATCAATCAAACTGTTGGTGATGGCGGATACAATGGCATGGGCCGTCTCACATCCATCGCATTTCACCCTACTGATCCGGATATTTTTTATGTAGGTGCTCCCATTGGAGGTGTTTGGAAAACAATCGACGGTGGTCAACATTGGACGGCCCTCGGTGACGATCTGCCCTTCCTAAGCGTGGGGAACGTATGCATCGATCACACCAATCCCGATGTGCTCTACATCACCATCGGTGATCACAGCGGCTGGTGGAACTATGGACTTGGTGTATATAAATCTATTGATGCGGGCCAAACTTGGCAACCTACTTCACATACTACTACGTTCAATAATGAAGTAGCCTATCTCCGCATGACGATCAATCCGCTAAATGCCAATGAACTTTTCGTAGCCCAAACCGATGGCTTGTATCGCACACAAGACGCGGGCGAAACATGGACGCTAATTCACGACGGGCATCACAGCGATGTTGTTTTCCAACCTGGAAGCAATACCACACTGTATGCTTCTACAGATGATTATTGGGGATCAAGCGAAGTATACGTATCATACGACAACGGCGACACGTGGATGCAGCTCACCGACTTCAATCAGCAATATGCTTCCATCCACCTCACCGTTACACCAGATGATGATCAATACCTCGGTATTCAACACAACCATGATGGCGTCTACGATTTCTACTTGAGCACTGATGGGGGTATCACATTAGAAACCCCGTCCAATCTGCCCGAAGACGGCATCATCTTTTTCTCTCCAACAGATAAAAACCGCATGTTCTGCGGCTGGATGAATGTCTACAAATCTTTTGACGCCGGTTGGCAATGGGAACAAAACACCATGTGGTACAATGATGAAGTGCATCACGAAGTGCATGCCGATCAGCGAAATGTGGCGTATCATCCACTAACCAACGAAATCTTCTTTTGCAATGATGGTGGTTTGTATAAATACAATGAAGACACGGACGATTGGACTGACTTGTCCAATGGATTGATCATTACACAATACTATCGTATCGCTGTTTCGCAACAAAGCGAAACGTTTATGATCGGCGGTACGCAGGACAATGGAGGTCGCAAACGCATTGGCTCCACTACATGGGCGGCCACGAATGGCGGTGATGCCATGGAAGTAGCCATCGATTACACCGACGATAATATTCTATACACCACCTATATCAATGGGCAACTCTACCGCAGTACCGACCAATGGAATAATGATGTTTATTATGAAATTACGCCTGAACAATCGACGGGCGGTGCATGGGTTACTCCATACATCATCGACCCGAATGATCCTTCGGTTTTGATTGCAGGTTATGAAGAAGTATTCAAGTCATTCGACCAAGGTGACTCTTGGGTAGCTTTGACCAGCAATCTTACTGGTTCGACAGACAATAAGCTAGATGCAGTCGCTGTAGCTCCTTCCAACTCAGATTACATCTATGCCGCGCGCAATGCCAAACTTTATATGACCGCAGATGGCGGTGAAAACTGGGTTTCTTACAATGCATACCCTGGAGGCACTTACGGTGCAACAATCACCAGTATCGTTGTTCATCCTTTCGATCCACTCCAACTCTGGATTACCGTTGGAGGATATCAATCCACTAACAAAGTGCGCTACAGCGCCGATGGAGGCGACACATTCGTCAACATCACAGAGAATCTGCCCAACACACCGATCAATTGTTCGGTTATCGACAAAGAGAGCCCTAACCTCGACTTATACATTGGCACCGATGCGGGCGTATTCATTTGGAATACGGTAGATCTTCAATGGGATTACTACGGCATGGGTATGCCCAATACGTCTGTAACCGATCTTGAGATTCAATACAGCGGCCGCAAACTTCGTGCAGGTACATTCGGTCGCGGTATCTATGAAAATGACCTGTACTCCGAACCGGGCGTGAACGTCAACAATCGCGAAGAAGCCTATGCACAATGGGCAAGTATAGCTCATAATCCCGCTAACAACATTTTAGTACTCAACGTCCACGCCTCAACTTTCGATGCTGGACAAGTCTACATCTACGATCTGACCGGCAAGCAAATCGCCACGCATCCGATCGCCATTACACCTGGCAACTATCAGCGCACATTCTCGATCGAAAATCTTCCCGCAGGAACCTATCTGGTTTCTATTGACGCAGTAGGATTCTCGAGGAAGGCGATCACACTGGTAGTGTGCTAGAGATAGAAACCAGAAACCAGAAACTAGAAACCAGAAACCCCCTTCCGCTGGCCGGTGGCGATGAGGGATGCGCGTTCGCGGTGAAGGAGATGAGCGACGGCTTTTAAGTCTTTGAGGGAAATAAAGCCGGTGACCTGATTGTACTCCGTGGAGAAAAACCCCTCACTGATCGATACAAATGGCAACACCTTCTTGATCGCGTCATTTGTATAACGGACATAAACTTCAATCAATAACTTATTGTCATCGAGCAAGGCTTTAGGTGCCTTTTGCTTACTCAACTTGTAGCCTTGGCGCAAGACAGTGCGATCAATATCGCTCAATACCGCCGATGCTGTAGGATGCGATCCTGCCCCGCGTCCGTAAAAGAACTGCGTTCCAGCGTAGGCTGCTTCCAGCATAACACCGTTAAACTCGTCATCGACATGAAAGAGTCGGTCTGTCGGCTTCACAAACTCCGGCAACACATAGGCTACCACTTTATCATCCACCAAACCCAGATGCGGAACCAGTTTTATTTTCCACCCACGCTCCTTTGCATACTGAAAATCTTCCGGCTGCAAACGTTGTATCCCAGCATTCAACACTTCCTCTGGCTTGAGCAATACCCCAAACGTGTGCAAAGCCAGAATGATAATTTTATACTTCGGATCAAATCCTCCTACATCCGCCGTTGGATCGGCTTCTGCAAAACCAAGATCCTGTGCTTGTTTCAATGCCGGCTTGTATTCCAATTGATCGCGCACGATACGGGTCAAAATATAATTGGACGTTCCATTCAAAATACCCCGCACACTAGACAGAGGCTCTTGTCCAAAATAATTGTCTATCGTATCAACAATCGGAATAGCCCCACCTACGGCCGCTTCGTAGCGAAAAATGACTTTATTGTCCTTGGCCTTTTGTGTGAGTTCTTCCAAATGAGACGCGACCAATTTCTTATTGGCGGTGATCACATTCTTGCCACCATCCAAAGCACGCTTTACGATTCCATACGCTACATCTGCATCATCGATGGCCTCCACAACAGTATCGATTTCGTCGCTTTCCAAAATGTCAGCAGCGTTGTAGGTAAATAATTCTGCAGGTGCTGTGCGCGGTTTCTGTTTATCGCGCACCGCAATTTTACTGATGCTTCCCGCACCATATCCTGTTCCTTCAATCAGTTGATACAAGCCTTGTCCAACTGTTCCAAAACCAAATAATCCTATTTTCATCGTGTATTGTTTTTTACTTTTTCTGTTTCAAATGCATTTAATATCGCATGATTGATTTGATCTGTTTCCACCAAAAATCCATCATGTCCAAATGGCGATGCCAGGATGCTCAACTTTGCTCCTGGAATATGCTCTGCCAAAAACTCCTGTTCCGATGGGGGAAACAAGAGATCTGAATCGATGCCTATCACAAACGTTTCAGCACGAATCATACCGAGTGAATGTTCGGTCGATAGACGATTTCGCCCCACATGATGACTATCCATCGACCTGGTTAAGACATAATATGCATGCGCGTTGAATCGATCGGTCAGCTTTTTTCCTTGATAACGCTGATAAGACGAGGCGCGATAATCAAAAAGCTTCGCATCCTCATCGGTCTGCGTTGCCACATACGCATTGTAGTGTCGATAGCTCAGCAAGGCAATGGCCCGAGCCGCTCTGAGTCCAATCCAACCCGCTTTATCGTCTTTCCAAAGCCAAGTATAATCGGCTTCAATCGACATACGCTGCGACTCATTAAACGCGATGCCCCATGCCGAATGGCGCGCTGCTGTTGCCAACAATACCAAACGCTCAATGCGCTCAGGTTGCTCTATGGCCCATTCCATCGCCTGAAATCCACCCATACTGCCTCCAATTAACAGATGAATCTGACCGATGCCTAAGTGATCGGCGAGCAGCTGATGCGCATGTACTATATCGCGAATGGTAATCAAGGGAAAATCGTGATAGTACGGTCTGCCAGTTCGCGGATCAACGGATAGCGGGCTGGTACTCCCATAACAACTCCCGATGACATTGGCACAAACAATAAAGTATTTTTCCGAATCGAACAAACGTTCGGTTCCAAATAGCCCATCCCACCATTGATCTACGCGACTATCCGCCGTGAGGGCGTGACACACCCACACCACATTATCGCGTTGAGGGGAAAGGCGGCCTATCGTATGATAGGCCACCTCTACTTGCGGGAGCGAACCACCTCCTTCCAAACCAAAATTGTATTTATGCAAAAACTTCTTCATCGCTCGGAACAGGTAATTGAATCGCCTCGAATGCACTGCGCAAGTCCGACTTGATATCATCAATATGCTCAATGCCCACCGACAGACGCAGCAATCCCGGCTCTACGCCCGACTTGCGCTGCTCCTCCACACTCAGCTGCTCGTGGGTGGTCGTTGATGGATGAATGATGAGTGTCTTAGCGTCACCTACGTTGGCCAAATGCGAAATCAACTTCAAACTATTCACAAAAGCGTCGGCTGCTTCTTTTCCACCTTTGACTTTAAAACTCAACACACCGCCAAAACCATTTCGCAAATATTTTTTTGCCTGAGCATTATAGCGTGACGAAGCGAGGCCCGGATAATTTACATACTCTACTTGCGGTAATTTTTCCAACCACTGTGCAATCTGCAAAGCATTGTCCACCGTGCGTTGTACACGAAGCGAAAGGGTCTCAAGTCCTTGCAATAAAAGGAACGAGTTGAACGGAGAAAGCGCAGGACCAAAATCGCGCAATCCTTCAACACGGGCGCGAATGATGAATGCGATATTGGGCAATCCAAGCGGATTTCTTTCACCGAAAACCTCCCAGAATTTCAATCCATGATAACCCTCACTTGGTTCTGTAAACTGCGGAAATTTTCCATTTCCCCAATTGTAATTGCCGCCATCTACGATGACACCACCGATAGAAGTGCCATGGCCTCCAATCCATTTGGTAGCGCTTTCTACCACGATATTAGCACCATGGTCGAGCGGTCGAAAGAGATACCCACCGGCACCGAATGTATTGTCCACAATCAAGGGCAAATCATGTGCTTTGGCTATCGCTGAAATTTTCTCAAAATCCGGAATATTGAATCCGGGATTGCCAATGGTTTCTAAATAAATCGCTTTGGTATTGGCGTCAATTAAGGCTTCAATGCTTGATGGTTCATCCCCATCTGCAAAGCGTGTTTCAATGCCCAAGCGTTTAAATGCGACTTTGAATTGATTGTACGTGCCTCCATAAAGAAAGCTAGTCGAAATAAAATTGTCTCCCGCTTGAAGAATGTTATTGAGCGCAATAAACTGTGCTGCTTGTCCTGAACCCACCGCCAGTGCGGCTACTCCGCCCTCCAATGCGGCAATGCGTTTTTCAAACACATCCGTCGTGGGGTTCATGATGCGCGTATAAATGTTGCCAAACTCGCGCAATCCAAAAAGATTGGCCGCGTGTTCCGAATCATTGAACACATAGCTTGAAGTTTGATAAATGGGGACAGCGCGAGATCCTGTTGTCGGATCAACCTCCTGTCCGGCGTGCAATTGCAAGGTTTCGAATTGGTAACTCATGATATTTGGATTTAAATTTTTTATGGTGAAAAAAAAGCCCTCTGGTGTTTCCAGAGGGCTTTGTGATGTGCGGTGTTAAAAGTTAAAACGTACCACAACAAACAACCTCCGGCATTCGGGGAAGACAGCACATGCAGCACATCATATTTTTAAAATGACTCATCTCTTCGTTTCGTTTCATTTGATTTAATTCACTCTTCACCTTCGCTTTGGGCGAAAAAAAAAGCCCTTCGGGTTTCCGAAGGGCTTCTTTCTTTATGCGTATTTTTTAGTTCATCATGCGCAAATGAAAGCTGCTGTCCTTCGGTGATCCGAGGTCATACAACACATCATATGGCACATGTTTTTGAACATTCTTTGTCGTTTTGGCGTGCTGCAAATATAGAAACATGATTTTCCTTTTTTACAAATTATTTTTGTTAAATCTCTAAAACCCTTATCCAACAAGGCTTTCGGAAGATCGAGAGATCGTGTGGTCGTGTGATCAGTTGATCTAATGATCTATTGACCTAACGATCTATTGATCTCCCCTTCTACCTCTATCACACTAGCATTCTAGCACACTAGCACACTTTCTTGATCTGGATCAAGAGAACTTCTATCATTTACCTTCCACCTTTGCATCAACAAAAAATAAAAAACACCATGTCAAAAACACAATGGAATTTAGATCCAACGCACAGCGAAATTGGATTCAAAGTAAAACACCTTATGATCACCAATGTATCGGGTTCATTCGGTAAATTCAATGCTTCTGCGAAAACAGAAGGTGATGATTTCACTTCTGCGGAAATCGAATTCTCTGCAGAGATTGATTCAATCAATACCGGCAACGAACAACGTGATGGTCACTTGAAAAGCCCAGATTTCTTCGATGCTGCAAGTCACCCAACACTCAACTTTGTTTCTACAAAAGTGGAAAAGAAAGACGACGAAAACTATACAGTACATGGTAACCTTACTGTACGTGGCGTGTCGAAGCCTGTAGCGTTGAATGTTGAGCATGGCGGAATCGGTAAAGATCCTTGGGGAAATGAAAAAGCTGGTTTCAGCATCAGCGGAAAAATCAACCGTGCAGAATTCGGATTGACTTGGAATGCGCCGCTCGAAGCAGGTGGTGTTTTGGTTTCTGAAGATGTGAAAATCAACGGCGAACTCCAATTGGTTCGCGGTTAAACATTGTATTAGTTTTGTCCTATGAAATTTTTGATTGTAGGACTCGGGAATATCGGATCTGAATACGAAAATACCCGTCACAATATTGGATTTAAAATAGTGGAGCACCTCGCGTCAAACGCAGGTGCTTCATTTGTTACAGGCCGTTACGCAGCGATGTGCGAAATGCGTCATAAAGGCAAAACCTTTATACTTATCAAGCCTTCGACGTACATGAACCTCTCCGGCAACGCAGTGCGTTATTGGATGCAGGAAGAAAAAATTTCTATTGAAAATGTATTGGTCATCACCGATGATCTTGCTCTGCCCTTCGGCAAATTGCGCATGCGCGGCAAAGGCAGTGATGGCGGGCACAACGGACTGAAGCACATTCAACAAATACTGAATACAGATGCCTATGCGCGACTTCGCTTTGGTGTAGGCGCCGAATTCTCGAAAGGCCAACAAGTGGATTATGTACTGGGGGAATGGAATGATGAAGAGAAAAAAACCTTACAAGAACGCATTGAGGTGGCCGCAAAAGGAGTCTTGAGTTTCGGGCTGATAGGCCTAGCTCGCACGATGAACGACGTGAATACTAAATAATCTCATTTACGATAACGCACATATTCGAAGCGTCCAATTCGGATACGAAATACCTTCCGTTGCTCGTCTTTTTCTGATTCAATATCCACGGGCAAATCCAATTCTTTACTGGTTTTGTTTACATTTTTCTTGAACCAAGAAGACGTAAACTCTTGCTCTGGATAATCCTCGCCGCCCCACAAGGCTTTCTTTGCTTTATCCTCTGCAAAATCCCAAATACCGTTGTACTCTTTTGCGCTTTTGCGTTTTGCGGACGCTGTAGTATAGGCAGCGGCGCTTTGTGTTCCAAGGTCGGGGTTCAGGATTCGGGGTTCAGGGTTCTGAGTATTGGGTTCGGGAATCTGCGTATTCGAGTCGGAATTCGGATTTTGAGCCACGTCATTGTGTTCCATCTCAAATGGATTTGATTCAATGATTGGAGCTTTATAAGGCTCCTGAGTGGGAGTGGCTTTGTCGTGCGGATGGCGAACGGTGTGAACGTTAGTCTGAGGATTCGCAGGCATTGCCACTTCACCCGCGCTATCCTTCGCATTTTGATGCGTTGTCCCTTGAACTGCGCGACCAGGATTCTCCGCTACGGAAGCGGGAGATGGATCATTTGGCCCATTCATCCACAAAAGCGCCGCAATCGCCGCTGCTGCAGAGGAATAATAAAATGCCCTTTTCAGTGTAAATACTTTTGCGCCTTCTTGCACAGAAGTCATCGGAACGACCGTTGCCCCTTTTTGAAAGAGCGCGGCTTTGTGCTCAAAAATGATGATTGGGGCAACGAGCTTTGGTAAAACAATCGCACCATGTGCTCCGCGAAGCACGGCCAAATCAGCGCGTTTCGCTTTGCGTACACCATAGCCCGGAAGCAAGTTCCAATACAATGAGCGCTCTTGTTGGTACAACGATGCTTTCGCATCAAATACTAAGGCTTCACCTTTCAAACGTGGCAATACAATAGGACGGAGGCCCTCATGCTTTTCTTTAGCTACAGGCGGAAATGCCGGTTTTTCGCCAGGTGCTTGGGCTTTGTACAAATCTAATTTTTCAACCGAATGATCATTCGGTATGTTGAAATGAACATCACTTAAGCCATCGAGTTCTGCTGCCAAATCGGGATGAGCCACAAGAAACGCTTCGACCTGTTGGCGCAGATCGACAGAAAGCGTCCCATCGATATAATCGATAAAGTACACTTCGTAATTGTCTCTTGTAATCATCATAATACGTTTTCGATTTTGCCTATATAGGCTTTTAGCGCTACACGGGCACGGTAAATATACACCTTCACTTGCGATTCGTTCAATCCGGTGATCTCTTCGATTTCTTCATAGCTATATCCTTCATAGTCGCGAAGCATAATCACACTTTTTTGAATGGGAGGCAATGTTTCCAAGGCTTCATTCAACACTTGTTGCAAATCACTGTATTGCCTTTCGGTGGCACTCAGTCCTGTTCTCATTGCATCTGACTGATAGTCAAGTTGTCTTTTGTCACGACGCATACCATCAATCATCGTGTGATAACCGGAGGTAAAGATGTACGATTTGGCTTTCTCAAACGACACCTCATCCACCTTCAGCCAGAGCTTAGTAAATGTATCTTGCACTAAATCACGCGCTTTGTCCTTGTCTCTTACGTTTTTCAGCAAGAAACGGTACAAGGCATCGGAATGCAATTCGACACATTTATTGTACTCGGCAGTGGTCATCAAAGGGGCTTTTTCACTTGTAGGACGATCAACGTAAAGGAAAGTTACAAAAAAAAAGCCGCTCCCTTGGGAACGGCTTTTCTGTATTCGAAAAAAGACTATTTCTTCTTTTTCTTTCCGTCGTCTGCACCAGCATTGTCAGCAGCGATAGACGCACGAGTAGCTTGAACAGCAACCACCGCAGAAGCATCAGCCTCAGCGAAACGGCAACCTGGGATGCTGATTTCGCGAACGCGGATCATATCCCCGATTTTCAATGGAGTAATATCAACAGTAATAGCCTCTGGCAAAGCATCAGGCAAACCGATGATACGCATCTTACGGTAGTTTTGAACGAGTTTACCACCCGCTTTCACCCCTTCAGAGCTTCCGGTAACACGCACAGGCAAAGCTGTTTTCACTTCTTTACCAGGAACCAATTCGAGCAAGTCGATGTGGGTTACACGGTCAGTAACCGGATGTTGTTGTTTTTCTTGCATTACAGTAGCGTAAGATTTTCCATCAATTTCGAGGTTGATTTGGAAAGTCTCAGGCTGACGGAGGAGTTTGATCAAGTCCATTTCGCTAACGCTGAAATGAATTTGGTTGCTACCACCGTAAAGTACCCCTGGAACGCGCCCACTTCTGCGCAATTCTGTAGCACCTTGTCTTCCTACGTTCTCGCGAAGAGAACCGCTCAAACTAATTTGCTTCATGATGATTTATTTGTTTATGAAATAATAAAATGCGAACTAATACTTCTGTTTTCCAACAAGTTGTGCAACACATCTGCAAACAACTTGGAAACGCCCAACACCTTGATCTTATCTTTCTGCACACCATCTTTCAAAGGAATGCTATCTGTCACGATCAATTCGGTCAATACTGAATTTTGGATACGTTCATACGCTTGACCGCTCAACACCGGGTGTGTGCAAATCGCGCGAACACTCAAAGCACCATTTTCAAGCATCATCTCTGCTGCTTTGCACAAGGTGCCCGCGGTGTCTACCATATCATCAATCAATACGACATTCTTACCAGTTACATCACCGATTACGGTCATGCTTTCTACTTGATTCGCCACTTTGCGTTGTTTGTAGCAAATGGCCAAATCCACTCCGAGGATTTTTGCATAAGCATTAGCGCGCTTTGTTCCTCCAGTATCCGGAGCGGCAATGACCAAATCCGGAATATTCATGGCTTGCAAATGCGGGATGAAAATGGTGCTTGCATAGAGGTGATCTACTGGCACTTCAAAAAACCCTTGAATTTGTTCGGCATGGAGATCCATGGTAATGACGCGGTCAACACCAGCGGCAGTCAATAGATTCGCCACCATTTTTGCACCAATAGCAACACGTGGCTTGTCTTTTCTGTCTTGGCGGGCGAAACCGAAATACGGCATTACCGCTACAATGCGCTTTGCTGATGCGCGCTTGGCAGCATCAATCAAGAGTAATAATTCAAATAAATTGTCGGTAGGTGGGAAGGTAGATTGGACGATAATCACGTCCTTTCCGCGTACCGTTTCTTCAATAGATGGTTGGAATTCACCATCACTAAAGCGCTGCAGGATTACGTTACCCAGAGAGGTTTCCATCGCTGCTGCAACGCCTTCTCCCATATAGGTAGAAGCTGATCCGGCCAATATTTTGAACATCTCGTTCATGACAACCCTTGTTTTAAGGGCCGCAAAGATAGTCTTTTTTCTTAAGATTCTATCAACCAACCGGATTGCGGTATGCGTTTTCTAGCTAAAAAGACCATGAATACGAAAAATATGGCCATAGAGCCTACATAATACATCCATTCGGTTTGAAAATCCCCATCCGGGGCCTCTAGACTCATGCCGTTGTAATGGTATAAAAAAATGGCCAAAGCATTGTTGGCAAGGTGTGCCAAAATCGACACCCAAAGTCCCCCACTCCAAACGAATATATAACCCAACATGGCCCCCAAAATCAAGCGGGGTAAGAATCCATAAAACTGAAAATGGAAGAAACTGAATAACAATGCCGACAACCAAACACCCGTATGAATATTCTTCGTGGCACCGATAAGTAGGGGCTGCAGAACCCCGCGAAACGCGAGCTCTTCGCATACGGCTGGAATAATGGCAATGCAAAAAATGGTGCTAATGAGTGATCCCACGCCGCCAAAATTCAAGATCATTCCGGTAAGTTGCCCAGCGCGCTCCTCGGTCGGTTTGAGCCAAGCTTCTAAAGCACTGCCTTCAGGAATTAAAAATTGGTTGAGTCTAGCACTGAGATCAATAATTCCCCCAGATGAAATCATCCACAAGATAGCCACCGCTACAAAAACAAATGAGGGCGCCATATTCGCGCGAAACGCATTAGGAGCGCCGAAAATGATGATGTAAATAAAAACAGGAAGCAGAAAAGTGAAGATCTGTGATATATTATTCATCCATTTCAACAACTCAATTTGTTCCAACTTGGGTGCCGCTACCAATTCTTCTACCTCGTTGATGGAAACACCATTGGACATCGCTAATACCACTGCTGCACCCGCACCAATCATGGCACAGGTGAGAATGAGTACGCCAAAAAGAAGTGCTCTCAAGCCAGGAGACATCTCCTGAAAAATAGGATTTTTCATGATGCAAAAGAAGCGAACTACCTTTGCATTCCAAATCCATTGGTGTAAAAGTTATCATGATCAAGATTGGAAAAATAGAATTGCCCGATTTCCCCCTCCTTCTCGCCCCTATGGAAGACGTGAGTGATCCGCCTTTCCGTATGCTGTGCAAAGAAAACGGGGCTGATCTCATGTACACCGAATTCATCAGTAGCGAGGGCCTAATCCGTGACGCTGCAAAGAGTCGCATGAAACTCGATATCTTCGAGTATGAACGCCCAATCGGCATTCAAATATTTGGGTCGGATGTGGAGACCATGGGAGCATGTGCACAGATCATCGAAAAAGCCAATCCGGATTGACTCGATATCAATTATGGCTGCCCCGTGATGAAGGTCGCTTGCAAAGGTGCGGGCGCCGGTATTCTTAAAGACATTGATAAAATGGTGCGTATGACGGAAGCTGTGATCAAAAACACGTCGCTTCCAGTGACCGTAAAAACGCGTCTTGGATGGGACGATCAGAGTAAAAATATTCTCGAAGTAGCGGAGCGCTTGCAAGACATCGGTATTCAAGCTTTAACGATCCATGGACGCACCCGCGTGCAGATGTATAAAGGCGAAGCGGATTGGTCATTAATTGCTAAGGTGAAAGAAAATCCGCGTATCACCATTCCCATCTTTGGCAATGGCGATATTGACTCTCCTGAAAAAGCATTGGAATACAAAAATCGCTACGGTGTGGATGGGATCATGATTGGACGCGCAAGTATCGGCTATCCATGGATATTCAATGAAATAAAACACTTTTTCAAAACCGGTGAAAAACTACCGCCGCCGACTATTGCAGAACGCGCTGCGGCAGCCCGAAAACATTTCGAATTCTCCTTGAAATGGAAGGGCGAAAAACTCGGTGTTTTAGAAATGCGAAGACATTATTCCAATTATTTCAAGGGCATTGCCAATTTCAAAGAAGATCGCATGCAACTGGTGACATATATGGAACCCGAATCAATTTTCACCAAACTCGACGAAATTGCAGTAAAGGAATACGCATAAAAAAATCCGGCTGGCTTATTCTTATGAAAAAACCAACCGGACACAAACACCTAAACACTTGACTATCCGCGGTAAAAGTACAACCTGTTTGGTTAATCGTGGATTTTGGCCATTTCGTCGACTCTTTTGCCGTTTTCTTATCCCGTTGATATCCAGGTATTTTGCTTCACCCACAGATACCAGATGGCTATAATACAGTCCCAAAATCACCGTTGAAGGGCACAAAAAAAAGGGAGCCGCTGCCCCCTTTTTCTATTAACATCAAAACATGGTCACTTATCGTGTGATCAATCCTTTAGAACTAACCCATAAGGTATCATTCTTTCTAATTTCAATTAAATAACTGCCATTACTCAACTTATCATTTGGAATAGTGTAATATCGACTGCCATTCAAATTCGCCGTGGTTTCTTGCACCAGTTGACCCGACATCGAGTAAATGGTGATGGTAACCAAATCGAGCTCCTGTGTGCCGCAATCTACCAACCATCCGTTCACAGCTGAAGAAATGGTGATGGCGCTTGTAGTGCTTTCTGCTTGAGCCTGTTTTGGCATCAAGACCCAACGAATTCCGTTAAACGAATCATCGAATTTAGTTTGAATGATTAATCCGGTTGTCACTTCATACATGGACTCAGTCACCACATCCTTCACCATCCATTCACCAACTAGAGAAGCTGGCAATTGAGCAATTTCGAATGCATAGATTCCTGGCATTACAACATCCGCATAAATCGGAATAACCTCATCACCCCAAGCATTGCGCACGTCCATAGTCAACTTTTCCTGATCGGATGAAACGCTATAGATGTGATGCATTCTCTCTTCCGGGCTTTTCAATAAAAACGCATCTTGATCAGCGTTAAAAGCAGCGGTCGCTTCTATATCTTCGGTTAACATCAAATTACTTTCAAAACCATCTTTCGCCAATTGCAATACCCAGCCTTCGGGTAGATTTTCCGAACGTTCGAAAGCGGTGCCATTGTTGGATTTCATAAATTCTTTGAAGTTCAAATTCACTCCTTGAACATTTGCACCAATAAAGAAACTTTGACCCATAGGTATGTAACGCGATGCCGTTCCCGTATGCGTCAATCCATTATACGATTTATAGGCACCTGTTTGCGAATCATAAACGTAATATGTTGATACACCAGGGCTGTTTGCTACCACTAAATCCCAATCTATTTCAGAAGGATACGGGTTGAGCAAAAGATTCCATCCGTCTCCGGATGATCCGGTGTTGGTCAATGGAACCGGCATCGATACATCGCCTTTCTGAAATTCTCCAGTAGCGTCTACGGTGTTCGCGGTGCCGGTCATATAGACCATGTAGCCTTTGTTTGAAGCAAGTGTGTTGGTAATATTGGTAGCGCCAATCCAACCCTGGTTGCGATCTCCGGTCACACTTTCATCATACCAATAAATATTGTTGAAATTATAACTCGGATAATCAGATCCTGGGAAACCAGTTGTCGTCAAATCGTCATTCCAATCACTTAAGGTCTGTCCTACAATCGGATTGCCCAAATTCACATAATTGGATAGTGCAGTTGGCAAATAGCGTTGTGCCGTGATTGAACCAATAACTGAAGCTTCGTTTTTTATCTCTCCAATCGAACCTGTAGTTGTAGCGTTCGATATCAATGTCAGTTTGTTGTTGACGTTGATTTTTCCTTTTTCAGGAGAAAGGACACCGATCAAACTCACATTCGACAAGAGTGTCAATGCCGTTCCTGATGCCAAGGGCAAACTATTATATACTTCAACATTCTTGACGTTATTGGAAGCTGATCCAGACCAAGTTTGTGCTTCATTGCCATTGAAAATGATGCGTCCCATGGTAGCGCTTAATGCGCCATTGTTGATTAGATCATTGTGAATCACCACATCCTGAGCTTGCGTATTCAGCGTACCACCTGTATTTACTGTCAGATCCCCGCACACCAATGTTTTATCACAAGAAATGGAGTGTCCCGACTGAATAACAAGATTAGACAGACGTCCTACATATTGCACAGAAGCCGCTCCCGTTGAAGTAGTAGCCCATACCGCACCACTTACGTTTCCTGAACCAACTGAGTAGATCGTTTCCGGACATCCTTTCTGATAAAACAAAACATCATCCACACTCAATTTGTGGCTGTTTCCTGCCGCATAGAGATAACGCATACCCATATATCCAGCCCGATTGTATGTTAGGTCTGTGCCTGTACCAAGTTGAACTAATCCGTCGAAGCCTCCATTCGCATCAAATTTCAATGTCCACAATCCTGTTTCGTCGCGAGTGACTTCAAAGCCCATGGTTGTATTGGCTGTTCCTACATCCACTGAACTTGTAACAATCGGGAAATATTGGCCATTCACTATTTTCCACAGAGTTACTAAATCCAAGTCGGGAGATGTGAGCGGATTAATACCGACAGCGTAACCATTCAAGGCAACATTCCATAAATCCGATTTGTCGGATGCCAAGATAAATTGCCACTTGGTGTTTTGATCCGGTTCGTTTCCGAAATGATTCACTTGAAATTTCCATACACTGGTCATTCCATCAAAGTAGGTTCTTTTTGCATCAGTCGTGAAGTAATTCGATCCACTACCCGCTGTGTTGCCCGAAACAAACTGCGCTGTTCCATTGATGGGGCTTGTGTTTGATACAACCCAAGGATTCGTTATTGATGAGGCTAAATTGAAACCTGTGGTCGCTACCTCAAAATTCTGATCAACTTTATTTTCATATACAATTTCATCATCTTGTATGTAAAAGACATGTTGTGCGATGACTCCCGCTTCCATGTTCAAGCCCAGATTGCTAAATGCAAATTGTAACGACGCATGATCATCACAGTTTCCATTGTTGGTGATTTGAATAGGTACTTGGAATGTTGTCGCATTAGCCGGTATGGTAATCACCTGAGTCGAAAATCCATTCACACGAGATGCATCACCAGAAACAAGGGTGAGTGATAGATTCATCGCGGTCGACAACGGGTTTTCGATGGTTAAATCAATCATCACATTTCCGTCTATTTCCTCAAACTCAGATCGGTTATTCGCGAAAGACACCACAGCCGGGCAAGGCGTATTGTCTGCCTTTCTGACCTTAAACGTAACCGTTGACAGATTCATATTTTCATCATCAATGAGGATAAAATACTCTGTGCCTGCAGTGAGCGCGAAACTCGGTGAAACAGCCACAGCATCGAAATCATCAATATAAGTCCATCCGGCATAAGCGCAAGAGGATGCATTTCGGTAAAGAAAATCCACAAAATAATCATCCACAATATTCGTCACATCAATTACATAGTCTCCACTTGAGGCGGGCGTGAATGAATAGACTTTTTCTTCACCACGAACTTTCCAAGCTACCCCATTATATGCTGCCCAAATTCCATGAGAATCAAGGGTAACCGTTGTTTGATTGGAACAAGGATCCAATGTGACAGGATTTGCACACGGACTCACCGGCACGGTCACACAAATAGTGAAGGTGCCATGAATAAAATTCCAATAATCATATACTCGGCAGTAATAGGTGTTTCCTACAACTAAATTTTCATAATATGCGTACTCGGCATCTCCCGAGTCATTATCGGTGCAGCCGAGCGATGTTAAACTCCCGCATGACCCCGAGAACAATTCGACTACAGCATCTCCCAGTGTGTTTTCGAGCACGGTAATTAATTGGGTATTGTGAGTTGCAACAAATTTGAACCAAACATCTTTACTATTGGATCCAACACAGGCACCCATGGATGCTGTGGCTCCTGCACTGGTAGATCCATAAGCCACCCCACATGTTTCAGTGCTAGAAGCAGTCAAAAGGATGGCGCCACCGCAATCATCGTTTAATGGGATGGTATTGCTAATACATATATCGAAGGTTCCTTTTCCTGAAGTATTTACTTGGCTATAAACCCGCACAAAATAAGAGGTGCCTATCGTTAATCCGGAAATATTCTGAGATTCTGTTCCATTATTGCTGCCGCTATTGTTTACACATCCCATTGAAGTAAGTGAGCCACATGTTCCAGAAAAAACTTCAAATACTGGATTGAGCAAAGTTGATGGGGTGACTGTGATTAATTGCGTTGTATTCACTGCTTGGAAAGAAAACCAAACATCATCATCAGCAGTTCCTGTGCAGCCTGCTAAACTCTGTGTAGCATTTACTGTTGTTCCTGATACACTAGTGCAACTTGAGGTTGCAGAAGCGATCACAGAGGTGGCGTTCGCACATTCATCATTTGCAGGGGCAATGGAGTTGACACAAATTGTAAACGTACCTTGACCAGATCCATTCCCTTGACTGTGAACACGAACAAAATATGTAGATCCAATAGTCAATCCAGCTACATTCTGCACTTCAGCATTCGCACCGGTGGTATTATTTACACAAAAAAGACTGGTCAAAGAACCACAGCTTCCAGAATACACTTGGAAAACTACATTTGACATGGTGCCTGGAGTAACCGTCACTTGGTGCGACGTGGCGGTTGCTTGAAATTGATACCACACATCATCATCGGCAGTTCCCGTGCAACCCCCTGAAGACTGAGTGGCCCCAATTGAATTGCCTGATACAGCTGTACAAGTAGCATCGGGTGAAGCGGAAATAATCGTGCTATTCGCACAATCATTATTACCTGGTCTGAAAACCAAAGTGCCTTGAATAGGAGTTGTTGCTCCTACGCGAATGAGTCGGATACCGTATTGCGAACCAACTGTTGTGTTCACAATAAGAGATTCTGTTGTATTGGCGGCGCCAAAACTATTTGCGCAACCGAGAACAGTTGCTGTGCCACAAGCACCATAAACCAAAATAGCGGCATCTCTATTCCCGCCTGGTGTGAAAGCAACTTGTGTAGTGCTGGAAGTAGCGGTAAACCAATACCAAACATCTCTTTGGGCAGTACCGGTACCACACAGCGTAACTGTAGGACTGCCCAATGTTTGTGCAGAATTTACCGAAGCTGACACTCCAGCAGTTAGGCCGGTACCTGTTCCGATGGCACAATCTGCGGTGGCCGATTGGGAAAAAGAAAGAACTGATTGTAGAAGTAAACTACAAATCAAGGCTGCCTTTAGAAAGCAGCTTTTCAACGATTTTGACATGTTTTGAGTGTTTGAGGTTCCTTATGGGGTGAAGGACCTTTCTGTTTTACTGAATTTCAGTATCACAGTACAAAGATACATTATCTGATTCGTCGATGCAATAGCTTGATTCGTCGACATTATTTTTATTTTCGTCTATATTTGATTCTCAGAGACTTAGCCTTTACCGATGTGCCTGAATTACCGAAATAGAGGAACAAAAATATCTATTTCAATAAAAAAAACCCGGTCGTCAAGACCGGGTTTTCCAAGATAATATACTAAATATCAATTATTTCATCAGTGTCTTGCTCAAAACTTCACCTTGAGTATTGGTCACGTTCACTGTATATGCACCGGTTGCCCAATTTTGCATATCCACATCCACTACTTGTCCGGCCGATTGACCTATCGTTTTAGTGTAGATCAATTGCCCCATTGTATTATAGATGGCAATATTTGAAGCGGTAGCCGAAACCCCATTAAATGTAATCAATGCGTGATTACCGCGATTAACAACGGTGACAAGTTCTTTTGTCAACTCTTCCGTCGAAACAACTGTTGAAGCGAGCACAACTACTTGGTCCTCTGCGCTACAGAACTCATTGGAAGCAGCCAATGTTACCGCATACTCCCCTGCTTCTGTGATTTCATAATTTAATGCCGAACCAGTGGTAATCATTTCACCATTCACATACCAATTCATTTCAGCAGTGCCCTCAACAGTGGCGGTTAAACTGATCAGTCCTGAAGTGCCTTCGGTAAAGACCACATTCGTATTCGCGGCGTCAATTTCGGCTGATACAGCGTTATCATCCAACAAGCTAATGCTTTCGGTAAACGAAGTGCATGCGTTTGTCAAAGTCAGCGTGTAACTATCCGGAGCTAAATCGAGCAATTCCATATAGGATTCTGTTGTTGTCATTTCAGAAATAATCAACCCCACACCATTGAGCAATTGCATTTGGTATTCACCACCATTGATCATTTCATAGATAATCTGACCAGTGCTTTCGTTGCAAGCGGCATTTTCAAATACGTAGGCGAATGATGCCGCAGCAGGTGCAACAATTGTCACTGTTATAGGTGTGGCTTCACAAGCGGCTTCCGTATTTCTAATTTCTACTGTATACTCTCCACCAAGCGCAGAATCAAAAACACCTGAAATTTCATTAGCAAGTATTTCTTCATTTGCATTCATTACAGTCATCACCCAATTTCCTTCTTCAGCAGCTACTTCAATAGTACCCGAAAGATTCGCACATGCGGGGTCTGTTGTATTCACTTGGGCAAATGCGCCAACATGCATTACGAAACGATCGCTACCTGTATAAGCTTCATTCAATGTGAGCACCCATTCTGCACCTGCCGAAACAGTCCAAACTTGCTGTGATTGCGTATCTTCAAGATAGATGCAAGCTCCCAAAGGCAAGTTTTGGATCTCGCTCACGGTGATCGTGTATTCTCCGGCCTGCGGCAAATCCATGTACATATTCATGGAATATCCCGTATTTGGCAAAGGACGAGCATCGATAGTCAGTTGAACATCGTCAGCCGACATAAATGCGAATTCGGGAGAAGTCAATACTGGACTTTCCCATTTTTCCGCATCAAAAGTCGATTCGTAATTATGCGTTGCTTCATCATTAAATGCGAGGATAGCTTCGTCGCCTTCTCCATTGCGTGTAATATTAAAACGAACAAAACGTGCATCTTCTTCGCTGCGTTCAAATGCCGCATTGGTATTGGTTTTTATACTTTCCATATAGTTCAGGTTTTGACCACCTGCTGTGGCTTTTACCAAGAAGCCTTGGCTATGTGGAATATACCGTGAAGCCGAACCCACTTGGGTATTGGCGGCATATGTACGATAGCCCGGAAGTGTAGCGTCATAAACGTAGTACGTATTCACATCAGCGCTGTTTGCTTCCAAGGCCACCCAATCCACTTCAGATGGATAAATATTGGCTACTAAATTCCAGCCATCAGCTGAGTTCGAATTATTTGTAAATGAAAGTGGCACTGCGATGGCGCCTTTTTGCACTTGACCAGTAACATCAACTGTCCAAGCAGCTCCATTTTGGTATAGTGTATACCCACGATTAATATTGATGGTGTTGGTAATGTTGGTGGCAGCTGTCCAACCCACATTTCGTCCGCCATTTTGAGTTTCGTCGTACCAATAAACACTATTGAAGCTGTACGAAGGGAAGTCGGAACCTGGGAAACCGGTGGTCACGAGATCGTCGTTCCAATCGGCGAGCGTCAACCCGGCGACAGTGCTTCCCAAATACGTGTAGCCATTCACAGATGGCGGCAAATACCGCTCGATAGTCACGTTACCGGAAATGTCCGCGCCCGATTGAATAGGCCCAATAGAACCGCTGGTGCTCGCTTCGGATTTGAGAATCAAATTGCCATTGGTTTGAAGCGTTCCTTTCAATAGGTTGACTTGGTTTCTTACCGTGGTGGTCGCCAACATTTGAACTGTTCCGAAACTATTGTCAATATTCAATTTGTAGAAAGCAGGACCACCTGTACCCAAGATCGATTGGGCTTCATTTCCTTTCAACACAACTGTTGAATTACCAACGTTAACTGTTCCAGAGTGAATCCAATTGCCGTAGACTTCGAATGTGTAATTTGATAAGTCAAGAACGGCTCCTGCTTGAATTTCAATGTCGTCACAAACTGCATTGGCTGTGAGTGTCACTGGTGCGCCGCTTTGCACGACAAGACGTGTAAATCGGCCAGGCGAAATACTCTGAGGAGTTCCCACTGTGGTTGGAGCCCAAATGGCACCGTTGAAGTTTCCTCCAGGTGTTTGGCTATAGTAAATACTGCGACATCCCTTTTGGGTCACAGAAACATCATCCAATGAAAGCTTATCGCTATTGCTGGAAGTATATGTGAACTTCGCACCAAAGTAATTCAGGTCAGAATAAGTCGCATCCGTCACTGAGCCTTTAGAAACGAGATTATTGAAATCACCATCACTGTCCATGTAAAGTGTCCAAAGTCCGTTTTCGTCGCGAATGATTTCAAAACCTGTTTTTGCATTGGTAGTTCCCCAATCAATGTCGGTAGTAATGATTCTGGTGTATACACCATTGGTTACTCGCCATAGACACAATGTGTCAGAAGGTACAGTGAGTGTAGGATCCACACCAAGTGCATAACCATTCGTAGTTGTTCCAAAAAAGTCAGTATTGTTTGCCGCCAAGTATACTTGCCATTTATTTCCGCCTGAAGGATCGAGATTGAAGAAATTCATGTTGAATCTCCAAGTGGTGTTCACTCCGGCCATAGACGCATTGTTGGCTGAGGTAGCGACATGACTAATTCCGTTTGCACCCGTATTTGAGTGTCTGATGCTATACGTACCCGTCAAAGCACCAGTGTTATTTGCCGACCAAGAACCGTTGCCATATCCTGTCCAACCCGTTGAGTTGCCATCTTCGAAATTATCATCCACCAATGTTGCATACCCCATATCATTATCCAAGACAGTTAATGTGAAGGTAGTCGGGCTAGCCGCATACGCATTAAGTCCACCTGTTGCACTTTGGAGCGTGAAAACAAGCGTTTGAATATCATCACAAATGGCATTGTCGTCAATAGTAAACGTGGCGTTTTTCAGGCCAGTTTCTGCAGGAGACCAGCTAAGGGTGGCTGTTGTGGCTCCTCCCAAGCGTGCACCATTTCCTGAAGTCAGATTAACTTGCACGGAAGATCCAACCGCTGCATCCGCGTTAAAAATATTGACACCAATTGTAAAGGATAAATCACCAGCCCCATTGGTTGGTTCTGATTGAGTGCCGGTGGTCGCATTAAAATTAAAATACGTGTTGGCCGCTAAAGGACGGAACCGGAGGTTATCGAATTCGATATTGGTTTGTCCCGAACCAGCAGAATTTTTCACAGCAATTCCAAAGAAACCGCCCGCATTCAATGACACGTTCGTGTCTGTTACGGTGCCATGTGTAACTGTGCTAAGTGTTTCCGGGCAAGAGCGAGCAGTAGGTGAAGCGGCCGCTTGAATCGTACTTGTCGGTAAGGCAGAAGTCTTAATGGTCCATACACCGGTTTCGCTTCGTGTAATGGCAAACGTGATTCCGTAATCAGTTAAGCCATTCAAAACGGCTGAACTCGTTGAAAACAGTAATGTACTCACACCATTATTGCTGCGATAAAAACGAATTTCATCGTCCCCTGAATCATCACCGATTTCGAGATAATACCCATCGATACTCGAAGTAGCATTGAGATTCAAGTTGTTTGAATAAAGCCAAATGCGCGTGCGATCCGCTGCCGAAGCTGCAACACCTCTGCGACCTACCCAAAAATACCATTCTTGTTGGGCATTCCATGTGCTAAATTGTCTGTACAAATATTGATCAGAAGCAGCGCTAGCATTGACGCGCAACGTGCTTGTGCGAACGTTTTCAGTTCCTAACAAACCACCTACGTCACTGTTATTCACCACTGTGAAAGCAGAAGTGCTGCCATTCCAAACTGGGGTTGCGGTAAAATTGCCGTCACTAAATGAGTCTGTGTTTTCAAATTCGAAATAAGCGATATAATTCAATCCACCGTTGCTATGGTATTGGGTTTCGCCGCATCCAGAAGTGCCGGATGAATTGCCCCCTACTACCACAAATACTTCTACAACATACGTTCCGGAGGTAGTCAGACCGTTTAAGAGATTCACACCGATGGATTCAAACCAACGCTGATCATTTCCACCTGTGCACGGGAAAGTGCTATTGCCTCCAAAAGTCATTGTGGCAGTAGAGAAGGAAGGTGGGGTATCACATGTGCGATAAACGCGATAATTAAACACGGGAGCGCAGGTATTCGAACAACAAGCATCTCTCCATGTGCACACTTCTACCCAATCCAAAGAAAGCGTGCCTCCATTCGAATATCGACCGATATAAGACTGATTGAAATCTGCCACAACTGAGGTCGGTTCAATATCGTATTGTGTACCACCATTAATCTGGAGAAGAGACTTCCAAATTCCCCATCCAGCAAAAGCATTGGTGGAGATCATTAGGGCAACGAAGGCTAGTGTTAAATGTAACTTGCGCATGAATCGTTTAATTAAAGTAGAAATTGTAAGAAATCAAATAGGCGGTGAAAATAAGCAATTTATACCAATCAACCTACAGTAAAACCATAAGTTAAAACAGACTTTACTTAGTTTTGCACTATTCATGCGAAACCATCTCATCATCGTTGCCGGAGGAAAGGGTACCCGAATGGGGGCCGAACTCCCTAAACAGTTCTTAGAACTGCACGGGAAGCCTATCTTGGCACACACGATTGAGCGGTTTTATTCTTTTGACAATCAATTAAATATCATTCTTGTACTTCATCCGGATTACATCCAATATTGGAAAGACCTGTGTCTGACTTTGGGTATAACGCTACCCCATTTGGTGGTAACCGGAGGCGAAGAACGTTTTTTTTCCGTAAAAAACGGGTTAGATGCAATCCTAGATTCTACAGGGGTTGTGGGGATACATGATGCCGTTAGGCCACTTGTTTCACAAAAGACTTTTGTAACCTGTTACGAAAGTGCCCGTATCAATGGCACTGCTGTTCCGGTAGTTCCAATTAATGACTCCCTTAGAAGAGTTGTTGATGGAAAAAACGAAGCAGTAGAACGCAGTCAATTTCGAATGGTGCAAACACCACAGTGCTTCGAGATGACTCTGTTAAGAAAAGCCTTCCACCAGTCGTACCACCCTGGGTTTACCGACGACGCATCCGTTGTCGAATCACTAGGAGTAGCAATCAACTTGGTAGAGGGGAACAGAGAAAACATCAAGATCACTACCCCGGAAGACCTGCGTGTATGTAGTGCCTACCTAACTTTTGATTGCGGAAAATAAACCCTACAAAATGAATACTCCTGTATTGGCTATTTGGGCATCCCTTGCCCTGATCTTTGCGTCGATCGCCGGTAAAAGTGCTTCAGTGATGCCGATGGCTCCCCCGCCGGCATGTTCTTTCAACTTGATTGACAATTTCACAGATGGAAACTTTACCGCTTCTCCAGCATGGGTAGGTGAAACTACTCAATGGCAGATGGTAACCAACTCCGATGTGCCTGGCAACACCAGCAATGCGCGCACAATTCAAGTGAATCCCGGCAATAATGCGGGTGGTTCTTACTACGTGTCGACGGCAATTTCAGACTGGCAAACGCAACAAGAATGGGCCTTTTGGATGGGTCGCCGTTTTGCATTAAGTGCCACAAGCAACGTGGAAATTTGGTTGTATGCCAATGAGTCAAACCTCGAATCAACCACCGTCGATGGATATCGACTAATGATTGGTGATGGCACATCAAATCACGAAATTAGATTACAACATATCGTTAATGGAGCGGTAGCTAGTACGGTCATCACTTCCAATCAAGCCATTAACCAATCACGCAGTGACTTTGGACTTGCCTTTCGCGTCACACGAACTCAAGCCGGTGCTTGGGAACTTTTCATTTCGTCGATGCCAATAAGCAATGGGACAGGAGCTGCCCCAAGCGCTGATCCTACCACACTCGCCACCATATCCGTTGGTACAGGTACCAACAACAGTTTAGTTCCTCTTGGTACCAACTACTTTGGATTCAAAATAAATATGCCGAGCGGATTGTCGGCATCGAATCGCCGAACGACCGAGTTCGACCAAATATATTTCAAGCCCTGCCTACCTAACACTACCGTTCAATTTGCCTCAACAAGTGCCATTGCTAATGAAACAGATGGAAACATTACCATCCCAATTTCCATTACCAATCCACACCCTACATTAGCAACTACAGTTCAGGTAGCATTGACCTCGGGAAATGCAGCTGGTATCAATAACTACAGCACACAAACTGTTACTTTTCCTGCGGCTTCCGTTTCTAATCAGAATGTAACCATCAATATTACCAATAACGAATCCTGTGAGGTTGAGACAAACTACGGATTCACCTTGCAAAATGCTTCAGGAGGGTATGTGGCCATTTTAGGAACCCAAACCACATCTGCATTGACCTTGAATGATGATGAATATCAATTCATGGAACTCGTAAATACGGGCTTCGAATCAGGCAGTATCAGCAACTGGTTTACCACCCCAGGCGATGCTTTTACCGCCTCTAATTCGGCACCTATTTCAGGCACCTATTCCATTCGACATCAAGACACCGGTCAGACCGCTACAGGTGCATGTTCTTCTTCACTCGCCTATGATGGCGCGGGATTGGCCGGATCAGAAACCATTTGGAGATTCAATCTAAATCACTTTGGCGTTGAACCAAATACCTCCGACTATTTCATTATTTGTTTGACCAATAACGACCCCAATATTGCATTCCAAGAAATCAACGGTTATGCTATTGGAGTGCGCCCAAGTCCTGCATACAATCAAGATTATGTAACCCTTTGGCGAACAGAAGGTGATATTCTTTATTCTATTTTGACGACAACGTTGGATTGGGGTACAGCACAAACAAAAGTTGGTTTTCAAGTTACTCGCACTGCCGATGGCACGTGGTCTGTTGATCTTGACCTCGATGGTGATTTCAATAATTTAGTCAACTACGGATCAACAACGGATACCTACTGGGATCATTTGGGCTATTTCGGACCCTTCTTCGTCTACAATACCTCTACAAAGGGTAAACTCAGTATGGATGATATTTCCATTACTCAGGAAAGCTGCAGATCTACTTATTATTCTCAAGGCACAGCCCATTCGGATGACGCCATTTGGGCGACAACACCAGTGGGTGCGCCAGGAACCGTTATTGGTGGGCCGTTTACCAATCTTGTCGTTCAAAATGGTCATACCATTACCATGACCAATAGCATGACCTGTCAAAACCTCGAAATTGAGGCGGGTGCCACGCTAATGGGGGGATCCGTTCGAACAACGATCAAAGGAGATTTGCTCGTTAACGGAACTTTCGATGGAGAATCTTCAACCATCCTATTAAAAGGAACAGAAAGTCAAACAATTTCCGGTTCCGGAACGGCTACATTCTTCAACCTAGAAAGTGAAAACAGTGCTGGAATTTCAACGACGATGCCGATTTCGTTGAAAGGTCAATTGCGCCCAAACGCCGGCACTTTCAATACAAATAACCAATTGACCTTGATCTCTACTTTGCAAGGAACCGGTTCTATCGGAACCATACAATCTGGGGCCGATGTCATTGGCCAAATAACAATGCAACGCTTCATCCCAACAGCGCCGCAGCATTGGGTATACATCAACAATCCAATGATCAATCAAACTGTACAAGATTGGAATGATGACATGATCACTTCAGGATTTCCGGGTTCTGACTACCCTTCTTATAATTTCAATAATATCTATTGGTATAATGAAAGTACGGCGGGTAGCAAAAACATGGGCTGGACAGGAGCAACGAATATCACCGATGCAATTGACCCCATGAAAGGATTTATTGTCTACATGAACGCCAATGCGGTTACTTTAGACATGACCGGCGATTTCCAAAAAGGAACTGTAAATGTGCCGTTAACCTACAACGACATTGAACCAGGCAACGGCGTATACAATCCGGATGGATGGAACCTTGTTGGGAATATTTATCCATGTGCAATTGATTGGGAAGCAGTGCAAGCCGCGAGCACAACTTGGACTGGAAGTAACTCAACGTACTATGTATACAACGCTGCAGAAGCAAACTACAGAGCCTACAACGCATCGTCTCATGCCGGCACATCCAATAGATATATCGCAAGCAATCAGTCCTTTTTTGTGCAAGCACAGGGAACTGGACAATCTCTTACGTTCACTGAAAGTGTGAAGGCAACATCTAGCGCAGATTTCCAACGAAATCAAGAAGACGCCATGTTGGTCAGAATGAATCTAACTAAAGGTACAATGACAGATGAAGTATTGTTTGCTATTGTAGATGAGGCAACGCTTGGTTTTGATGATCAATATGATGCTATCAAATGGGATAGCCCCGTGGCCACAGCACCTGAACTTGCCATCGTGATCAACGATACGACCAAAGCCAGCATCAACGCCATTCCGAGTTTCGAGGAGAATATCGAATTCCCTCTTTGGGTAGAAATGCCTTCAGCAGGTGACTACACATTCAGTATTTCTGAAGTACTCAACTTGCCTTCAGGGGTATGTCTTACAGTACAAGACACACTAACCGGCGAAGTAATTCCTATGGCTCAAGGAGAAACCATCACATTGAACACTACTGCTGCCTACAGCGGAAACCGACTGATCATTCGGTTGAATGCTCCATTAAATGTGAGCACTCTTCCTACAAGCTGCAACGGAGGAAATGATGGCAGCATACAATTTGAATCCGGCGTCAACGGCTGGATGATCACTGCGACAGACAATATGGAAAATGTTTATTATGCCAACGACGGCGTCATTCAAAACCTGCCAGCGGGAGATTATTTAGTCACTTACGAAAACAGCGAGGCTCTGTGCACAGCAACTACCTTGGGAGTAACTGTTTCGCAACCGGAAATCATTTCCGGAGCGGTAGAAACCACCACAGATTATTGCAATAGTGGCGCCTCCGGACGTATTGAAATGATTGTCGAGAATACAGATCACTTCGATTACACCATCGTAAATTCAAACAACGAAATAGTTTTTGCAGGCTCGGCGAATGATGTGTATCACATGATTTCCGGTATCTCTGCTGACGAATACACCGTGAACATGCAAAGCGCCTGCTATTCACAATCATTCACTGTCAATCTTGTAGACAACAATGCAGTCGATCTAGAAATCTCATTGAACACACCATCGCTTCAGCTCGAATTGGGTCAGACGGTAACGATTTCTGCGAATGCCAATTCTGCACAAACGGTAACCTACGAATGGACTGTGAATGGTTTCGATGGAGGTGATCAAAATTTCCTTGAGTTTGTTGTTAACAATCCAGGGACCTATGAAATTGTTTGTATCGCTGATAATGGTTCATGCTCTGATATCGCCACGGCCACTGCCTATGTCGAGTCGACTGTCAATATCGAAGAAGAATTGGGCAATGATCCACATGCGGTTATTACTCGAATGGGCAATGCTTTGATGATCTCATTTGAAAACGCTAGTGCATCGAAAGCAACCATTTCCTTGTACAATTCCTCCGGGGCATTGGTAATGCGTATGAGCGGAAACGCGGATCAAGGACAAGTGAGAACCATTGACATGAATAGTCTTGCAACTGGTGTATACACGATTGATGTTCAACAAGACAATAAAATATTGGCCCGCCAACAAATTTTCAAGTAGTAGTTTTTTCTTGGGTAAAAAAGAAAGCGCCTTCTCCTTAAATGGAGGGGCGTTTTCTGTTTTATGTATCTTTAGCATCCATTTTGACACGCATGAAGAAAATTCTGTTACCCATAATTGCCTTAGCCCTGATGTCTATATCGTGGGATATTAATGGCCAAACTATCCAAAGAAAAACAAGACGAGAAATGTCAACACCTCCACAAGCAAAGAAAATCCCGCATGAACTCACTGAGCACGGTCAAACGCGCATTGACAATTATTACTGGATGCGATTGAGCGACGAACAAAAAAATGCTCCTGCCGAAAAAAGAGATCAACAAACCCAAGATGTTCTCAATTACCTAGAACAAGAAAACACATACACCAAAAATATGTCTGTGGGAATGAATAAGTTTCAAAACAGCTTGTTCGAGGAAATGAAAGCACGGATAAAGGAAACCGATCAAAGTGTACCCATTAAAGACAATGGATATTGGTATTATTCGCGATTTGAAGCCGGTCAAGACTATGCTCTGAATTGTAGAAAAAAAGAATCTATGACATCAGGTGAAGAAGAAATTCTCATCAATGGTCCCGAGCTTGCTAAAGGTCATGATTACTGGGCATTAGCCTCGTATGACGTAAGTGAAGACAATAAAATTTTGGCCTATGGCACCGACATTATTAGCCGTCGTATTTACACTATTCAATTCAAAAATCTCGAAACAGGTAAACTCCTGAACGATGTACTTGAAGGAACAACAGGATCTGTCGCCTGGGCGAATGATAATAAAACAGTTTTTTACACTAAAAAAGATCCGGGAACACTCCGTGAGTATCAAATTTGGCGTCACGAACTGGGCACAACGCAAGATTCCGATGTTCTCGTATTCGAAGAAAAAGATGAAGAATTTCATTGTTTCGTTTACAAAACAAAAAGTAAAGAATACATTGTCATTGGAAGTTCGCAGACGCAGTCATCTGAATATCGCGTTCTTTCTGCAAACAAACCTGCAGGAGAATTTAAAATCATCACGCCGAGAGAGCGAGATTTAGAATATGGCCTAGATCACTACGGCGATAAATTTTACATTGTCACCAACTACAACGCGAAAAACTTCCGTTTGATGACTACATCGGTCGATCGTACTGAAAAGAAAAATTGGAAAGAGCTTCTTCCTCACCGCGCTGATGTTTTGCTAGAAGGCATCAGTATTTTCTCAGAATTCATGGTGGTTGATGAACGGTCTAAAGGGTTGACCCAATTGCGTGTAATGGCTTGGGATGGAAGCTATGACTATTATATTCCTTTCCAGGATCCGGCATATGCTGCTGGTATGGGAGCCAATCCAGAATTCGACACTAAAACTATTCGGTATTCCTATTCCTCAATGACCACTCCATCGAGTACATATGATTTCAACATTGGGAGCCGTGAAAAAACTTTGCTAAAACAGGCCGAAGTGGTTGGAGGGTATAATCCGGAAGACTACATAAGTGAGCGTATTTATGCCACTGCAGCAGACGGAACTCAAATTCCTATTAGTTTGGTCTATAAAAAAGGGTTCGTCCGAGATCATTCCTCACCTCTGTTGCTTTATGCTTACGGTAGCTATGGATATTCGATAGACGCCACATTCAGCAGTACACGTCTTTCATTACTCAACCGTGGTTTTGTATTTGCCATTGCGCACATTCGCGGAGGGCAGGAAATGGGTCGTGAGTGGTATGAAAATGGAAAACTACTCAACAAGAAAAACACGTTTACTGACTTTATCGACTGTGGTAAATTTCTAGTTAAAGAAAAGTACACTGGATACGACCGTTTGTTTGCCATGGGCGGAAGTGCTGGAGGTCTCCTTATGGGTGCAGTGACCAATATGGCTCCTGAAATGTGGAAAGGAATTGTATCAGCGGTGCCATTTGTTGATGTCGTGACCACCATGCTCGACGAAACTATTCCGCTCACCACGTTTGAATTCGACGAATGGGGCAATCCGAAGGATAAGAAATACTACGACTATATGTTGTCTTATTCTCCTTATGACAATATTGAAAAAAAGAACTATCCCAACATATTAGTCACAACAGGATATTGGGACAGTCAAGTTCAATATTGGGAGCCCGCTAAATACGTGGCTAAAATGCGTGAAATGAAGACAGATCAAAACATCCTGTTGCTGCACACCAATATGGATGCAGGCCATGGAGGTAAAAGTGGTCGTTTTGAATATCTTAAAGAAATTGCGCTTGAATACGCATTCATATTAAATCTGGCTGGAATTACAGAATAATTCTAGCAACAATTTGCTCCAACTCATGGCCGGGCTTTAGGTGTTCCACTTGAAGCCCGGCTTTTTTTGCGCCTTCAACATGCTGAATCGAATCATCGATAAACAATGTTTCCGAAGGATCAAGCTGATGCCATTCACAGACTTGTAAGAAAGTTTCTGGGTAGGGCTTTTTGATGCCTATTTCATTTGAATAATATACCTTTTCAAAATGACTCTTGAAAAGTTCAAGACCATATCCGGTCTCAATCATTTTCTCAAACTCGGCTACATGTATAGCATTGGTATTGCTCAAGAGAAAGGTCCGCATTCCTAATTCCTTCACACGCTTTACTAGGAGCACTTTCTCTGGAAGAATACGTGTCAAAATACTGTTCCATGCTTGTTCTACTTGACCCCGTGTAGCTGAAGGACAATAACTATGAATCGTATTGTAAAATTCTTCATTCGAAATTTTTCCGGTCTCTAAGCGATCAAACAAATCTGTTTGACTCGCTTGCGTATACATTTCATCAAAGTTTTCGAATCCTATTTTTTTGAATTCACGCACAGGAGCGTGATAGTCAATTTCAAACAAGACACCTCCAAAGTCGAAGATGACATTGCGAACTTGTTTACTCATAAAACTTATTTGATTTTTTTTATCCAGGCACCCTTGCCTTCTTTTGATTTGATCTCCGCTAATGCTCGGCGCGCTTCTGATTCAGTACTAAACGAGCCATAGGCCACCAAATGGAGCGGACCTTTTTTACCGGCCATAAAAGCGCTATAGCCTTTTGACTCAAGTTCATTGACCAAGTTGGTCGCGTTTGACTCAATAGCAAAAGCACCACCAATTATGTGATACGTTCCTTGACGCATTTCTTTTGGAGCGGGTATTGCGGCCGTACTTGTACTATCGACAGGAGCAATGCGTTGTTTATCTACTTCCACACGAACACCCGTTGAACTTTCTTTTGCTTCTACAAAATCATACAAAATAACATCACCGCTACTTTGCTCCACTAGTTGCTTCAAAGCGTTCATGGATGAATCCACATTTACCTCTACACCATTAGAAACCACCATACGATAAGGCGCATCAATGCGCTCTGTTTGAAAAGGATTCAACGAGGTAAAATTGATATGATCTCCACCAATACGGCCACCCAACAAAAACGCGCTAGCAATAGCGATTGGAGTAATAATCGCCGCTGCAATTTTCCATGGTTGGATGCGCGAGGTATTCATTACGATGGGTGCAGGCGCAGCTTCAAGATTCTGCTCGGTCTCTGGTTCAATTGGCGCTTCGGCCGCAATTGGTCGAAGTTGAATCGATGTTAATCCATATGAAGCGATCAAGAAGTTTTCTTGATCTTCGGGTATAAATTGTAATGATCCAGAGCGATCATTGAAAAAAATTCCAATCTTATCCCAAACCAAACGTCCGTTTCCTTGGAGTTGATTTTTGATAGCAACGACTTCTCTCTGCACTAAATCCGATGCTTCGCGATAGGAAATCCCCATGACCACCGCCATGTGATTGGCAAGCAAACCATCATTTTGAATCAAATTGCGATTGAAGCCCACATGCTTCGATGGTGGATGCACAATATGCGTGAGCTTATTCAATCGTGCAGAACGATAATTGGCCACCAATCCACCAAATCCGGGGATGATTACACAATCGTGCTCGTACAACAATTCAGATATGAATTTCTCCATGCGCATGCTGCGAAGATACAACGCTTTGTTTGTAAGTCCTAGGCCAAACCCGACTTCAACAATTTGTCCAAGTCGGCCTGGGTGTCAATGGCCGGTGTTTCCCAATGAGTTATACCCACTTTAATCCGTAAACCATTTTGTAACCATCGCAATTGCTCCAATGACTCGGCTTTTTCCATAGAACTCATGGGCATTCCGCAAATTTTTTCTAGAATGGCTGACTTATAAGCATATATCCCTAAATGCTTATAAAACGGGTGCGTATTGAGCCATTGGTCCATGGGTAAGTCCTTTACAAAAGGGATCGCTTGACGGCTGAAATACATGGCATTGCCGAGCTCATCCGCCACTAACTTCACTTTATTGGGGTCGCTCAACCAACTCGGATCCTCAATTTGAACACACAACGTGGCAATATCACTTTCCGCTCGACTAATCAATCCGGCCAACTGGTCAATTTGCTCAGGCTTGATGTAAGGTTCGTCCCCCTGAATATTAATTATCGCGTCTGCATCTTTTCCCCAAACATTCAATGCCTCGAGGCAGCGATCAGTGCCGCTGGGATGATGACTTGAGGTCATTACCACGTTCTTTCCGGCGGCACGAACAACATTGGCAATCCGCTCGTCATCCGTGGCCACGACCACTGCACTAAGTGTTTTGGCCTTTTCAGCTTGTTCCACAACCCTCAAAATCATTGGCAATCCAAAAATATCCGCGAGAGGTTTTCCCGGAAATCGTGTGCTTCCAAAGCGAGCGGGTATAATGCCTACTATTTTCATTAAAAATTAAATGTGTATTGCAATGTAGTTACACGTGGCTCTTCAATAGCTAAAGGACGTATGGCGTATTCACGATTAAGCAAATTGCTTACTACCAAACCAATCTTGTGATGTTCATTTACAGTCCACCCCGCGCGGGCGTCAAAGATATAATCTCCCGATGTATGGGATGCTCGCCAATCAACAATACCGGGATTAAAATACATCGGTACTATTGTTTCAAGGAAAGCAAAAGCTTGATCAATATTTTGCATATGGCTGTTATATCTAAAACTAGCACCCAAAGACCATTTACGCCAAGTAGCTTGCACATCAAAACGCACCAAATGCTGCAGTCTATATTTCAAAATATGGTTGGTTGTATCCGAACTTGTAGTGAGATAACTGACCGGAGTCTTATTCAAATCTTGATTGGTAGCGTAGGCATAATCAGGCGTTAAACTTTCCGGCAATGTGTAGGTATACCCTCCAAGAACCTGAAACAACACCGGACCAATTTTTCCTTCTCCCATAATGCTCAACTCTGCACCGCGTACACGGGCTTTACCCGTGTTGACACTTTTAAATCCAAAACCTAGCAAATTGGTCAATGTGGGTGTTGCCCATTGGCCGAATGTAAATTCGATAAAATCATTGTATTCCTGCTGAAAGACGGCCAAATCTGCAAATCCTTTGAACCCTCGAATTTTAAATCCTTGTTTAATACCGAATTCAGCGTTGTACGAGGACTCGGATTTGAGCTCTGGATTGGCATAAATTTTAACCGCACCCAATGCGGTGACGATGTACCGCTCCGCAATGGATGGAAAGCGGTAACCCTCACCATACGAAGCACGCAAGTAAGTGGCTTTACCCACTTGATAATTAATTCCACTCCTAAACACAGGTCGACCTTCGCGATCTCCATTAATATCAAATTGCTCATAGCGAACACCGAGCGAAACATTGAATCGTTGACCAAATTTTTTATCCAATTGCGCATACGCCGCTTGATTCGCTGCCGAGTTTTTGCCGTTGGCATTTCCACCGATAAACAATTCCCCGCGTGATTGGGTGTTTATATTTACCAATCCCAAGTTGAGCGTTAGATTTTTTACTTTATCGGTATTCCATTGCTTTAAAAATTGATACTCGGTATAAAATACATCGCTAAAATTGCCTTGATTATTATCGTTTTTGTTATCCAAAGATTGCCATCGGGCACGTAAACTATGTTTTGCGCCGCCTTTTGTAAAATAGGTAATGAATGGATCTATCGTACCGAGCGTTTGTTCGGTTCTTGTTGCCGCCCCATCATAGGCTGAGTATAAACCAGTATTTTGATTTTCCCAAATAAGCGTGTTCAATGAATTACTCAAACTCCAATTTGTATTGACGCCAAATGAAAGCCCGTCGATTTTCTTTGATCGATAACGCAAGTTTACATTCATTCTCCCCCGAGATTCCGCTTC
>JBMOFW010000002.1:0-49511 GCA_049318685.1 Flavobacteriales bacterium
TACCGAGAAATTTTATTATCCCCAAGCCGGGCGCTTTTTGCTGATCTCACTTGGATTTGAGATTTGACGCGTCGGCCTTACTCACGAGATATACACCGGCGAATATCAATGCGGTGCAAGCAGCCTTGCCCCAGGTGATGTCGCCGGTGTAATCTTTTTGCAACCAAATCGAAAACAAAAAAGAAAACACACCGGCCAACAAAGGCTGAAAATATATATACGCGCTAGCAATGGATGGGGTGAGAATGTGCAAGGCCAAGATATTCAAGAGATAGGTCAAAAATGTGGTGAATACAATCACATAGAATACACTAAACCATTGCCAACTGTCTAAGCTCGACCATGGCACCTGTGAAGCCGACCAAGCACCGAACGGCAACACAAAAACCAACCCGATGGTAAATACCCAAGCAATGACCAATAGTGGATGATATTTCATCATTAACGGCTTCACCAAAACGAGGTAAAAAGCGTATGAAATAGAATTTAATAGAATATAGATATCGCCGGTCAGGTTGACTCCTGGATGGTTTCCCATATTGCTAAGCAATAAAAGCGCAATGGCACCAACCGCTCCCAAAACTACACCTGTTACTTTAATTGGGGTAATGCGGTGGCCAACCATAACGGCCGAAATGAGCATCACCAAAATAGGATTGCTCGTCATGATAATCGCGCTATTGATAGGAGAAGTTAGGGAAAGCCCGTTGAAAAAGAAAAGTTGATTGATCGCTACGCCCGTAAGTCCGCACAAAATGAATCGGCCCATGTCTTCTTTGTCCGGCCAACGAAATTGGCGGGCGGCGATCATCCAAAAAATAAGTGCAGCCCCGAGCACGCGCAATACGATAAAACTATTGGCCCCGATGGGATCCGGCATCACCGATTTGGCGATTAGATAATTGGCGCCGTAGATCAAGGCTACTGCCGCCAAAGCAAAGTGGGCCCTCAATTGTCGACTCATGCGCAGTGGTTCTGCGGCGAAAATACGACGCTTACTTCATGGATGATTTCGCCTCGGCAACAGTCTTTGGCGCATTGCCAATAAAAATGCGGTCGCCGTTGATCACCACAGGACGTTTGAGGAAAGTATATTCTTGGAGAATAAAATCACGGTATTCCTTTTCCGACAAGGTTTTATTATTTAGACCCAACTCGCGGTACTTCAAGGCTCTACGACTGAAGAGCGCTTCATAACTACCGGCCAAGGCCTTCATTTCTTCCAATTGAGCAGGAGAGATCTTTTCCGTCTTGATATCTTGTTTCGAAAAATCTTTGCCTTTCGCGCCAAACTCATCCAATATCTGCTGGCATGTGCTACAAGTGGCGAGATGATAGATTTTTTTCATAATAGAGAGCTTTTCAAGACAACAAAGATGAAACGACTTTGTTCAAAAAATATCACCTTATTGTAAAAACAGCAAAAAGCCTCTACTCTCTGTCATTCAAAAAGTTGCGCACTTTCGCACACAACGATTCCAACCCTTCATCAAAACTGTGATTGTTATCCACTACCAGATGGCACGAGGCCTTGTATGGCTCTAAATACTGCTCCTCAGCCGGACGCACATGATTCGCCCATTGATAACGTACATCGTGTTCGGGATAACCACGTTCTTCAGCATCGCGACGAATACGGCGCTCCAAGCGACTTTCATGATGCGCATCGACATACACCATATAATCCAAATGCTCACGAATTTCCTCGTAATGAAAAACAAACAATCCCTCCATAATAATCACTGGTGCTGGGCGAACAAACACCGGTTGCGGAACCCAAGCGGGATTATTGAAATTGTATTCCAGAATCTCAATCACTTTTCCCTCCGATAAATCCACCATATCGCGGTAAAAATGAGCACGATCGATGGAGGTAGGCAAGTCAAAATTCAGCACGCCGTTCTCATCTGCCTCTTGATGTGATTTGGGTAGATAATAATTGTCTTGAGAAACCAAGGCAATTTCACTAGAATCAAAACGCTCTAAAATGGCTCGCAAAAACGTTGTTTTACCCGAACCGCTGCCGCCGGCAATGCCGATCAATAATTGGTTATCTTTTTTCACTTCGCTGATTGTTTCTTCAACTCCTCAATCAGAATGCGCTCAGCTTCCTCCTGATCATGGATGGGCAAAAATGAACCATTTCCGGCTTGCGAAACAAGGAATAATTTATCTTTTGCATATGTACTCGGCAGAATGGCCACAACCGTGGTCTTGATGCCCTTCGCCCCATATTTAGCCACCATCTTCTCAATGATAGCCTGATCTTCAACCGCAAATGCACCATCCGTGATAACGATCAATTGATTGTTACCGCCTTCGATATACCCTTTCTTCAATAGTTGAAAAGCCTTTTTGAATCCTTTCGCACCTGCCGTTTTGCCGCCCGTTCGAATGTCGGCCACCAATTGCTTCATCATTGCTTTTTGATCGCCAGTAGTCATCGGCAATAGCACTTTCGCCTCATTCGCATAGCTAATCATGGCCACTTGATCGACCGGACGTAATATCCCCACCAGCGATTCCAATGAAAACTTCATCAAGTCCAATTTATTCCCATTGCCCATCGATCCAGATATATCGAGTAAAAAAACCACATTATTGGGAGCAAATTGATCTATTGAAAACAACGAAGTATCCCGCATCACCACTACAGAATCCGTTTCGGGAAGATCAGGTATAATTAAATTCGGTTTGTAATTGGGATCTTTTTTGAGATAAAAAATAAACCGAGAATTCGCATTATTGATATATGACGTCTTAAACTCTTTTAGATAGCCCGACTTCTCGACGATAATGCTGTAATATCCACTGCGCGCCGACTGCGATACTTTTCCGTCGCCGTTCGTAAGTATATTGAGGTGAATATATCCATCCTCTTCAATTTTCACTTTGGCTTTATCAATGGGCAATTTCGTTTCAGCATCATACACCTCAATGAGAAAGAAATTACTCGCACAACAATCTGCCAATTTTTGATTAAAATCTGGACAAGGTGTATTGCCATTGACATTCACATAACTCACATCCGCGGTCATGGGGACGATGACGGGAGTTTGCATCGAGGCGAAATACAATTCTGCATTCTCTTTAAAATCACCTTTCTCCCGAGGATTGAATTTCACACGAACGACAATCTGTTTTCCCGGTTCAATCCTTTTATCTGAAAACCGCACATCGAAATCCGGTCCAAACGTGGATCGCAAGAGAAAATCCGTCTTGGTCCCGGTATTCTCTACAATGATATCAATCACCGCTTCCGACTCTTTCGTAAAATCGCCAAAATTGATTTTCTCCGGACTAATCCGAAGTTGCCCAAAGAGTTGGCCCGAAAAGAGCACAAACATTCCCACGAGATACATCCACCTATCCATAAAACAAATATAACTCTGAGATCGATAGATCTAACTCTAGCACACTAGCATTCTAGCACACTAGCACATTGTCTATCATTCGCCAACCTCGGAATCTTATTCTGCCCGCCAAGCTTGCCTTGCGATCGCATATAATCATTAAACCCTCCGCGACGAACTGAGGTGATTACCAGAGTGCGCAACACATTCCCAGATATCAAATCTTTATAATAGACATTCAATTCGGTCATGCGTTGATCAATAAACAAGGCAATTTCTTCAAGATTGGTCGGCACTTGCTCCCACTCGACTAGCCATTCATGATATGGCAAACCACTCGCCGGCGCAACTTGCGGCGCAACATGAAATTCATTTACCTTCAATCCAAACTTGGACACCGCTTCAGCCATGGCCTGCTCTACTTCTTCGGCGATCACGTGCTCGCCAAAGGCACTGGTGAAATGCTTGATGCGCCCAGTCACCCGAATCTTCGGAGGATCAAGAGAAACAAATTTCACTGTATCGCCAATGCTATATCCCCACAATCCCGCATTATTGCTCAATATCAATGCATAGTTCACGCCCAACTCCACTTCACCCAAATGATACCGTCGTGGATTGGCCTGGCCCATCTCTTCTGCGCGAACGAACTCGAAAAAAATACCGGAGTCAACATTCAATAACAAACCATTGTCGCGCTGCGAATCCTGAAAGGCGATAAACCCTTCACTGGCCGGATACAATTCAATGGAATCGATCCGATCACCGATCAATTCTTCAAATCGCGCACGATACGGTTCAAAATTTACGCCGCCAAAAACAAACAATTTAAAGTTGGGGAACACCTCCCGAACGTTCGTTCGGTTTAATTTCTTCAATAAAATTTCAAAATACATTTGCACCCAACTGGGGATGCCACTGATCAAGGTCATATTCTCCCGCGAGGTCTCGTCCGCAATGGCATTCACCTTGGTTTCCCAATCGTCAATACAATTGGTGGCAAAACTGGGCATTCTATTTTTCTGCAAATACGCCGGAACGTGATTGGCCACGATACCACTCAACCGTCCAAAGGGAATGCCCGAGGGCAGTTTTTCCATTACCGGACTTCCTTGCAAAAAAATCATTTTCCCATCCACAAAATCGGCCTTGCCCGTTTCGGCGATGTAGGCAAACAATGCGGTTCGCGCCGAACCAATATGATTGGGTAAGCTTTCTCGTGTCAATGGAATATACTTGGTGCCGGAAGTGGTGCCGCTGGTCTTGCAGAAATACAATGGCAACCCTGGCCACAACACATTCTCTTCTCCTTCTTTCACACGCTGAATATATCCTTTCAACGCTTCATAATCACGAAGCGGCACACGTGCCATGAAATCTGCATGGGAGTTTATTTTAGAAAAATCATGGTCTTTTCCAAAGGCGGTGTTTTCCGCTTCTTCTATCAATGTCTGCATCACGTGCAGCTGCGACGCCACAGGATCTTTATACGCCCTGTAAAATCGGCGCATGGCTATTCGCGCTATCGGTACACTCAACCACGATTTCAATCCCATATTACTTGACGATCTGTCCGGTATAATTCATTTCGCCGCCAAAAATACGCACGGTGTAATAACCCGAAGCCAATTCTGAAGTGTCCATTGTCCAAATGCGCGTCAACGGCGTGATGCGATTGCTGTATACGCGTTTGCCATCTGCACCGTACAACTCTATGGTCAGTGTTTCGTTCACCTCCTTCATCAAATCGACTTGGATAAGTCCTTGTACTGGATTAGGGAAAATACGCACCGACTGCTGACTAGCTGTTAGGTCGGGCACTCCGACAAAAGGACCAAAATTCAAACGCACAATAGGACGACGAGTCAAAATAAACATCTCTTCGATTTGCGCGCCATTGGCTGGAAAAATGACCCATGACGTATAGTAATCCGATTCGCCATTCATCCCCACCACAACACTTGCCGCACCGTCTTCAGAAGCTACGGCCACTAAGTATGCTTTGTTACTCTGCAAGTTCACACTTGTGGCGAATGAAAAGGTCTTCAGCACTTCACCATTAAATAAATTAATATCACTTGCATTCAAGGACAAGGTTTCTGAAGTAGCCACTAAATTCATATCCAATGCACCAGTAAAATTCACTTCATACACTTTAGCGTAGGCCGTCGCCGGAGTAGCCGTCCCCAACGCAAAGGCAACACTCACCGATTGCAAACTCATTGAGGTCGTCGTCTTAATCACATTGCCCAATTCATACGGACGATTCACAAATGCATCGTTGGGCACGAATACAGATTGCACACTACCCCGATCGCGTGCCAACACCGCATCGGTAATTCGAAAACGCAACGTATCCAAATCATTACTGTCATTCGCGTCTGTCGCTGTTTGCGTTACGCGATAGACGATGCGATAAAAGCCAATGTCTCCGGGCATTTGAAAAGATCCAGCCCGCAAGGCAATTTCATCGGCCTGCGCACATACAAAGCCTTCATCGCTTGTTCCTGTGTACAATACCGCACCGGTAGTCTCATTCTCCACACTCACACTTAAACGAACGTCCTCTTGCGCCAAAGCACCATTGTTAAAGGCCGTTGCACTGAATTTCAATAGGGGGGGCATCTCATTCGGATATTGGCTGTATTCCAATTCTTCAAACCCTGTCGGGTGTTCGGGCGCATACAAATCATAATTACCATAAGTGGTGGTGCGCAGCGACATATCATTCTGATCCAATTGCAATAATTCAACATCATCGATCATCCAGAAATAATAATTGCCATCAAACACAAAACGCAACTGGACCATACTCTGACCCGCAGCGGCATTCCCCAGTGGCACCCGCACTTCGTCATCGGTCGATGTTGTTCCGCCGGAACTCAAATCACTTTCCCACAAACTCACCCAACCGGTATTGGCCACATTCATTTCTACACGAATTGTCCCTTCAAATTTCTTATAGTACTGATGAAAATTCAATCCGGTATACGTGTATGCGCTTAAATCAAATGTGGGTGTTGTCAATGTCGCAAAGTGCGGACCGGGAGCTTGACCTGTTCCAAAATTGGCTATATCACAAGGCAATTGATCATTATCCCAATAATTGCTATCAAAAATCACAAACCCGTTGGTCCACGTAGGCGACTGAATCGGCGCACCTAAAGTATTGCCTGTGCACGAACCGCGCGACCCCACTTCATTGTTCGGGTCTGTTGCATCGCCACGGTATTCCCAATTGGCCACGCCACCTTGCTCAGCAGCGACCCAAGAAGCTGGAATGCCGCTGTCAAAATCTTCCGACCAAATCACAGTCTCCCGATTGCCGGAAGACGCAGTTGGGTGTTCTAGTGAAACAATTTTTCCGCTCGTTCCTTGGGCCAATGCCGCAGCGCCCGAAACAAGCAAGAGAATTGAAGTGATCATGGGTTTCATATATCAAATATACCAAACCCGAGGCATCTTTTACCCTAATCGAAAACGAATCGCGATCTGAACCCGAATTCCCTGATTGGCCATATAGACATACGTCGGATCAAAAGTCAATGCGTATGGATTTTCCGCCGTTGACATCACATGTCCGGACGCGTCCCATTGCACCAATTGATCAAAAGGGTCATGTGCTCGGGCGATCAAAAAAGAAGACTTTCGGCCGGGCAACTGATTGAGGATGTTTTTGACCATAATTGAATATTGAAATGCCCCCGAAGGTTTCCATGTCAATTGAATATTCTGCACACTTGTTACGGGAGAATAGGCCGGTCGAGGATCGAGCGCACCTAACAAAGGCAAACGCATTGGTCCAATGATATTACCCGTATAATCTATCACCAAATTCCATGGTGAAATTTTGCGCGTTATAGTCCATGTGCCCATATACCGTTCAGTCAATATGGGTCTTTCAATGACCCCGGCTTGGATAATGCGCGTGTCCAACCAAGTGGCGCCACAAGTCATATCCCAATCTTCAAATGCCAAATTCCAATTCAAACTAGCCCCAGCAGTATAAGCGCTACCATTCAAATTGGTATAGATAATCGTATTGGGATCGACATCCAAATTGGATACAATCCGATTGCTGAATCGGGTATAGAATACTTGTGCATCCCACGACATGCGCACTTTTCCATAATGCTTCAGCACAAGATTGATATTGACATTCTCCGATTGTTCCGGTCGCAATGCCTCAGCCAACACGACGCGACGTGCTCCGGTCAATGCCGCGTGGTCTTCTGAAAAAACATTCACAGCGCGAAACCCGGTTCCCGCATTCAAGCGCAGTATCGCATTGTTGCTCCACTTCCACTTGTATCCTACCCTGCCCGTGTGCACAAAACCATGTGTGGGATGATGATCTTCTCTGAATCCAAAAAGCAATTTGTGCTGATCATTCAAGCTAATTTCATCTTGAAAAAAAAGTCCCGGAAGCCACACCCGTTGCGCTGTTTCAGTCACCACAGTATTGTCGTTGAAATATGTCCAACGTGCACCAAGACCGGCAAGGAGATCGTGTTTTCGCCAAACTTTATCCCACACCAACTGACCAAAACCCACGTGTTGATGGGCATGAAAAGGCATTGTTCCATACCAACTTTGCTGTTGGTGCCAACTATAGGACCCCATCACACGCAAGCGCTCCCGTGTTGGCAAAGGGTATTGCAAAATCAACTCAGCGCGATGCGTCACGACACTTTCTCCGTAAATAGAATCGCTTTCCCGAAAATTTTTATCCCAATTCATTTCTCCACCCCACCGCTCTTCCGCATTGTAGCGCATTGCCAGATGAATGGGGCTGCCTTTTTTTGGCGACCATTGTATTTTTTCAAACAAGGAAAGACGTTTTTGTAAAGTCACATCCGTAAATCCATCGCCATTGTGGTCCGTTGGGCGATTAAAATAAAAACCACTCACTCCGTGATAGAGCAACAACCGCGGATGTAATTTGCTGACAATGCCCAAATCCAACGTGGTTTCTTCCCATGTGCTTCCCGAAATTTCACCGGCAATGCGCGGCACGCGATCAGGCGATTTGGTGATTACATTAATCAGTCCTCCAACCGCCTCACTACCATATAAAGCCGATGCCGGTCCCTTCACTATTTCTATCCGATCGATCAAGGCATTGGGAATGCCGTTCAAACCGTATATCGACGAAAGACTACCCACAATAGGCATTCCATCAATCAAGATCATCGTGTATGGCCCTTCCATGCCATTGATATGAATATCTCCGGTATTGCACACATTGCAATTCACTTGGGGCCTCACTCCATTGACAATTTGCAAGGCTTCAAATAAACTCGGTGTCGGATTTTTTTGAAAATAAGAAGAATGATACACCTCCACAGGAATCGTGCAATCCAAACGACTCACTGGCTTCATTGTCGCCGATATCACCAACTCCGGCAAACTGTCCACCTCCTGACAATAACAGAATGTGAAGCAGAAACAGAAACAGAAACAAAAAATAATCTTCATCATAAATAGTAGAACTAGAACAAGAACTGGAACAAGAGTCAAAACCTTGAACTCTGAACCCCGAACTCTGAACCCTGAACCCCGAACTCTGAACCCCGAACTCTGAACCCTGAACTCTGAATTCCGGATCAAAGCTAACTCATTTTGTTAGGCACTCCTAACTTTTAACATTCGGCATGATTTCATATATTTGTTCATGCTCAGTACTACCGAAGAAAACTACTTGAAAGCCATTCTGCACCTCACCTTAGAGAAAGGACAAGCAGAAGTGGGCACCAATGAACTTGCCGCAGAACTCGCGTTCAAACCAGCAACCGTCAATGAAATGCTCAAAAAACTCAAGGAGAAAAAACTCGTTTTACATGAGAAATACGGTAAAATAACCTTGACCACGGCGGGAAAGAAATTAGCGGTCGAAACCATCCGCAAACACCGTCTTTGGGAAACGTTTCTTTTTGAAAAACTCCATTTTACATGGGACGAAGTGCATGAAGTAGCAGAACAATTAGAACACATCCAAAGTAAAAAACTCATTGATCAGCTCGATCGTTTTTTAGGCTTCCCTACCGTTGATCCGCATGGTGAAATCATTCCCAATGCCCGCGGTGAATTCAAAATGCGCCCCAAAACCACGCTGAGCGAAGTAAGTTTAAACGAGAAATGCGAAGTGATTGGAGTGAAGGATGATTCTGCCGAATTCCTTCAATATGCGGATAAACTAGGCTGCACTATGCACGCCAAAATCAAAGTGCTCGCAATTCAATCTTTCGATCAAAGCATGGAGTTGGAAATCAAAAAACAGAAAGTAATGGTGAGTTCGCGATTTGCTGAAAATATCTATATCCACCGACTCAATCGTTGAACCTGTGCTGCTATAAAGCACACCGGAATCGCCAACCACAAACCTGATGGTGCAAACAATTCGGCCACAATAACCATCGCGGTAAATGGACTTTGAAACACCGCGCCAAACATGGCGGCCATACCCCACGCGGTCATCCAATCCAACGGCACGTTTGCCCAGCCACCGATGAAACTACCGGCAGCAGCGCCGATCATAAACAAGGGTGTCACCTCTCCCCCTTTAAATCCAAAGCTCAATGTGAGCGCAGTGAGTACCAATTTGATAACCGGAACGAACCAACTTTGTTGCTCATAAAAACTGGCTGAAATAATCGGTAGAGACAAACCAGTATAGGAATCCAAATGCAGGGCAAACATCACCACACCCAAGATCAACCCCCCAATGGCCGTTCGCCACATCCGATTCGGCAACCAGCCCGTAATCAGTGCACTCGCCTTGGTATGTAAAACAGTATAGATTAAAGCCAATAAGCCAACGACAACACCCACAAGCAAGGCCATCAACATCGTAGAAAATTCTTGACCTATGGGAGATGAAATATGATAATCTGCATGGGTCATCCCGGTCGCCAAGCACACATAATGCGCAGTAAACCCAGAAATGATGACTGGGACAACCGTGTGACTATGTCCATTTTTTTTCCAAAGAAACTCAAAAGCGAAAACCGCTCCGGCCCAAGGGGTGCCAAACACGGAAGCAAAACCTCCGGCCACACCCATGCGCAGCAAGGCAGGTCGATGATGTTGTGCCAACCGCAAAAACCCACCGATCTGATCGGCCAATCCCGCGCCCATCTGCACTGCGGTTCCTTCACGGCCAACACTAGCGCCAAACAAATGCCCAATCAAGGTGCCGATCAAAACTAAAGGAGCCATCCATTTGGGCAATCGATGCTCGGGCTGCTTAAACTCACGCTTAATTAATGTATTCCCGACATCCGACTCTGGGCTGATGCGTGCGTATAAATACCCCACTACCAATCCACCTAAAGGCAACCCAAAAAGCAAGTAAGTATTCTCCTGAAATAAACCTGTAATTTCAGCCAAACTCCATAGAAATAAAGCGGAGGCCAAGCCTGAAACAACGCCAACAAATAAGCCCAAAGGCGTATAAATCAAGTATTTCTGCGCATGTCTACCCATATAACAGATACATATCAGTGGTCTTAAATCACTATTTATTACGGAGTTTTACGTAGTGATTTTTCCGAGAATTACGTATTTCTACGCTTGAGTTGCGTGGCCTCATAAAATACTTTTGTAAAACAAATAACGGAAACACTCAGAGAAATCCAACATAGATACACTCAAGTGGTGCAAACGAGCATCGCGGTTAAGGATACAACAACTAAATCAACGCAAGATTCTCTTTATGTTTCACCTTGGCACTTAATCCGAGGTAAACCAAAAATCAACATCGGTAGCCTGCGCTACCTTTGTTGTTTATAGGGTATAGATAAGATGATAACCATGTAAATAGATATGCTCCAACTCGAACCGTTGAGCTCCATGTCGCCCTTGATAATCCAATTGAAGTAAAGACTGATCAATCGCAAAAGGGCGAGTCACCATGTCTTCGGCAAAGATCACTTCTTCTCCGTAGTACTTAAAAACGGCCTCTTTTGCACTCCAAATCATGGTCAAATAGGCCAATTCATCGGAGCTCCATCCGGCACGCATCAATTCATCCGGATGACAAAACTTCTTCTTGATACGCTCTAATTTTTCATCAACACCCTGTATATCCAAGCCACATTCATGATCACAAACGTAAAGTCCTGCCAATGCACCACTATGTGAAAAACTAACATGCACGGGGCCTTCAATGTAAGGCTTTCCATTCGAGCGCGCCTTTAAAGCCACATTGCCAACAGCGATTTGAAGTAAAATCCTATTCATTAGCCATTCTTGTTTTCGCTTTTCCAAAACAATGGCATCATACACCAAGCGCTGCTCCGGAGAAAAAGAAAACCTGCCCTCCAGTTCAGATAGTGACTCCGTCACCTTCCAAACCAAGAGCCTCCCCGAATTTGATTGATTATTCTGATAAATCAGCAATGGCATATTGAACAAATTACACCACGCAAGTGTATGGAGAATGTGCATACACAACAAAAGAAGATTATTTGTACCTTTGCACCTCGTTTTCAAACGATTATTTCAAAAACACAAGCATAATGAGCACTGTAACTTCAGAAAAAGTGACGAATTACAAAGTTAAAGACATGAGCCTCGCCGAATGGGGCCGCAAAGAAATCAAACTCGCTGAGGCTGAAATGCCCGGTTTGATGTCTCTTCGCACAGAATTCGGACCAACCAAACCCCTCAAAGGTGCACGCATCGCTGGATGCCTTCACATGACGATCCAAACCGCAGTATTGATCGAAACCCTCGTGGAACTCGGCGCTGACGTTAGCTGGAGCTCATGCAACATCTTCTCTACCCAAGACCACGCTGCTGCTGCTATCGCTGCGGCCGGTATCCCTGTTTTTGCTTGGAAGGGAATGAACGCTGAAGAATTCGATTGGTGTATCGAACAAACATTGCACGCCTTCCCAGGTGGACAAGCCCTCAATATGATCCTCGACGATGGTGGTGACCTCACCAACATGGTTTTCGATAAATTCCCCGAACTCGCTGCAGGTATCCAAGGTATCTCTGAAGAAACCACTACTGGTGTTCTCCGTCTTCATGAGCGTGAGAAAAATGGCACATTGTTATTGCCTGCAATCAACATCAACGATAGCGTGACCAAATCGAAATTCGACAACAAATACGGTTGTCGCGAATCATTGGTTGATGCCATCCGCCGCGCTACCGACCTGATGATGGCTGGCAAAATCGCAGTAGTTGCAGGTTATGGTGATGTTGGAAAAGGTTCTGCTGATTCTTTGCGCAACGCTGGTGTTCGTGTTATCGTGACCGAAATCGATCCAATCTGCGCGCTTCAAGCTGCTATGGAAGGATATGAAGTAAAGAAAATGGATACTGCAATCAAAGAAGCAGATATCGTAGTAACAGCTACTGGTAACTTCCAAATCATCGTTGACCGCCACTTCAAAGCCATGAAGCACAATGCAGTGGTTTGCAACATCGGTCACTTCGACAACGAAATCGATATGGCTTGGTTGAACACCAATTACGGTCACACCAAAGACACCATCAAACCACAAGTGGATAAATACACCATCGATGGTAAAGACATCATCGTATTGGCTGAAGGTCGTTTGGTAAACCTCGGTTGCGCTACTGGTCACCCATCTTTCGTGATGAGTAACTCATTCACCAACCAAACACTCGCTCAACTCGAGTTGTGGATCAACCACGATAAATATGAAAACAAAGTATACGTTCTTCCAAAACACTTGGATGAAAAAGTAGCTATGCTTCACCTTGAGAAAATCGGTGTAGAATTGGATACCCTCACTACCGAACAAGCCCAATATATTGGCGTAAACGTAGAAGGTCCATTCAAAAACGATGCTTACCGTTACTAAGATTCCGAATTCGGATTTCAAATAAAATAAGCTCTCCTTCGGGGGAGCTTTTTTTTTACCTTTAAACAATGAAGTGGATACTATCATTGATCGCATGCCTGTATGTCCTTATCGGTCAAGCACAGGAAAAAATCACAACCGGCACGGCAAGCTATTATGCCAATAAATTCGAAGGGAGAAAAACAAGTTCGGGTGAAATATTTCGTCAAGATAGCCTCACAGCTGCACATAAAAAATTGCCTTTCGGCACTTACGTTAGAGTAACTAACCTGAGCAATGACAGTGTGGTGGTGGTAAAAATCAACGACCGTCTTCCACAGAAATCAAAACGCTCAATTGACCTCACCATGGCCGCTGCCAAGCAACTCAACTTTGTGCAAAAAGGCCTCACCAAAGTCCAAATCGAGGTCTTGGAAGTCGCCAAACCACTCAACCGTTCACCGGTCGATACATTCACCTTCACAAAAAATGATTTTTTGTTTTACAAGGATTCTATCGATCAATTCCTCATCCAAAACCACGATTCCATCGGTGTGTTGCGCACACGCGAGGCGCTGCTAGCCATCGACACCACGATAGTCAGCCAACATCTCGGCACATACTATCAAATGCTTGCCGGTACCTATTTGCATTCGGAATGGATACACACAGATTACAATACCAGACAAACCGCCATTGCCTATTTGTACAAAGCCTATTTTCATGATAGAAAAAACAGAGACATCCTCCGCCCATTGATGTTGGCACTGGCAGAGAACAAACGGTGCGGTGAAACACGAAAAATCTATGGAGATTATCTGGCCTTCACTCCGCGCGACAAATGCGAAGAAGGCGATGCCCAATTTATTGGTTCACGTTGTTCTGATTAATTTATGAAAATATTCACCGCATCGCAAATACGTCGCGCTGATCAGTACACGATCATCCACGAACCAATTGCCTCGATCGACCTGATGGAGCGCGCTGCACAGGCCTGTGTTACACAACTGATCGCACATTTTCCACATCAGCAACACTTTACAATTTGCTGCGGTCCGGGCAATAACGGGGGCGACGGATTGGCCATGAGCAGATTATTATTAGAGAAAAATTTTGAGGTTTCGACCTACATCATTGAAAGCGAAAAAAACTCAACAGACCACCAAATCAACTACCAACGCCTGCTTCAAACACCCGGCTGTGAAATCAAAGCATTTCATCAACAAACCGATATCACCCCGAACGAACGTTCGGTTTTAATAGATTGTCTGCTAGGCACCGGCGTGACGCGTCCCGTCGAGGGCGAGTTGGCCGAATTGATCCAACATCTCAACCAAAGCTTCAAAACAATCATTTCCATCGACGTCCCTTCAGGCATGCATTGCGATGAACACACCATCGGCCCGTCCATCAATGCCTCAGAAACATGGACTTTCCAATGGGTGAAAAAGGCTTTTTTATTTCCGGAAAATCATATCCGCGTCGGCGACTGGAGTATTGTTAACATTGGCCTTTCACCTGAATTCGAAATGCAGGAACCTTCATCGTTTCTCTTATTGGATGAAAATATGATGGCAGACATCCGTAAACCTCGCGACAAGTTTGCCCATAAAGGAAACTTTGGCCACGCGCTGATTATCGCCGGATCAAAAGGCAAAATGGGCGCCGCCGTCATCGCTGCTCGAGCCTGTCTGCGCAGCGGTGTAGGATTACTCACCTGCGCGATTCCCGAGCGCGGAGAAATCATCATGCAAACCACCAATCCGGAAGCGATGGTGCTGCTCGATGTTGACCAAGATGTCATCACCCAACTGCCCGATATTCACAATTACAAAGCGATCGGTATTGGTCCCGGTTTGGGAACAGATGCGCGGTCTGCACAAGTAGTGAAGTCTCTGCTACAAACAGCTGCATGTCCACTCCTCATCGATGCGGATGCGCTCAATTGCATTGCCCATCAGCAATGGCAAGCACTCCTTCCTAAACGGTGCATACTCACTCCACATGTCAAGGAATTTGAACGTCTCTTTGGCACCACAAAAAATGATTTCGAACGACATCAATTGCAAATTGAATCATCAATTAAATACGGTATCATCATCGTCTTGAAAGGTGCACACACCTGCATCACCACGCCCGAAGGACTTGTCTATTTCAACAATACCGGCAATCCGGGTTTGGCCAAAGGCGGCAGTGGCGATCTCCTCAGCGGTATCATCACCGCCTACCTCGCCCAAGGCTATACTCCGCAACAGGCAGCCCTTCTCGGCGTCTACGATCATGGCCACGCCGCCGACCTCACCGCCCAACGCCTTGGACAACAAGCCATGCTACCGACCGATCTTTAGACCTTAAGTTTGACATATTTTTGTGCTATGGAAGAATTCTCCGTGAGGATCAATAAATACCTAAGCGAAGTGGGCTTTTGCTCGCGTCGCGCTGCCGATACACTCATCGAACAGGGTCGTGTGACGATCAATGGCAAAGTGCCGGAAATGGGGACTAAAGTGAAAAAAGGCGATGATGTGCGTGTCGATGGCAAACGGATCACCGAATCGGTGCATGAGCATGTCTACATTGCCTTCAACAAACCTATTGGCATTGTTTGCACCACAGATACCGAAAAAGAAAAAAACAACATCATAGATTACATCAGATACCCGACGCGAATCTTTCCTATCGGGCGACTCGACAAACCCAGTGAAGGCCTCATTCTTTTGACCAGCGACGGCGATATCGTCAACAAAATTTTACGCGCACGAAATAATCACGAAAAGGAATACTTGGTGACGGTAGACAAACCGATCAATCCCGAATTTGTGAAGCGCATGTCGAATGGTATTCCCATCCTCGACACGGTGACACGCCCTTGCTTCGTAGAGCAAACCGGACGGAATAGTTTCCGCATTATTCTCACCCAGGGTCTTAATCGTCAGATCCGCCGCATGTGTGAATACCTCGGTTACGAGGTCACGAAACTCAAGCGCATTCGTATCATGAATATCCAGCTCGATATGCCCATAGGCAAATGGCGCTACCTCACACCCACCGAATTAAAAGACCTCAATAAACTCACCGAAAACTCTGACAAAACCTTCACCCCCCCTCAACCCCATAACCCCTAAACCTCTCAACCTCTCAACCTCTCAACTTCTAAACCTTCAAACCTCCCATGCGTCTCCTCCTTCAACGCGTTCAACATTGCAGCCTCGTGATCGACGGACGAGAGCATAGCAGAATAGATCATGGTCTTTTGGCCTTGGTAGGCATCGAAGCAGACGATACCCGTGAAGATGCCGATTGGTTGGTGAGTAAAATGGTACGTATGCGCATTTTCAGCGATGAAGAAGGCAAGATGAATAGGGATGTGATCGAGAGTGGAGGATCAATCATGGTGGTGAGTCAATTTACGCTTCACGCGAGCACCAAGAAAGGCAATCGCCCTTCGTTCATTCGCGCAGCGCGGCCAGAGCAGGCCATTCCCTTGTACGATTACGTTGTGAAACAAGCATCTACACAATTGGGACGCGAAGTCGCCATGGGCGTATTTGGCGCCGACATGAAGATCACCTTGCTCAATGACGGACCAGTGACCATTTGGATGGATTCGAAAGAAAAAGAATAGTGCTTATACTTCCGTAATGCCTTTATAGATCAGTTGTTCTACAAGCGGAGGCACAGGCAGCAATCCCAGACGCATCGCCGCTTTCACCGCTTCACTATCCGTATTCACCCCTACCTTTTCATCATAGATTTCCCATGTATTGATCAATTCCGTCATTTTCGAACGAATCGTTTTCGCAAAGCAATCGGCCACTTTTTGATCATCCATGTCTGTCTGAAATCCGGCGTAGTAACCAATCTTCTCACATACTTTATTGGCCACGGCCTTATTGCGATCGTGTTCCATGCGTTCGCTCATGAGCAAGAGAAACTTCACCGGAAAGTTGAGCATGGTGGCATTGAGCATATACATTACGGCGTTCATGATCATCGATTGGTTGGGCGACGTCACAAACATCGGGTGAACATAATTCAATTTCGTCGCCTCAAGCATCGTCCATTTATCCAAGTGAAGGCTTGGTTTGAGCGCATCACCCGTCATGGTGTCATGTGCGAGATAGCAGCGTTTTTCGAGCACCACAAAACCGCGATCGCGCAATTCTTTGATCTTGCTGGTTTTGGTTGAAATGCGATGACGAATTAGGTAATGGTCATCGTTGGCACGGAATACAAAACCCGGAATCCCCAAGACGATATAGGCAATATTGCCCCAGCGGATGACGTGGAGCACATCATGTGGATGATGTAAACCACCGGGAACAAGGCCATACATGTTGAGCGGGGTAAACTGGTCTTTGCAGATACCGAGCACATGTTCTATGCGTTCAGAAACAAACGAATTCGAAGCAGAGGGAATATCATAGATCGAATAGAATTCATTCGATCCCAAAAAGAGTCGGTCGATACTTTCGCGCACATCGCTGATCGGGAGGCCGGGACGGTATTCCGCTTTGGCGTCGCTTAGAAGTTGCATGGCCAGCTCTGGATGGAAAGCATCGTTGCGGTCGCGCAGGCTCTCGATTTTGGCGAGGATCGAATCAATCATTCCGCGCCCTTCTTCGTTATTGAGAATCTTCCCTTCTTCGGTCTCATAAAGAGCGGAGAAAAGCGATTTCCACGAAGGGAAAACCAACCTGTCGCCTACCCGCAAAGAGTAGGTACGTTCAGTCATTTAATATCAGTTGTAGAATTAGGTAATTACGTCAAAAACACATCAATCTCGCGATCGACTTTAACAAAGTAAAGAAATAAACACACTGAATTCCAAATATATACTACTCGAATTTTGAGATTTCGATTTTTTCGAAGCATCCAAAATGTTGCGTTAAAAACCCAAAACCGAATTGATAAAACCCTGAACTTATTGATTATCTAAATTCTAAACATTCTCAATTATTGTGTAATTTATGTGTTTACATAATTTTTAATGCTTGAAAAAATTAAATTCATGACTAAATTTTTTCGATTCATTCCCGAATAAAGCTTTTATAAGAAAAAAAGCAGACCAAAGCAACCAAACCCCAAAAATCAGGTCTTACATATAGAAACACCTAACACGACATATACGACATTGACTGGATACTGTCTGCCTCTCCCAGGAGTTGGCAGTTGAAAGTCAAGATTTCATGATTTCCTAAACAAATAGAAAAGGCCCCCATTTTGGGAGCCTTTTTTATTTTTCCTCATTCCTCACTGCTCACTCCTCTGTTCATTCTCATTCTGCTACTGTTTCTCATTCTAAGTCCACGGGAAGGCGCAACGTTGCTGTGACGCAGCCACAAATCAAACACGAATTCGAACGCTGGCTAAGGAAGAATTGATCTTTATCGAAATGTCCTCCCTAACCTCATTCTCAGAAACAGAATCAGAATCAGAATGACAATGAATAGAGTGCCGAGTGCGAGTTTCTAGAGCGAGTCCTCATTCCTCACTCCTCTATTCATTCTCATTCTGCTACTGTTTCTCATTCTAAGTCCACGGGAAGGCGCAACGTTGCTGTGACGCAGCCACAAATCAAACACGAATTCGAACGCTGGCTAAGGAAGAATTGATCTTTATCGAAATGTCCTCCCTAACCTCATTCTCAGAAACAGAATCAGAATCAGAATGACAATGAATAGAGTGCCGAGTGCGAGTTTCTAGAGCGAGTCCTCATTCCTCATTCCTCAACAGGAAGTAGTTTTTCTTCCCTCTCTGAAGAAGCATATATTTTCCACGGATAAGATCGTCGGTTGAGAACGTCTTCGTTCCTTCCGCTTTCACCTTGTTCACGCTGATGCTGTTTTCATCCAAAGCGCGGCGGGCTTCGCTGTTGCTCTTGATAAATCCACTTTTCACCAACACATCCACAATGCCCATTCCGGCGGTGACTTCGGCGCGGGATAAGCTGCCTTGCGGCACACCTTCAAACACATCGAGCAAATCGGCCTCGCTCAAATTCATCAAATCTTCGGCAGTCGAACGGCCAAATAAGATCTCACTGGCAGCAATGGCGGCCTTTAAGTCTTCGGCGCTGTGCACACGCGCAGTAATGTCTTCGGCCAAGGTTTTTTGCAAAATTCGGCGGCCCGGATCTTGCGCATGCTCAGCTTCCAAGGCTTCAATCTCATCGCGGGTCTTCAAAGTAAAGATGCGGATATAATTGGCCACATCAGCATCGCTGGCATTCAACCAAAATTGATAGAACTTATACGGGCTGGTACGCTTGGCGTCCAACCAAATATTGCCACCTTCGGTTTTACCAAACTTGGTTCCATCGGCTTTCTTGATCAATGGTGTAGTCAATGCAAACGCTTCGCCTTGATCCATGCGGCGAATCAATTCTGTACCTGTGGTGATATTGCCCCACTGATCACTTCCCCCCATCTGCAATTTCACCCCTTCGTTTTTCCAAAGGTGGTAAAAATCATATCCCTGGATCAATTGGTAAGTAAACTCGGTAAAGCTCATCCCCTCGCGGTCTTCGCCACTGATGCGGTTTTTCACCGAATCTTTCGCCATCATATAATTTACGGTCAAACGCTTGCCCACATCGCGAATGAATTCAAGAAAACCAAAGTTTTTAAACCAATCGTAATTGTTCACGATGCGCGCGCTATTTTCCCCGCAATTGAAATCAAGAAATTTCTCCAACTGCGCCTGCTGGCAGCGTTGATTATGGCGAAGCGTTTCTTCGTCGAGCAAATTGCGCTCAGCTGATTTGCCCGATGGGTCACCCACCATGCCGGTAGCTCCACCGATCAAAGCGATGGGCTTATGACCACATTGTTGGAAATGAAGCAAGATCATCACTTGCACCAAATTGCCCACGCCCAATGAGTCGGCGGTGGGGTCAAAACCAATATATCCCGAAACCACTTCCTTGTTGAGGAGTTCTTCTGTTCCGGGCATGGCATCGTGGAGCATTCTGCGCCACTTCAATTCTTCAATAAAATTCTTCGGTGCGTTCATGCCGCGAAAATACGGCGAACAACGGGTTTCTAAAACAAGTCTTTCAACTCTTCCAAGCGAATTCCCCGCGACCCTTTGATCAGTATCACCTTATCATGAATAGACAAGGATTGAAGATAATTTCTCGCCTCCTCATTGCTCTTGAAGCGCGGTATGTGATCGTATCCGGCAATCTTCGAAAACTCTTCACCCACAGTGACTCCTTTCAATCCGAGTTGATCAGCCACGCGCAACATGGCCTCATGTTCCTTCTGTGCTTCTTCGCCCAATTCGCGCATATCCCCCATCACAAAAAAGCGTTGTCCATGTTGTTTACTCAAATTGATCAACGCATTTTCCATACTGGATGGATTGGCGTTGTAGGCGTCCATAATCAGCACATTCTTTCCTGTGCGCACCACCTGCGAACGATTGTTATCCGGATCATACGCTTCCATGGCTTCAATCTGATCCATCACCGGCACGTCGAAATAATTGCCCACAGCAATGGCTGCAGCAAAATTGTACAGATTATACGCACCACTCATGCGCGTTTTCACCAGATGGTTCACTCCATGCACGGTATATTGGAAATGCAAATACGGATCCTCACTCGTGATTTTCAACTCCACATCTCCGGTGTGAAATCCATAGGCGATGCGATCCATGCCTTCGGATACTTCTCGCAAATTTTCCACTTCAATATTGGCAAATACTTTTCCGCCACGGGCATGCACATAATCATACAATTCGCGCTTACCCTTTTTCACGCCTTCCACTCCGCCGAAGCCCTCCAAATGCGCCTTACCAATGTTGGTAATCAATCCAAAGTCGGGCCGTGCATATTCGCAATAGCCCGCAATTTCGCGCTGATGATTTGCTCCCATTTCAACAATAGCAAACGTGCTGTCTTGTGGAATCGACAGCAAAGTGAGCGGCACGCCAATATGGTTGTTCAAATTGCCTTTGGTGGCAGACACTTTATATTTCTTTGAAAGCACGGCATGAATCAACTCCTTTGTGGTGGTTTTTCCATTGCTGCCCGTGATCGCCAGAAAAGGAATCGTCAAGGATTCTCTATAAATCGCAGCCAATTGCTGCAAGGCGGTCAATGCATTTTCACATTTCAATATACGTGGATCATTGGCATCCACATCTTCATCAACCACCGCGTAATCACACCCCATTTCGAGCGCTTGTTTGGCAAAGAGATTTCCATTGAATCGTTCTCCTTTGAGCGCAAAATAGATGGCGTGTGGCGCAATCTTGCGCGTATCTGTTGTGATTTCGCGGTAGCGGAGAAAATGTTTGAATAGCGTATCGAGCATGGATCAAAAATAAAAAACCCTCCCGCCATTCGACGAGAGGGTTTTGAGGAATATCAGGATTCGATTGTTACTTATCGTTACGGGCACCGATACCCATTGGGCTACCCACGCGGGTCATGGCACAACGGAAACCGAGTGTCGCCAATGAGCGGCGCTCATCGAGGAATCGACGTGTACCCGGAATGGTGTAGTACGCACGATCTCTCCAGTTGCCGCCTTTGTAAACACGAGCGCGGTTGTTGATGAGTGTGGTTTGACCCCATTCATACATACGGTTTTTATCATCTTCAAAAGAAGCATCAGAATATCCATTGCTGCTGGCGAAGTCACCATCGAGGTAGTCGATGTTGTCCGATTTGCGGTAGTTGCGACGATCAATGTTTTCTTCTACGTTGACATCACGCATACGCATGTCACCGGCAGAATTTTCAATATAATCAGCAATACCATCGCGAAGATCAGGAGCAATTGGGGAATCCGAATTGGTCACCAAGTCCATCACCTCTTGCATCAACGCTTGTGCTTCGTCAATTTTGCGTTCTTTTTCTTTCTCTCTTGCTTGCTCAATCTTTTGATTCGATTGATCAATCAAGGTCATATCCGCTTCGGTCAATTTACCGCCGGCTTGAGTTTGATATTGTGTCAAGAAATAAGAAACGCCTTCGATATCATACACGTTGTAGTCGTATTTATCAGCAACTGATCCATCAGAATTCAACACTTTCGTTTGGTAAACATTACCACGGAAAGGACGGAATTCAGATTTATCTTCAGGAGAAAGTGGACGATACACGTCCATTACCCATTCTGAAACGTTACCGGACATATTGTACAATCCGTAGTCGTTTGGAGGGTAAGCATACACTTGTGCGGTGATCTCAGCGGCGTCGTTAAGATAACCAGCAACCCCCATGTAGTCACCTGATCCACGAACGAAGTTCGAGCGGATGGTACCGAAGAATTTGCCACCATTGTCGTCATTACGTACATAGTGACCATTCCAAGGATAGGTACGGCGGTCGGTGATCAATTCTTGATAAGAGTTTCCAATCAAACCGAGTGCTGCGTATTCCCACTCCGCTTCGGTAGGCAGGCGGTAACGTGGCAAAAGTACACCGTCTTCAACACGAACATTGCGGAATTCAGAACCCGCTTTTGGATTGAGGTTAACCACCCCATCTGCTGCTTTTTCACCTTCATATTGACCATTCAAGTAAGCATCTGTGGTGAAGTGGTCACCATCAGATTGCGCTTGAGGATTGTCAACCAAAAGACCCTCGCGAACAAGAATTTTCTCGTTAACGCGGTCAGTTCTCCATGCGCAGTAATCATTGGCTTGCAACCAATTAACTCCCACAACAGGATAGTCTTGATAAGCAGGATGACGGAGATAGAGCTCAACATAAGGTTCGTTGTACTCCATTTTCTCGCGCCATACCAAAGTATCTGGCAAAGCCTTATTAATTACCTCGGGGTAAGAATCTCCATATACCAAAGTCAACCAGTGGAGGTAATCTCTCCAATACTGATTGGTGACTTCAATTTCATCCATGTAGAATGAAGATACGGTCACACGACGAGGAATATTATCCCAGGTAAAATTCACGTCGTCTTCTACGCGACCCATGGTGAAGGTTCCCCCTTCTACCAATACGAGTCCGGGACCTGTCTCTTGTTCGATATATTCAACTTTTTCGTATCCACCGTTCTTGGGGTCGTTGTACCCCCAACCGGTAGCTCCGGAAGTTGCTTTCTCGCAAGAGCTCAAAAACGCAGCAGCCCCAAACAGGGCAACTACAGTCAATTTACTTGCAATCCATTTCATGATTTCCTGATTTTCCTAATTTGTATGCTGGTCTAAAACGTTGTGCTATAACTAGAAAGAAGGACACGCTATTGTGCGGAACTTCGGTTTTTTCTTGCGGCAGTCAAAATTGATGGTCAAAGACACCTCGTGTGAACCACCGGTAGCAGGCGTCAACTGTGAAACAGTCACGTCATAGCTATATCCAAAACGAATCACATCCGTCTGAATACCTAGGGTGGTGATAAAGGCATCACGGTATGATTCGCCAAAGAGCAAACCACGGAACCATACACCCGCCACGATGGGTCCTTTTGTCACATACATACCCAAGTTGAGTTGTTGGAACTCCCCTTGACGGCGGTAGAGTACGTTTGGAGACAAAGTAGCTTCAGCATCACGACGCTTCTTCTGAATTGGGATCACCGCTCCAGCGTGGGCAGTAAATTTCATTGGCAAGCGGCTAGTGCCCACAATCAAGGATTCATTGGGCTCATTGAGGTGATGCACAGCAAAACCACCATAAACCACGTCGCTAAAACCAAGGATACCGGCAGAGAAGTCAACATTCTTCACAGTACCACCACGCGGAATATCTTGCGTTTCGTAGATAAAGCCTTTGCGTGAGTCAATCATATCACCAAAAGTCAATTTGCTCCAGTCGAGCGACTTTTGGAAATAGGTAGCTTGGAAGCCCGCCTTGATCGAAAATTTGCGGGTAATCGGTTGTTGGTAAGAATAAATACCACTGAAAGTGGTCGTATTCAAAGTACTGGCAGCCGCACGGTCGTTCATTACAATCAGACCCAACCCCCCTTGAATAGTCTCCACGTGTTGGTCATAACTGGCACTTGTAGTGACAAATGAACCGGAAAGTGAAGGCCATTGATTGCGGTAGTTCATTACCATACGAGGGCAACGCGCCGTACCGGCAAATGCTGGGTTGAGGTAGAGTGGATTGGCATAGAACTGAGTGAACTCGGGGTCCTGAGCCAACACCTGAGTAGATAGGGTGATAGCTGCGAAAAGACTAAATAAACCTTTTTTCATTCGCACGATTTTTACTTGGGGTAAAAAATGAATTAGCAATATTACAACAATTTTGGTCAAAAAAAACTTTTTCCAACCAACAATATCAAGACTCGTCTTATGTTTAACCCGTTGCTTTATCCCTTTGAATTGTCATGAATAATCGCGTTTTCTGCCTCCTCTTTTTCATCCTTCCGATCTCTCTTTTTGCTCAAAACACGTTGACCTTCAACGGAGTAATATCATGGAAAGATCTCGGAAACTCACGTTCTACCGAGCGCACAGATCTTCTATTCGCCGAAGAAATTTGGTCGGAAAACGGGATTTCTATGCCACTTTTCATGGATCAAATGGTTTTTTCACAGTACAAGTCTGTCGACCAATACCGCATTTCGGCCCAAGAGGTTACATCTTGCCCCCAAAATATTTTAAGCGAGGCGATCCGACGCCAATTGACAACAGATTGGCAAATCACCACCCAAGTCTACCCTGGAGACAATCAATTCTACCTCGTTGTCAGCGTTTTACCTCTTCGTTTAAACAATGGAAACATCGAAAGACTGACGTCATTCACCCTTGAGGTGGACGTTCGCGATAGTACGAAACCATCCAACAGAACTTTATCTTTTGCAGAACATTCCCAATTGTCTACCGGAACTTGGTATAAAATGGCCATAGCCCGCGACGGTGTTTATAAAATTGATCGCAATCTCCTTACTTCTCTGGGAATCGACGCTTCTACAATCAATCCTCAACAGATCAACATTTATGGCAACGGTGGATCACTCCTTCCAGAAGACAATAGCGCAGATCGCAGCGACGACCTTCAAAAAAATGCCATCTACATTGAAGGAGAATCTGATGGCTCGTTTGGAAACAATGATTTTATTCTTTTCTATGGAAAAGGACCGGACACTTGGACATTGACCGGTTCAGGAGAAACATCCTATTGGGCGCACAACAAAAACTATTACTCAGATTCGGCCTTCTATTTCATCAGAATCGATGATACAGATCCTTTAAGAATCAGCAACTACTCCGAACCCGGTGCATCCGCTACCCAGACTGTCAACACTTTTCAAGACTACCAATACATCGAAAACGACCAATACAACATCGCCAAATCAGGTCGTGAGTTTTTAGGCGACGCATTCGAAATAAACACCAGTGCTACTTACACATTCAGTATGCCCAACTTGGTCAGCGGCACAGGTCGATTTGATTATCAAGCTGCTATCCGGTCCATTGGAGGAGCATCGAATTTTACCTTTAACGTAGCAGGCACACCCGTATCCACGGCTTCTTCTCCCGTATTCGACAACACGACGAGTTCAGTCGCAGATATTGAAAGTGGTTCAGTTAATTTCAACCCAACCGGCAATAGTATTTCAGTGGCCGTCAATTTCGCCAAATTCAATTCTGAATCGCAAGGTTGGATCGACTATATGCGCGTAAATGCCATCCGCAACCTGACGATGGCTGGAAATCAACTGCGTTTTCGCGATGCCCGCACCATCAGTGCTGGATCCATCAGTGAGTTTCAATTGGGAGGAGCAGCGGCTGTCTATGCCATTTGGGATGTGAGCAATCCGCTTCAACCCCAAAAAATCAATTTTACCCTTGGTGCTACCATCACTTGGAAAGCAGAAACTTCTGACTTAAAAGAGTTTATCGCCTTCACCAATTCGGGATACCTCACCCCTACCCCAAAAGGAGCTGTAGCTAACCAAGATTTGCATGCACTAAATGATATTGATTTGGTCATCATCACAGCACCCAAGCACGCATCATATGCCCAACAAATAGCAGACATTCACAGCAACGAAGGGTGGACAGTGGCTATAGTTACACCAGAACAGATTTACAATGAATTCTCTTCAGGGAATCCCGATGTCGTTGCATTTCGCATGTTGATGAAAATGCTCTACGATCGCGCCGCTGGTGACGAAAATATCGCACCAAAAGAATTGCTCCTTTTTGGGGATGGCACCTACCTCAACAACAAAGGTTTGCTTGCACAACAAGGTTACAATGTGATGGTCTTTGAAAGCAACAACAGCATTTCACCATTAAGTTCTTATGTCAGCGACGATTATTATGTCTGTCTAGACGACAACGAAAATGGCGCTGCTTCGAACAAATTGGATTGCGGCATTGGTCGTATTCCCGCTTCCAATGCTTCAGAAGCTGAGGCCTATGTCAATAAACTAAAAGGCTATGTGGCTGCCAACACAAGTCCGAACGGTGATGCATACTGTATCGGAGACGAAACCGAATCTTCATTCGGTCAGTGGCGCAATATTCTAACATTCATTTCCGACGACCAAGATGGTGATGGATTGCCCTTCGAGCAGGTACATTTAGAAACGTCTGATGATATGGCCGATTCTGTGGCGAAATACCATCCTTCCTATGACTTGGTGAAATTATACATGGATGCGTTTAAGCAAACCGTGACGCCTGGTGGTGAGCGATACAACGAAGGAGCTGAAGCCATCAAGCAACGCGTACAAAACGGTTCTTTACTTGTAACCTATATCGGACATGGAGGACACAAAGGGTTCGCTCATGAACGCATACTCAACATTCCGACAATTAGCGGCTGGACCAATTTTAACAGGCTGCCCGTATTTCTCACTGCCACATGCGAGCTGGCTCGATTTGATGACCCTAGCGAAGTGACCGCCGGAGAAATATTGATTAACAATCCGAGTGGAGGAGCCATCGCCATGTTGACCACAACTCGCATCGTGACTTCAGGAGCCAATCGCGAATTGGATGAAGCATTTTTCGCAGTTGCCTTCGAAGATGAAACCATTTCTGATTTGACCTTGGGTAAAATCAATATGCTCACAAAAAATGGAGTTGGGTTATCCAACAGTAGTAAACCCAATTTCAGTTTGCTTGGCGACCCTGCTTTGCGCATGCGTTATCCCGAAAAATACGTGTACACTACACATATCAATGAAACTGAAATGACCGTTTTCACCGACACGTTGAAAGCATTGCAAGAAGTCGTTTTCACAGGATTTGTGGGTGACGCCGATGGAAATAAACTCACCGATTTCAATGGTTTCGTTTATCCATCTGTATACGATAAGGCCTCTTATGTAGAAACACAAAATAACGATGGAGGTGATATTCAGAATTACACCACATTCAATAAAATTCTCTACAAAGGAAAAGCTACCGTCACCGCTGGAGATTTCTCCTTCCGATTTGTTGTTCCTTACGACATCAACTATACTGTTGATTCAGCGCGTGTGAGCTATTATGCGGTGGCTGGCAATGTGGATGCTCATGGATTCAATGAAGACTTTTTAATTGGCAGTGCGCTCAGTGGTGCGCAGTTGAATACCGTAGGACCAGCGATTGATTTGTTTCTCAATGACAGCACATTTGTCAGCGGAGGCATCACCGACACCAAACCCATATTGTTGGCGCAATTGAAAGATGAAAATGGTATCAACACTGTGGGCAACGGAATCGGTCACGACCTCATTGCCGTGCTCGACGAAGACACGCAAAATCCAATTCGATTGAACGATTATTACGAAGCGGATTTAGACACCTACAAAAGCGGAACGGTTCGATATCAAATGCCCACAATAGCCACAGGTAGCCATACCCTTCGTTTGAAGGCTTGGGACATCCACAACAATTCGTCCGAAACGACGATTGAATTTGTGGTAGCAGATGACGCCGGTATCGCGCTCGAACATGTCTTAAACTACCCCAATCCATTTACAACTCACACAGAGTTTTTCTTTGAGCACAATCAACCTTGTGAGTTTCTCGATGTGCGAATTCAAGTTTTCACCGTGGGAGGAAAACTAGTGAAAACCATTAATCAACAGGTGAAACAAGCGGGTTACCGCAGTGAAGGCATTGCATGGGATGGCACCGATGATTACGGAGACCGCATCGGAAAAGGAGTTTATGTTTATAAAATAGAAGTGATGAATGAAACCGGTCAACGTGGCGAAGCCATTGAAAAGCTTGTCATTCTCAAATAGAAACCTTATGGAGTGCATTACGTATATTTGCACTCCCTATAAATTAGGCAACATGTATAAATCGCTTTTTCTTGCTTCCGCCCTTATTTTGATCGGAAGTTTTGGTGCCAAGGCACAATTGAATAATCAGACCGAACGCGCTCAACAAGTGCAGCTCAATACGATTACCACTGCCGTTCCTTTTTTGATGATTGCACCCGATTCACGTTCTGGAGCGATCGGGGACGCAGGCGTTGCCATTAGCCCGGACGCCAATAGCGTTCATTGGAATCCCGCTAAATTGGCCTATCTCAAGGAAGATTTGGAATTCAGTTTTTCATATTCACCATGGCTTCGTGCATTGGTGAATGATATGAATTTGGGATATTTGAGTTTTAGTAAAAAACTGAGTAAAAATCAAGGGATCGGTGGGTCATTGCGCTACTTTACCTTAGGCAAAATCTCATTCACCGATGAAACAGGCGCACCATTGCGCGATTTCAAACCAGCTGAATTTGCGCTCGACATGTCTTTTGCACAGCGTTTATCGGAGCGTTTTAGCGGGGGTATTGCAGCCCGGTTTGTAAACTCCAATTTAACTGGCGGAACACCTGTAGCCGGCGCTGAATCTAAACCGGGACGTTCATTTGCTGTCGATGTATCTGGATTCTACACCAATGATAAAATGAAAATTGGGGATCTTCCTGCAACATTGAATTTTGGTTTCAATATTTCAAACATTGGTGCTAAAATGCAATACACCAACACGGATCAACGTGACTTCATTCCGACGAATTTGAAATTGGGAACTTCGTTGATGCTCGATTTGGATGATTACAACCAATTGGGATTCACGGTTGACTTCAACAAACTTCTTGTTCCGACACCAGCCATTTATGATAATGATGGAAATCTTTTAGCAGGAAAATCTGCGGATGTAGGCACTGCACAAGGTATGCTGCAATCCTTCTCTGACGCTCCTGGTGTATACAATCCAGAAACAGGCGAAATTGAAAGCGGAAGCGTGTTTAAAGAAGAATTAAGAGAAATCAATATCGGCGGTGGTTTTGAATATTGGTATGACCAACAATTCGCTTTTCGCACAGGTTATTTCTACGAACATTTCTCTAAAGGAAATCGTCAGTACATCACGTTGGGTGCTGGTTTGAAATATCAGGTATTGACCATCGACATGTCTTATTTGATTAGCACTACACAAAACAATCCGTTGGCCAATACTTTGCGATTCACTTTGCGTTTAGCATTAAGTGACTTGAAAAAAAGTACAGAAACAGAAGAAACTCCTGAATAATCAATGATGAATATTCGGGTAGGTTTTGGATATGATGTACATCAATTGGTTGAAGGTCGTGAGCTCTGGCTTGGTGGAGTTTTAATTCCTCATGAGAAAGGAGCGTTAGGGCACAGCGACGCTGATGTATTGCTGCACGCCATTTGTGACGCCCTTCTTGGCGCGGCTGCCTTAAGAGATATAGGTCAACATTTCCCCGATACATCTTCGGACTTCAAAGGCATTGACTCTAAAATTTTATTGGAAAAAACATGTGCCCTCGTCCGTGAAAATGGGTGGGAAATATCCAATATCGATAGTACGCTTTGCCTCGAACGACCGAAGGTGATGAAACATGCAGAAAAAATGAAGGCCGCTATTTCCATAGCGGCCAATATTCGTGAAGATCAAATTTCAATTAAAGCAACCACTTCCGAGAAAATGGGATTTGTTGGTCGTGAAGAGGGCGTCAACGCCTATGCCGTTGCACTCATTTTCAAGATCTAGCTATTAAAGCCTGTTGAGAAAGTATCGTCTATTTGACCGGGTTGCTCATCTTCATAGAAGTAAATCTTGAGCATGACGGTATCTCTTAAGAAGTCAATTTTACCTACTTCTACGCGATTTACTTTAATTCCCGTCCGATGCTGTAAATCCGCAATAAGTTCGGGACGTCGTCCTTGTTGAATCAATTCAATATTTTCATAAATCACAATCTTTTGAGATTCATGTCGGAGAAGCCAAACCTTTTCCAATCCATACGTAGTACCCAAGATGACCACGTTGGCAAAAGACAATTCCAACAAAGAAATCTTCTTATTGATTAAGGCATTCATCACCGACATTCCGATAATGATAAAGAGATAAGTCATTTCTTTAATCGGGATTGCATCTGTGCGATATCGAATAATTCCGAATACGGCAAACAAACCCAACGCAAATCCCATTTCAAGCTTGACACTTTCCAACAAAAAACACATCAGGAATATAGAAATCGAAAAGAGAAAATAAGTAAATAAAAAGTCCTTGCGCTTTGCAATGGGATAATAGATAACCCTGACTAAAACAAAAATGAACGCAAGGTGCAAAGTCAAGCGAATAACCAAACCGAGAAAGTCTTCCCAATTGGCCAATTTTATGCCTCCTAGAGGTTTAAACTTATCCTTCATCTCAGCCGCGTCTTCAACAACTGATGACAAAGTATCTTGAATTTGTAGATCGAAGATCGATGCCAAGCTATGCAACCATTCCATTTTTTATCTTCCTTATTTTTAAAATTTTTGCTTTGAAATTATTGGATTTAATCTCCGGATACAACAGTGTAACTCCGAGACAATACTTACTAATGCTATCTGGGCGAATCAATCTGCGTTTCACTTCACGCATAAACGGCGAATGTCGATTTTGCTTTTCTTGTTTTACTTCACAAATCACCAAGTCCTCAATTGACATGTGGTTGTTGCCTTGCGAAAAACTCAGATTACAATCGATGGTCAATCGTTCCGGTACTTCTTGATTCACTAAAGTAATTCGGGAAAATGCATTCCACAACTTGGCTTCCAAGTCCAAACCAAGATGGGTTTCTTCTTCAATAAACTCCTTCTGATTTAATTCTAATGGCTCGTCAATCAATCCCAGTTTAGTGCGGTCTTTAATTGTGCGATCTTTATTGCTTTTGAACTTTACTTCCAAAAATGTAAGATTGCTCTCGACATATTTTCTTTTTCGAATTTTGTATCGATTCTTTTTTCCATTGTGGTGGCGTCGATAAAAAAGAAAATCTGGAGTGTCGTAGTATAATGTTTCATAAGCACTTTGCCTCACACCATTCACCTCAAGTACACGATAAGAAGACGGAAGCAATTGGAGTATCGAAATGAGATCCACAACACTAATCATAAATTTCGTGTCCGTGCGGTTCATCAATTCTACTCCTTCCATTTCCACTAATGAAATGGGCGAAAATGAATTTAATATATCAGAGATTTGGCTCACAGGTAAACAAATGTAACGTCAATGTTACCTTTAACAGCACGATGACGTCATTTTTTTGACTAGGTTTAATGCGATGAAGAAACAGCAATTTATTTTCGAATGGCAAGTAATACAAGCCATCGATGATTTACCCGAAGTTGACCGCACACTGTTGGAACATGCGCATATCGCACGCAATGATGCGTATAGTCCATATAGTCGTTTTAAAGTTGGCGCAGCATTGCTCCTTTCAGATGGAACCATTGTAAAAGGGAATAATCAAGAAAACATGGCTTATCCAAGCGGTTTGTGCGCAGAGCGTGTGGCCATGTTTTGGGCAGGTGCCAATCATTCGAACAAAAAAATTCTTGCTATTGCCATCACTGCTTCATCGGTTGATTTTACTACCAATCAACCGGTAACACCGTGTGGAGCATGCAGACAAGCCATGCTTGAATATGAAATAAAGCAACTTTCGCCCATAAAAATTATCATGCAAGGAGCGGAAGGTGAAATCATTATTGTTGATCAAATTCGCGATCTATTGCCACTCTATTTTCACGAAAAAAGACTCGGCAAATAATTCCTACTAAAACCGATACTGAATGCCTATTTGCATCCATTGGTTGTAATTTCCTTGTTCGTAATAGGACAATTTATTGACTACCGCGGGTGCCGGACGAATAGGAATGATACTCGTGCCGCCTCGAAGCTCAAAACCAATATTTCCTTCCGGCTGATAGGTGATAGAAAATATGCCCGCTAAATCGAGGGTCTCGAATTTTGGATTGGGCTCATACGAGATATCATTATACACCGCCTTCTGAGAAACCAAAACGCCCACACTTGGACCTAACCCAATTCGGAAATTCGATTTAGAATAAGTAAGCATCAGCGGCATATCAATGTAATTCAACCGAAAAGCAAAAACATTATTATCGCCATTGTCAGGATCCGCTTGCTTCTTTGACCCTTTGTTGATGTATTGCAATCCCAAGTATGTGCCCATTACTCCATTGAAATCCATGTGAATCCATCCACCTCCCGTTACTCCGAGCTTATCCCAGCCAGCAAGCGCGTCTCCACTCATTTGAGAAGTCACGCCACCAACCATCAAACCTCCGGTAAAATCAACCTGTGCTAAGGAGGATTTTGAGAACAAGAACGAGGACAAGAACGAGAACAAGAACAAGAACTTGGATTTTGAGGAGCTTTTTAACTTCATTGCATTAGAGTTCAAATTCAACCGAATTGAGTACTTCACCATTTACATTATCCACAACAATCGCAATCACCGTGCAGTTCGAGGCATTCCAGTTTTCATTCATTTTATAACTAAACGACTTCAGCGCTTGCTCTCCCTCCACAGGGGCAGAAGCGATGGGCAAACCAAATGCGCCGGTCACAGCATCACGAAGCACATGATTGTGCTCATAATCCAAAATCTCAGTAGGATCTTGATTGTAATCTTCTTGCGCACTAATGATGTGCGACTCTACGACATAAACCACGAGATTATATGAATTGGGCAACGCTTCCAAAAATTCAGTATGTGCGTGAATGTTGAGGATACCGTCTTCAGAAACATAATTGGCTTGAAGTTGAAGCGCGGCTTGCGGCTCTTCAGCCAACTCTTCATTGATCATGGTCTCCCAATCCGCAAATGGATAAGCATTGGCCACACCTGTCACTCGATTGACACGTGCACTTGGATTAAAACCACCTTCTAACTGCCCCCAATAAATATCTCCGACTTCTGTATTGTAATCATTTTCAAACGGTTCAGCGCCCACAGAAGCCAAAGTACCGGCGTGAATACTCATCAACACCAAGCGTTCGCCCAAGGTGGCATCCCAAGCGTTTGCTTGCGCAGTCGCCGGAGGGCAAAATCCGCAGAGATGGCCAGTAAATTCTTCCATAAACGCATTCTTCTCTGGATTCTCAACTGAAGTAAACGTGGGCGCAGGACCGTAAACCGACTCGAGATACTGATTATTGATTTCAATGATCAAATCTTCCGTATCCGAACAACTCGCCAAAATTGAAAGTATGGCTATGGTTAGAATCCAACTGTATTTTTTCATGATGTTCATTTTCTAAATACGATTAAAAAGTGCTTGAAATAGAAAGTTCAAAACCGTTGGTAGCAGGCACAGCGCGACAGACGCCGCCTATACAGAATACTCCTTCTCGACGCTTTCCATATCCAAGAGTGATACGATTTGCACCATTGATGTATCCAATGGTTCCAAAAAGATAGTGAATGCGTTTATCAGAATTCGTGTTGCCATAATTGTATTGATCCAGTATGGCCATAGTCCAATGGGGAGAATGCGTGTACTCCATTAAAACGGTGCCCCAATCACCTTTGTCTTGCTCGGTTTGAAGGGCTTGCAACTCCAAATGGAAATTATTTTTTGGTGTCAACTTGTAATTTATCTCAACCACTTGAATATCGGCATAAACCAAACCCTTGAAATCATTGGTAACTGGCGTAGCGAGTGTATTGAACTCCAAGTAATAATAGGTCGCTGCTACCGACCATTTTTTATTGAGTTTGCGTTTAATCTCCAAATTGAAGTCGCGCACATACTTATCTTCTCCGAATCCAAAAGAGGCACGTTCATATCCGTAGATCGCGCCATCTGCGCCTTCCAACGCCTTTTTGTCCAAACTATTTGCGGCAGCAAAGTTGACCGAAATCTGTGTTCCATATTTCCCGCCCAATTTTGAATCCTTGGGAATGGTGTAAAACACCTCCGCCATGAAGCTCGACTCACCGGTAACAGGAGTAGCGTATGGATAAAGCGTAGCAGCCAAATTGTAAGTGTGCTGCTTTGTAATAGCAGGATTGTAGTTGACCGGAAGATCAAAAAGTGCGGCATCGCGTTCAGAACGGAAACTCATGTTGTCGATCACTTTCGCCGCAGCATTGATACCAATTCCTTTTTTGCTAAACGAAGCACTCGCAAAGAAAGCTTCCCCATTTTTGTAGATATAACCGTTGTCTTTACTTGGATCATTGGCTTTATAAGCATACTCCGCAAACAAGGTAAAAGGACCATGCACAATGTTTACTCTTCCTGCAGTAACGGCCACGTTTTGAGGATAAGTAAGCAAAAGAGAATCAATCACAAAGTTTCCTGTTTCTTGGTATTTGCTGACGAAACTTCCTCCCAAAATTATTTTTGTTTTCGCATTGGCAAAAGTAGACGTCGCGGAATCGGATTTAGTAATGATGCGTTTCATTGAACCAAAAAAGTCATTCAAGTGTATTTCACCATCAATTCCGCGAAGCAATGATTCAGAATTAATCAATCGCGAATCAAAGGCCAGTCGTTGATGACCATAAATGGCTTTTACAGTTGCACCTTGAAATGGCGTGAATATCACGCGTGCACCATCCATTGCGTTGTCTATCCCTAAGTTCGGTTCCCAATAAGTTCTGAAAGAAAGCCCCGAACCAAATTGCTCATAGAAATTTCCTACCGTAATATCAAGACCATCATTGTTGTATCGTGCGTAGCGGTGTCCAATACCCGTACCCTTGTAGCGACCACCCACAGAGTATCCTTGAATAGCATCCATGTAGGATTCGAAGCGCACACCGGCCGTAAACTTACCGTATGTATAATTGAAATTACCGAAGCCGTTGAGTGCCGTTTTCGCAGGAGGCACTTGCGCACCGATCAACGAATCACGCGTATACTGTTGCCACAGTAATTGAAAATTACCGTGCAGTTGGCCTTGAATGGGTTGATTTTCTTGTGCATTGACCAGGGCATAAAACGTGAATAAAAAAGCAAAGGTCAGTAGTGAATATTTCATACGAAAAAGCATTGGACTAATGAAGCCGCAAATTAGCAATAAAAAAGCCCTCTAACGAGGGCTTTCTGCTGTTTATTGAAAAACAAAAATCGGTTAAGATTTAAGTTTTAAAAGTTCTTTATGCAATTCTTCTTCGTCGCCTTCTGCGTAATTGTTGTGTTGCCAAACGATGTTTCCTTTGCCATCCACGAGAAATGTGTGTGGCACATTGTTTACACCGAGGGCTTGAGCAAACTGTTTATTGGAATCCAAAAGCACTGTAAAGTCCCATGAAACACTATTCACATATGGGGCAACGCGACTAACACTGCGTTGATCATCGATCGATACGGCGATTATTTTTACACCTGTTTCTTCTTGCCACTCATCATAAAGTTCTGCGTAGTTATTGAGCTCTTTTTTGCAAGGGCTGCACCATGTTGCCCAAAAACATATAACGATTGGTTTGCCATCATTACTCAGTGTACCTGTGTCAATTGTATTTCCGCTTAAGTCTTTCAATTGAACGCTCGGCAACTTGGCCACTTGGGCTTCAGTGATGAGTGCAGAAACAGCTGCAAAAAGGAGTAACGCAAATTTTTTCATGAGAAATAAATTAATGGTGCAATTTAGTTGAATTCTGCAAGTCAATGATTGTACCAAAAAAGGATATTTTTCGATTCTTGATTTGCTATGAAAAGAAAAAGCCCTCCGTCAATGACGGAGGGCTCTTCAATCAAATAAATTGATTCAATTATTTAGCAACAGTCAAACGAGTAGTTGAAACTACACCATCAACGTTGAAGTTGATCATGTAGATACCAGCGTTCAAATTGCTGAAGTCGATTTGGTTGTTGTAAGTACCAGCTTGTTGAGTGCCTTTGTTTACAGAAACAACGCGCTCGCCGAGCATGTTAACTACTTCAATAGTTACAGTTGCTTCAGAAGCAAGCGTGTAATTTACGTTTGTCATTGAAGAAGTTGGGTTTGGATAAACACCGAAAGACGCAGTAGCGTTCATTTCTTCAACACCAACAGTAGAAGTTACGCTAGCGGCAGCAACAATTGATGTATATTCAAAAGAACCATCATGATCAAGGAATGCGGTCATATAATTACCACCGTCGATACCATAAGCTTTGATGTATCCATCTGAACCACCTGTGTAGAGTGCACCGTGCATACCATCACCATAAGCATCATATACAGTCATTGAATAGCAGCCTGTAGCAGGAAGGAAGTGCGTTTCATACACATCCACTACAGCTTGAGCGCTAGTGGTGTTAGTACCATAAGGACCGCCAGAAGCAACTACAGTTCCATTTTCATTCTTGATATCCCAAGTGATTTCATAAGGATATTGGTCAGTGGTCATTTCAACAACAACTTGAGTTGTAGCCTCTTCAGCCAAAGCGATATCCGCATTCAACGCGTTGTTAGATGCAACACCGTCACCAGTAGCACTAACAGAAATGACTACGTTACCAGTTACTGTACCAGTTCCGAGGTCAACCATTTCAGATTCGAATTGATCGAGGTTACCAGTCCAGTTGTAAGTGATCGTTGGAGTAACACCAGTTACTGTGATAGTAGCAGCAGTCAACGCATTGGTACCGAGGTTAGCCAATTGGAATGACAAATCAGCATCACCGCAAGTCACGATATCACCAGAATAGTTGATAGCGGTAGCATCGTCTGCAGCAACAGTTTGACATGTGTTGTTTTGGATGAAAGTCCAATGTGCATCAGCTGAGATTTGGCCAGTTTCGGTAACAATACCGTTAGGACATATTGTGTAGACTGTTGGGAAATAAGCAATTTGCAACAAATCAGCAATGCTAGCATCGTCGATGATAGGATACTCAGTACCGGCGGTCCAGTCACCTTGTGTGAACAAAGCACCAGCACCAGAAGTACCGGTAATTTGAGCGTCAGTATTTTGAGATTCTCCTTCTACAAAAAGAACGATTACGTTACCACCGTTAGCTACGCCATGGTCTGCATGCAAAGTTTCCAATGCGCCACTGTTGTGGTAGCTCCAACACGGACCGCACCATGCAGCTGACACGTCAACTACAACAGTGTACCCTTGTTGCAAATAATCATACAAGTTGTGAGTGATGCCATCACGGTCTGTACCTGTGAAATCAGGTGCCAAAGAACCAGAGGCCAATTGAGCGTTTGCAGCTCCTACTGAAAAAATTGTCGCAAGTGCGAGTAAAATTCTCTTCATTGGATTAAAAGGTTTGTTTATTTTCTATTGTGAGGGTGCAAGTTATATGAATTTTTCAGACTTCACTCACATTATTCTTAATAAAATGGTAAAGCTAAGTTGTCAAGGATGGATTTGGGGCATCACCCATTTGTTAAATTCATCGATTTAAAAACCCAATCCTTAAAAGGAATTATTTGAGGGTAAATTGGAACTATATCGTATTTTTGAACAAACAACACGATGCAATGAAAAAACATTTACTCATTATTACACTCGCACTTAGCACCTTCACCGGATATTCTCAAAGCCTTGGATTGATTGAGCCCGTTACCGATGTATTCGGGACTGTAGCCGATCTTGGCGCAACTGGAGAGTTGGTTGCTGAATGGGGTGTTGAAAACATTGGAAGCGCTTTTATTGAGGTGCGCGCGAAGCGTGTCATTATGCAAAACGTTTCGGGGACAGTCAACTATTTTTGTTGGGGCGTTTGTTTCGATGAAACAACCAGTATTTCTCCCCTTTCTGTTAGTCAGGATATGAATCCAGGCGACGTGAACAATACATTTTACGCCCACTATCGTCCTCAAAACAACGCAGGTGAAGCCATCATCAAATATTGCTTCTTTGACGCGGCCAATACGGCAGATGAAACTTGTCAAGAAGTTCACTACTGCGTTGATTGTGAACAAAGTGTTGGAGAAGGAAATGCACTCGATGTAGAGTTGAGTGAAGTTTCTCCAAATCCTGTTCGCAGCATCGGTTCTATTTCTTATAGTTTCCAAACCGCTCCGGAAAATGCCAAGCTTGTTATTTACAACATGGTTGGATCTATTGTGAAAGAAACCGTGATTACGGCGAAAAATGGAATATTTTTAATCAATGCAGCTGACTTTGAAAGCGGTGTTTATCTATACTCTATTCAAATGAATGGTAAAGCTTCAGTTATGAAAAAGCTGGTTATCGCCCACTAATCATTGATTAAAAAAATATTAACGGCCATTCGTTTGAATGGCCGTTTTTTATTTCCCCTACTTTGAGTGATGCGGAGTATTTTAGCCGCTCGTTTTTAATCAACCCATTATGGCCAATATACGCAAAGGAGAAGCCCTGGATTATCATGAACAGGGCAGGAAGGGAAAGCTGGAGATCGTCCCGACAAAGCCGCATAGTTCGCAGCGCGACTTGGCACTTGCCTATTCACCCGGTGTTGCCGAACCCGTTCTGGCGATTGCGGAGCGCCCAGAAGACGTTTATAAGTATACCACCAAAGGCAACTTGGTTGGTGTAATATCGAATGGAACAGCGATTCTAGGATTGGGTAATCTCGGTCCTGAAGCGAGCAAACCAGTGATGGAAGGAAAGTGTATGCTTTTCAAAATTTTCGCTGATATTGACAGTATTGATATCGAGGTAGATACCACAGACATTGATAGTTTTGTGGAAACAGTGAGAAATATCGCTCCTACGTTTGGAGGAATTAATCTTGAAGACATCAAAGCTCCAGAAGCCTTCGAAATCGAAGAACGCTTAAAAGCGGAACTCAAGATTCCAATAATGCACGATGACCAACATGGCACGGCCATTATTTCCAGTGCAGCCTTGATCAATGCTCTTGAAATTGCGGGAAAAGAGTTTGGTTCGATTAAAATCGTGGTCAGCGGCGCCGGTGCCGCGGCACTCAGTTGTGTAGACTTGATGATCAAGCTTGGAGCCAAGAAAGAGAATGTGTTTATGTTTGACAGCAAGGGATTGCTTACAGATTCTCGAGAAGACTTGGATCATCGCAAACGCCGCTTCGCCACCTCAGCTACATTCGAATCTTTGGCCGAAGCCATGGTAGGCGCAGACGTGTTTTTAGGTCTTTCTCAAGGCAATATCGTTTCGGCAGAAATGATCAAGTCGATGGGTTGGAATCCTATCGTTTTCGCTCTTGCCAATCCAAATCCCGAGATTGATTATGATATAGCTATGGCTACCCGTGCTGATATCATCATGGCTACAGGGCGCAGTGACCATGCCAATCAGGTGAATAATGTTCTTGGATTCCCATTTATTTTTAGAGGTGCATTGGATGTGCGTGCCACGTGTATAAATGATGAAATGAAATTGGCTGCCGTTCGTGCATTGGCCGCTTTAGCAAAAGCCCCTGTTCCTGAAGAAGTAACAGAAGCATATAATCTTCAGCACTTAAGTTTTGGACCTGAATACATTATTCCAAAACCACTTGACCCACGATTGATTGCAGAAGTGTCGATGGCTGTAGCCAAAGCGGCTATTGATAGCGGCGTGGCCCGCAACATTATTACTGATTGGGATCAATACCGCGGCGAGTTGCTCAACCGAATGGGTCGCGACAACGTATTGACTCGCGGCATCGCCGAGCGTGCTCGCAAAGCGCCAAAGCGCGTAGTATTTGCTGAAGGAGACAACATCAAAGTTTTGAAAGCCGCCCAACTTGCTAAAGATGAAGGCGTGGCCATACCTATATTGCTTGGTCCTGAAGAAAAGATCCATCATTTGATTGAAGAGATGGAGTTGGATTTGGGAGATGTCTTGATCATTGATCCTCGTGTTGATAAGTACATTAATGAAAGAGAGCAGTATGGAAAAGCGTTCTTCCAAAAGCGCATGCGCAAAGGCATTACAGAACTGGAAGCCACGCGCATGATGCGTGAGCGCAATTACTTCGCCGCCATGATGGTGGAGACCGGAGCGGCAGATGCCGTGATCTCTGGAATGACCCGCAACTACGGTCGTGTGATTCGTCCGGCGTTGCATACCATTGGAATGGCTCCAGGTGTGAAAAAAGTTTGTGGTATGTATATTTTACAGACCAAACAAGGACCTCTTTTCCTTGCTGACACAACAGTGAATGAAAATCCTACCGCTGAGGATTTGGTAGAAATCACCTTGCGTGTTTCGGAGACGATTGGCAAAATGAAAATTGTTCCGAAAATCGCTTTGTTGAGTTATTCCAATTTTGGTTCTGCAAGTGGGGACGATGCCAATAAAGTGGCCAAAGCAGTGAGTATTCTCCATCGCGAATACCCTCAAATGATTGTTGATGGTGAAGTTCAGGCTAATTTTGCGCTCAATGGTGAAATGCTCGCTGAAAACTTCCCGTTTTCAAAGCTCCGTGACATGAAGGTAAATACCTTGATATTCCCGAACTTGGCAGCCGGAAATATTGCTTACAAATTGTTGCAAGAAATTGCCGGCCTAGATGCAACGGGACCGGTGTTATTGGGAATGAAGAAGAGTTACCACATTCTTCAAATGGGTTGTTCAGTGCGCGAGATTACCAATATGGTGCGAATCGCTGTTGTAGATGCCCAGTTAAAAAGTGGAAATTGAACCTTTTAGACTTTTATGATCCATTATATCAAAGGCAAATTGGTTGAGAAAAGCCCTGTGCATGCTGTGATCGACAGTTCTGGTATTGCATATCATCTCAACATAAGCCTCTATACATTCGGAAAACTTCCCGAAACACCGGAATGCATCCTTTACACGCATTTTCATGTCAATGGAAATGATTTTTCATTTGTGTTGTACGGCTTCGCTGATGAAGCGGAGCGGGATATTTTCCGTAAACTCATCTCTGTCAGTGGTGTAGGCCCGAATACTGCTCGCATGGTGTTGTCGAGTTTGAGTGTAGACGAAGTACGCCATGTGATTGGTTCTAAGGATGTTGGAAGTTTAAAACGCATCAAAGGGATCGGAGAAAAAACCGCCGAAAGAATCGTCATCGACTTGCACGATAAGGTTTACAAAGCTGGAGAGGCAAGTTTAGAAAAAGTTTTCGTGGTGCACAATACAATAAAGATGGAGGCGTTAGCCGCGCTGTCCTCTTTGGGACTAGATAAAACCAAAACCGAAAAACTGCTTGACAAATTAATGCAGGGCAATAAAGACCTCTCCCTGGAAGAATTGATCAAGCAGGTTTTGAAACAACTTTAAAAATACGTGAAGAATAACTGGAATTCCGTTGCTGCCCGGATCAGTTTCTTTGTTGCCCTGTCATCGTTGGTTTGGCTCAGTTGGGCTAAATCGACAATAGTTGAAAGTGAACACCACATCAAGGCTCGTCCTGTTGTGGATACTACTATTCAGCCTATTTGGCCAAATGAAGATAATCCCAATCCGTCTGAGGGGGGAAATGGTATTGAAGTACCCCTACCCGACAATATTGAATACACCATCGAATACAATTCCGAAACAGGAGAGTATGAGGTAGTGCAGAAAGTTGGCGACAAAATCGATTTTCGTCCACGTACTACCATGACGTTGGAAGAATATCTTGATTTCAATCTTTCCAAAAACGTTACAGAGTATTGGATTCAGCAGCAGCAGGCTCAATCCGCATCTAGCAAAGACTTTGCTCCTTTCATCAAAGTTGGGGGTGAAGGCTTCGAAAATATTTTTGGATCCAACGAAATCGAAATTCGTCCGCAAGGTTCTGCGGAATTGACTTTTGGTGTCAACATCTCAAAAACAGAAAACCCACGTATTCCTGAGCGCCAACGCCGCATTACCACGTTTGACTTTGATCAAAAAATTCAATTGAATGTGGTCGGTAACATTGGAACGAAGATGAAACTCAATGTGAATTACAACACAGAGAGCACATTCGAATTTGAGAACCAAATGAAATTGGAATATACTGGCGACGAAGATCAAATCATTCGCAAGATTGAATTGGGTAACGTCAGCCTTCCATTGAAAGGTTCTTTGATCCAAGGAAGTTCAAGTCTTTTTGGTGGTAAAATCGAAACCCAATGGGGACGATTGAAAAACACCACGGTCTTTTCACAACAAAAGGGAGAGCGCCGCAATATCACCGTGCAAGGTGGCGCGCAAACTCAAAACTTCTCGTTGACTGGGGATAACTACGAAGCCAATCGTCACTATTTCCTTTCTACTTGGTTTCGCGATCAATACGACAACAGTTTAGCCGCATTGCCCGTAGTGAATAGCGGGGTGAATATTACGCGCATCGAAGTTTGGGTGGTCAACCAACAAGCCAACACGCAAGATGTGCGCAACGTCATCGCTTTCTCCGACTTAGGTGAGCGTTACCAGTATATGTCGACAGACTATGATATCGGCCCACTTTTCAATGGTTCGGAGGTACCAAATCCGGATAATGAAAACAACAGAATTTACGAATTGGCCATCGCCGACCAGAACATTTTAAATTATACCGGTGCCAACGCAGCGATCACCTCTACTTTCGGTAATATTCGCCAAGGTGTTCACTATGAGAGAATCGGTAATGCACGCAAATTGACGAGTTCAGAATACACGTTCAATACGCGACTTGGATTTATTTCGTTGAAACAAGCATTGAACAATGCAGAAGTACTCGCCGTATCTTACGAATACACATTAAATGGTCAAACCTACCAAGTTGGTACTTTATCACAAGATGGGATTGCCGCACCGCAAGCATTGATCTTGAAATTGCTTAAAAGTTCGGTTACAGCTGTTCGTTTGACCGATGGAAATCCGGCTCCTCTCTGGCGGAATATGATGAAAAACGTGTACAACCTTGGCGCGTTTGGTATTGCTCCAGAGAATTTTGATTTACAGGTATACTATAACAATCCAAGCACGGGTATTGATCAGAACTTTATTGCGCGAGATCCCCTTAATGGAAAACTCTTAATTCAAGTTTTAAACCTCGATAGGATTGACGCTCAGCAAATGTCTGGAGCGGATGGATTTTTTGACTTTATTTCCAATGCCGCTACATCTGGCGGTTTGATTGATGCTCAAAGCGGTCGCGTGTTCTTCCCAAACGTGGAGCCATTTGGAAGTCATTTGGCAGATAAAATTACAGAGGGGTTAGGAAACACCCCCGAAGCTGAGCAAATGATTTCACAAATTGTGTATCAACCACTTTATGATTCCACAAAGACCGCCGCACAAGTCCAATTTCCCAACTTGAATCGTTTCAAGATTAAAGGAAAATACCAAAGCGCATCAGGCAGCGAAATTTCACTGAACTCTTTGAATATTCCGCAGGGATCTGTCAGTGTTACGGCGGGCGGTATTGCGCTGAAAGAAGGAACTGATTATACCGTGGACTACAATCTTGGGCGTGTAAAAATCTTGAATGAAGGCGTCCTTTCAAGTGGACAAGCCATCAATATTTCAGTAGAAAGCAATTCGCTTTTCAATATGCAGTTCAAGACGATGATTGGAAGTCGTTTTGATTATCAATTTAATGATTATTTCACTGCGGGGGCCACGGTGTTGAACTTGCGTGAACGCCCAATTACGCAAAAAGTCAATGCTGGTGAAGAGCCAGTGAACAATACTGTAGTCGGTGGAGATTTCAACTTTCAGAAAGACACTCCTTTTTTAACCCAATTGGTAGATCGAATACCCTTGATTGACACAAAAGAAAAATCATCCATTTCGTTTAGTGGTGAAGTTGCCAAATTATTCCCTGGTCATAGTCGAGCGATTTCCAAAACAGGTAATGCGTATGTCGATGACTTTGAAGGTAGCCAGAGTGTTATCGATTTGCGTTCCTTGAATCAATGGTTCTTGGCCAGTACACCAAAAATGCAATCCACACCAGGAGGACTATTTCCTGAAGGAGCCTTTGAAGATAGTTTGATCTACGGATACAACCGTGCACGACTGAGTTGGTATGTTATCGATCCACTCTTCTATCGCGCGAATTCGCTGACTCCTCCAAACGTAGACGCCGATATGCAAAGTGATCACAGAATGCGTGAAGTATTGGAAAGCGAAGTATTCCCGAATCGCGAGTTGCCTCCGGGAACACCACCCAATATCGCTACGCTCGATTTGACCTTCCGACCTACAGTTCGTGGACCTTACAACTACGATCGACCAGAGGGCACAACAGTTTCTGCCGGATTGAATCCAGATGGTTCACTTGCTTCACCCGAAAGCCGTTGGGGAGGAATCCAGCGTTCTTTGACCACAACAGACTTTGAAACATCCAACGTACAATTCATCCAATTTTGGTTAATGGATCCTTTCAATGAGGATTCAGAAAACCTAAGCGGTGGTGATTTATATTTCAATTTAGGAAACGTTTCTGAAGACGTGTTGAACGACTCACAATTGAGTTTTGAAAATGGCTATCCAACAGATAACAATGACCTTCCAACACTTCAAAGTACTTGGGGAGTATATCCTGATCCGGCGACATTCAACGTGGTCAACGCATTTGATAACTCCACTGGAAACTATGCGCAACAAGATATTGGTATTGACGGATTGAATAGTGCTGAGGAACAATCCTTCTTTGCCCCATGGCTCGCCTCTATTCAATCTTCGCTAACGGCAGACGCTTATGCTTCCATCGCGCAGGATCCATCTGCCGATGACTACGCCTACTTCCGCAGTAGCAGCGCCGATGCTGCAAGCCTCAGTACGATTGATCGCTACGAGCGCTACAATTCATATGAGGGCAACGCCAATACCTCAACACCTGATGGCTATCCGATTACGGCTACAACCATACCCAACACAGAAGACATCAACCAAGACATTACACTCAACACTATTGAAAGTTATTTTCAATACAAGGTAAGTCTTCGTCCAGGCGATTTGGGAGAAAATAATATTGGAGAAAATTACATCACCGATAGTTTTGTAACGACCAAAGAAACCGCCAACGGTGAAGAACGTGAGATACGTTGGTATCAATTCAAAATTCCGATTCAGGATTGGGAAACTAGCTTCGGAAGTATTTCGGATTTTCGTTCTATACGCTACATCCGTATGTTCATGAAAGGATGGGATCAAGAAGTGACCCTCCGATTCGCGCGACTCGAATTGGTGCGTGGAGAATGGAGAAAATACTATAGTTCGCTTGATGCTCCTCAAGAACTCGAACCCAATGACGATGATGAGACCATCTTCAATATCGCCGCTGTAAATATTGAAGAAAATGGCAATCGTGAGCCAGTGCCATATGTAGTACCGCCCGGAATTATTCGTGAGCAAGACGTAGCAAGCGCGAATCTGCGCAATATGAATGAGCAAGCTCTTGCTTTTGAAGTATGTAACCTTCGCGATGGGAATGCAAAGGCCGCATACCGCAACGTAAATTTTGATATGCGTCAGTACAAAAAACTTCGCATGTTTGCTCACGCGGAAGCATTGACAGGACAGAATGATTTGGCTTCAAAAGACTTGACTGTCTTTATTCGTCTAGGTAGTGATTTCGATCAAAACTACTACGAGTACGAAATGCCCATGAATGTCACGCCTTGGTACACGAATGATGATGATGAAATTTGGCCTGAGGACAACAATTTCGAAATTTCGTTGGATGATTTGCAACAACTGAAAATAGAACGCGGGACTACCAATTCCATTCTGCAGGAGTATTCGAAAATGATTGAGAACGCACGCGTTTCGATTAAAGGGAATCCGAATTTAGCGAACGTTACTGTGATGATGATTGGCGTGCGCAACCCTGATAAAGACAACAATACCTTCTCATCAACAGATGACGGCAAATCTAAATGTGCGATCATTTGGGTGAATGAATTGCGATTATCAGAATTTAATGAAAAAGGTGGATGGGCTGCCGTTGCGCGCATGAATGCACAGTTGGCTGATTTTGCAACATTAGCTGTTGCTGGAAACATAAGCACTCCCGGTTGGGGTTCCTTGGAACAAACTGTTCAAGAGCGTCAACAAGAAACGAAGATGGGCTTTGATGCCAACTCAACGGTGCAAATGGGTAAATTTTTCCCCGAACACTGGGGAGTTCAATTGCCCATGTATGTAGGTTATTCTGAAACAGTGCGAACACCAAAATACAGTCCTTTGCAGCCCGACGTGGTGTTGACAGATGTTCCGAATGTTGACAGGCGATTAAAGAAAAAATCGCAGACCTATACCAAATTACGAAGCATTAACTTCAGTGAAATCCGAATTTCTCCGAAAGAGAAAGCAGCAACAGCTCCTGAAGAAGATAAAGGAGCACCGCCGGCACCAGGTGCGAAATCGCCCGGTGGAGGCGCTGGTGCAGGAGATGCGAAAAAAGAGCACTTCTATGATATTAAGAACTTCGCGCTCTCTTATTCTTACAATGAATCTTATTTCCGCGACATCAACACCGATTGGAAATTAAACAAACAATATCGCGGTGGATTCAATTATAGTTTTTCGAATAAACCGAAAGAAATCAAGCCATTCCAAAATCTAGGTATCATCAAAACATCACCTTATTTGAAATGGTTGAAAGAGTTTAATTTCTACCCCGGAGTAAAACAGGTATCATTCAGTACGGAGATGAATCGTATTTATGAAACCAGTCGTATTCGAAACAACACACTCGAGTTGACGGGGTTGTATTCTGATATGTTGATCACCACTCAAGTTCAAAAACGTTGGAACTGGAATCGTCAATACACCGTTAAATATGATTTGACTAAAAATTTGAAATTCAGTTATACCGCGAGCAATCAATCCTTGGTAGAAGAACCGCGGGGGGTCATCGATCGTGAAAATCAAGATTGGTATGACGCATACAAAGACACCGTTTGGACCAATATCCGCAACTTTGGAGAAACGACTTTGTATAATCACAATGTAGGTGCTACTTACAAGCTTCCTTTAGACAAATTTCCATTGATCGATTTCTTGAGTTCGGACGCAAGCTATACCGGAACATTCCGATGGGATCGTGCGCCGTTCACTCAGGATACTCTTGGACATACTATCCAAAACAGTCGCCAACTGCAATGGACCATTCAGGGTAATTTCGAAACACTATACAACAAGAGTGATCGATTAAAACAAATCAATCAGGGAAAGAAAAAGAAGGACGACAAAAAAGGCAAGGAAAATCCCGATAATAAGGATGGCTTTGGAAAAGATCTCAAAGAGAAAGAAGATAAAAAAGAACCATTCAATTTTGGCGATGCAGCTTTGCGTTTCATGATGATGATACGCAACGTGAACTACACCTACACACGGAATGAAGGTATCTTATTGCCCGGTTACAATCGACGAACCACGGTGGGAGGCTTTGATAGTGACTTTAGCGGCCCTGGAGTTGACTTCCTAATTGGCGGACAGAATACAGATATCTGGGGAAATCCGAATGGCGGAAATTATGCCTTAGAAGCAGCAAATAATGGTTGGTTGTATCAACAGCCCTATTTGAACAATCAGTACAACGAAACATTTAGCGAAACGTGGAACTATAAAATCAATTTAGAGCCTATACGTTATTTGAAAATTGAATTGACTGCCAACCGCACCGAAGGACGCAACAACAACGCCTTCTTCCGATATGATCCAAATGGAGATGTTTTCACCTTTCAATCCCCCATGGAAACCGGAAATTTCAGTGCGTCGATTAATTCTTGGTCAACGGCATTTGTAAAAGACCAAGTGGACAATGGTTGGACCTCGAACACATTCGAAACTTTCCTCACAAATCGTTTGGCTTCGTCGGCGCGTTGGAATGATGCCACTTATGGTGAAGCTACTCCCAACGTTAATGGATATTATCAAGGTTGGGGTTCTACATCCGCCAATGTCGTAATACCAGCGTTCATTGCGGCTTATACCGGACAAGATGTAGGAGAAGTATCCTTGAATCCTTTTAAAACGAAGGTGCAACCAAACTGGCGCATCACTTACGATGGTTTAACAAAATTACCTTCGATAAAAAAGTATTTCAAACAATTCAATATTACGCACCAATATCGTTCGACGTTGAACACCAGCTATGTGCGCAATCTAAATTTCACCTCGGACGCTTCAGGATTGCCTACGTCGATAGATGCTAGTGAACAACTCAATTATATTCCTCAAAATCAGATCAACACAGTAACCATTACAGAGAATCTTTCTCCATTGATTGGATTTGATATGACCATCAAGACTGCAAAGAGCAATGATCCGCAATTCAAAATAGAGTTGAAGCGTGATCGTACGGTGGCTCTGGGTCTAAGCAATTTGCAGATCACCGAAACGAAGAGCAATAGTCTTGTTATTGGAGTGGGCTATAAATTGACTGAAGTGCGTAATCTGTTTGGAGGAAAACGAGCAAAACTACCCTTCAGCACGCCTAAAAACACGAGCATCAACTTGCGTGCAGACTTGACCATTCGTGACAATACCACCTTGATTCGCAAGATTGAAGAAAATCAAAATCAACCAACGGCTGGTCAACGTTTATTTAGCATCAAATCAAGCGTTGATTACATGGTGAATGATAAATTGAGCATTCGATTGTTCTATGATCATCAGATCAACAAACCGAAGATTTCCACTTCTTTCCCAACATCAAATATCAATGCCGGAGTAGCATTGAGATTTACATTGAATAGCTAAGATTTTTATTTTAAAAAAATAAATAGGGAGGCTCAATCGAGCTTCCCTATTTGTTTTGCAGGCGAATGCTCTAGCGCATCCACTGTCTTTTTCCACGGATTATAAATTGTTTCGATAAGCGTATTTACACGAAGCTTCGAAGCTAGAACTGATTGTTCAGCTTTATTGAAAGCCGCCTCACCGTTCGAACCATAGAGCATACTGCCATTATCAATGTATCCGAATACAGTGTAAAAATCACTAATCACATACATGCTTTGGTCAGTAATACCAACCTCTTCCTCTGGCCCGAAAATCGATTTTTCTACCTCAACTATAGCTTTATCCAAAGAATCAGATAGTAATTTGAACTCTTTTTTCAAGGAATCAGGAACATAGGTCAAAGATGCCCGTGCATTATTGAGTGATTGTTTCATGAACCGCAATGTTTCCATCTGTTTATCGATGCTTGTTGCCAACGCATCTGCTCTCTTGTATTTCGCAACACCTGCTTTGTGAGCCGCCTCATTATACTCCACGCGAGGATCAAAATTTACTTCCACATTGGTCGAATCCTTT
>JBMOFW010000003.1:0-39347 GCA_049318685.1 Flavobacteriales bacterium
GATGGGGGAAGTATTTTTCATTCGAGTGAAAATCGTATCGGTAAATAATACTGAAGTCTTACAGGTCTTCCATTCATTTTGGCGGGACTAAATGAATGCTTCAACCCTTTCACAACACGTATGGCTTCTTTGTCCAAACCGGGACCGCCTTTGACTCCGCGCATTACTCTAATGTCCGAAATTTTTCCGTCCAATTCCACAACGAAACCAAGGTAAACCGATCCTTGAATTTCATTCATTTTTTCTATTTCAGGATAAACAAGACTTGATGCAATTTCAGCCATCAAAGCATCATTTCCCCCTGGGTACTCCGGCATCACCTCAGCGAAACTGACAACTTCTTCTTCCTCTCTAATCTCTACCGGCACGGTGGCAATATCCTCCATGGGTTCAGCTACTACATCCCAATAGCGTTCCTCCAAGGACACCTCTTCAACAACTAGTTTATAACCCCACATATACTCATCCTTCGACAAGTTCATCAATGTTTGTATTTTTTGAGATGCTTTGAGTTTGGTCAACCATCCTTCTTCCGTATTTCCTACTTTCCGTAAACCACCTTTGCTTGATTTAGTCCAAATTTCCCATTTTACAATCACACCATTCGAGATACACACGCGAATCAATTCATTCGATTTATCCTTTGTTATATCCTCCTCTATAAGATCCGAAATCAGCAAACGCTTCGTCATCGGAATCATCTTGCGATAATCGTATTCCGCAATGCCTTTGGATGTCGTCGCGTTATCAAACCCCAGGGTATGCAATTCTCTCAATGTAAAATTACCGTATTCATTTCCGTAGGGTTCAAAACCGTCACCAAATAATTTTTCAGATGCACCATTCACGCCGCAATGCTCGGTTGAATCATTTGCCGGTACTGCGATATAAATCCAATCGTATTTTTGATCTAACGTCAACGCCTCCAACTTAAACGATTTTCCAGAAGTTCCAGGGCAAGGCACAACCGTAACTTCGGGTATAGACTCAAAATAGGCCTGTTTCTCGTTTTTTTTGAGCTTGTATTCATACATGGTAGCATACGCCGTACTGGATGCATTCATGAAAAAATCAAAGCTCGAATACGCGTTGATGGTGGAACCCGAAATGGGCGAGATGTTCTTGTACAGGGCACGTTTACCTTCTATTTCATTCACGTTGAAATGTCCGTCTACTCTGCCTATCGGCATTATCCATTTATAGACACTGTCGTTATTGAGCACGGCAAAAGCATCATTCAAACACTGATCAGTATAAAAAGGCTTCCCTCCCTTTACGTCGATGAACTTGTAAAGTTGGCGTGGTCTGAGTTGATCCACACGCCCAAAAAGTACAGCAAATTGATCCGGTCCTTTCTCGAAAAAATGAGAATACAGGTCTTCTTTCGTGAATGATTCACTATACAATTTCTCATACTCATTCACGAACCGTTGAAAAGAAAAGCCCAACTTTTTCTCGTAGAAAATCTCTTGATCAAACCAAACTGTATCCAATGGAACAGCTTTCAACTTATACGCATCGGCCGAACCGGCGTCTTGTATCAGTGGGTATATTTCACGGATAATTCGTTCTCTATCCTCTTTGTAACTGGCTTTTTTGGGCAATGGATATCCGGCAGCGAGATCAATTGCGCTAGGTTCTACCCAAACAAATGATTGAAACAACTGCTTCAACTGTTCAATTTTCTCCGCCTCGTGTTTCAGGACATTTGTTGAAATAACAAAACCTGAGTGATCATTAATCGAGCGATAAAAGTAGAGTTGACCTTTTCGTTGGGCAGCACAGGAGAATTCCGGCAAATTCAAGATGGTGTCTCTTTTTGTCATCTCGATTCGGCGGCTCCATGAAGAAATGAATTCAGAACTTAGTTCGTCAAATTGATTAGAAAAGCCTATTTGAATAACATTGTCTTTTGATGCAATCGACCACATCCTGTCCACCTCCGCATTATGCATTGCCCAATTCAAGAATGTTGGATGCATATAAGCGACTTTCCAAATGGTAGTATCCACTTGCAACTGTCCATTCATTGGCGCATACCACGTCATGGTATTTTGAGCAGTCATCAACGTGGTCCACAACAAAGCAGTCACGCTTAAGTAAATTCGAATCATAGTCAAATATAATCGGGGAAATCCAATTTTTTCCATGAATGAATGAACGCAGATGAAAATCACAGGTACAGAACCTCAAACAATCCAAAAATCAATTCAAAATGAAACGTCTTTTCACACTCCTAACTACTGCTTTGTGCCTCCTTATCAGTGCAGGCCTCTTCGCTCAAGCCGCGGGCAGTTACCTCTACAACAATCCACAATCCTTCAATACAGATAAGGCCTTTGTGAATACCAATAGCACCAATGGCAATGTAGTTACGCTCAAAGCGGAAGTCATGATGAATGTAAAAGCCACCAGCTATACCGCCATCTTTGCCGCCGTCCAATCCGGAAAAAATGCTTGGCAGGTTGACTCATTGATGAATATTCGTATTGATCAAGTGAAATACGCCCTTGGTCAATTGGGCATCAAAGAAGACGATATTCACATAGATGCCGTATCCATGGTGCCCACCTACGCACACAAATTGGAAGAGAAAAAATTCAGCAAAAAATCCATTGAAATTCCTGTAGGATTTGAAATGAAAAAGAACATCCACGTTCTTTTCAGAGATCATAAAATTCTCGATCAAATTATCTCTGAAATGGCTTTTGCCGAAATCTATGATATGGTGAAAGTGGAATACAACATTGACGGAATGAACACCTATTACGAATTACTGCGTCAAGAAGCGATGGCTGTGATTGCATCTAAAGAAAAAACCTATTCTGGATTGAAAATGCACTTAGACATCAGCAGCATGTCTGACGGATTCAATTGCACCTACCCGATGGAGCGCTACAAGTCTTACACCGCCTACAACAGCGGAGCTACGTATGAAGCAGTGGTCGACGCAAACAATTACATCAACAGCACTATTTTGGTGAAAGCCGGTCGCGACGCCAGCGTAACGATTGATACTGAGAAGAAAAAATACGAGCAACAATTCATCGTACAAACCGCTGAAAAAAACAAGACCATTTTCTACGATCGCATTCCTTACAATCAATTCGACAAGGTAATCAATGCCGACGAAGAGGAACCCAGCATTCAATTATTCTACACACTGGTAACCACATACACCATGATGACACAAGAAAATTGGGATAAAATCAAGAAACAAGAGGCTGACTATCAGAAGCAGTTGGAGCTCTCAAAACTCACCCGCAAACAACAGCGCCTAGCGAAACGCAATCGCTCATGATCTAACGATCTAACTCTAGCATACTAGCACACTAGCATTCTAGCACACTATCACACCTTCTCCTCTGTAATCCACTGTTCCGTAGAGGGTGCCTGATAAGTAGACATCCGATCGAGTAAACGCATGATGTCGGTGTCAACAATGATCATTTCGCGGTGTGTGGCCTTCAGGAACCCCTGATCCACCATGACATCTAACAACGCAATTAACCCGTCGTAATACCCATTTGTATTGAGTATCGCGATGGGTTTTTTGTGTAATCCCAATTGCCCCCATGTCAAGACTTCAAAAAATTCTTCCATGGTGCCAATGCCACCGGGCAAAGTAATCATGCCATCACTGAGTTTATTCATGATGGCTTTGCGTTCGTGCATCGTATCCACCGAAATCATTTCGGTAATGGCATCGTGAGCAATTTCTTTGGCATTGAGGAAATGCGGAATAACGCCTATCACCTCTCCTCCACTTTGCATCGCACCGTCGGCCACAGCGCCCATGATCCCGATCTTGGCGCCGCCATATACAACACCAATATTTCTTCGGGCCATTTCTTTTCCGAGCGCAATGGCTTCCGCTTTATACTCTGGTTGAACACCCACGGCCGAGCCGCAAAAAACAACGTATTTCATATTTTTATTCATCTTCAAAGGGTATCGCGAAACTCACACCAAACCACCAACGAGGCAATTCCGGAAAGTCGCCCTTAATATATTCGGTTAATCGATAGGAGGCGTTGACACCTACGTAACGATAAATCATGCGCGCTTCAACATTAAACTCATTCCACTTGTGAATCCTTGGTTTCACTATTCTCGCTCCATCTAAATTTTCTTTATACCGAAATACAATGGGGATATCATAGGTAACTCCAGCATTCACAAAAAAATCATCTTCCTGTCCTGCCGTTTCGTGTCCCCTCAATACCCATGTTGCCCCGAAACCAAAACCATATTTAAACCAACCCAATCTCGGCCGATTGGCGTCTATGGCTACCAATGGCTGCGACATAGAGTCCAAACGCTGCACGCCCCATTTAAACGCATATAAGACACCAAAATCAAATCGATCAGACATGGTGGCATCTGACCAACCGGTCACTCGAAATTGATAGCCCTCTTTCAATCCTGAATTCACCGCTGGATAGTTAGGATGGAAATAATCAAGATCCCAGAAAAAACGCATCGGATAATCCTCTTCGCACTCTTCATTGCAAAAACGCATATCATCTTTCCATGACAATTCAACATTGAGATAGGTGACTTTATCCGCTTCCACCTTCACGTCTTTCAATACTATGGTGTGATACTTCATCGACCGAAAAGTCAATTCATAGATTCCCGGTTTCAAATTCTTAAAATCGAGATACCATCCTTCAGAAGCCACCATTATTTCATTTTGACCATCGTCTGCTGTCGCAACCACGCCATACTCCGGTGTTTCATCGTAATAATTACTCGTAAGTGTTACACGTATACTTACGTCGCATGAATCCTGAGCAGAAGCAGAGATCCCGATAATTAGGGCAAGAAATAAAGCGTGAAATTTGGTCATTATTTTGGGGAATAAATCCATTTCAAAGGAACATCGACCCGCTTCGACCAAGCCACTTCATGATGATCTTCTCCTGGAAAGACCGCGAACAAAAAATGATCACCTCTAAACCAGCCGTGTCTTCCAAAGCGCTTATTCAATTCCACTTGTTTATCGTGATATTCGGCATCTAAGCCCAACGTGCCATGATCGAAATAAATACGATGGCCTTTCTTCTTTGGAATATGTGCTTTAAAGTAATTCATTGTGGCCTCCGCCAACAAAGGATCTTTCTGTATCACACCGCCAATCCAATGTGTCGACATACAGATGGCATTGCCAAACACCTCGGGATATTCGCATAGAGCATATAATGAAATAATTCCACCTCGACTTGCTCCACCCATCGTCACATCCTCTTTTCGATTACTCACGTGGTATTTATTCTCAATATACGGTTTCAATTCTTTTACAATAAATGTCAAATAGGCATCCGAGGCAACCTCATATTTCAACGTTTTTTGGAGCGAATCGCGCTTCGCAACATCGAGGTAATTCAGCGCTTTCTGCGGGTAAAATTCATAGGGCCGTTGATCACCACTATTCCAAATACCCACAACGACAAATGAAGAAACACCGCCATTTTGAATCATCGCACCAGCCACCTCATCCATCTTCCATTCTTTATGGTTCCAGGTGTGGGTGCTATCAAAGAGCATTTGCCCGTCGTGCATGTAAAGCACTTTGTAGACTTTGGTCGTGTCGTATCCTGGAGGTAGCCAAACATCGACATTTCGTTTACCGATATAGGCCGATTCAAATTCAATATGTTCCGAACGACCAAGAGCTACCGTTGGCGATTGCCCTTCAGCACATGCAAAGGCCAGCAGAAGCAGTGTAAAAAAAACAGTTCTAATCATTGAATGAGTAAAGTTTTAGTAGTGATACCCTCGGCGCTTTCTTGCGAAATCTGATACGTACCGGGCGCTAAAACTGAAACATTAACTTGGTATTGCACCGTGGGCGAAAACTTTTCAGATAGAACATTTCGACCTGTGGCGTCCACTATTTTTAGCGTAAAAAATGTTTTTTCCGACTGAATAGTCAGAATATCTTCCGCACACGGATTGGGAAAAACAGTCCAACGCAAATCGGGCAAGGCATTTTCTAAAACACCAACGTTGCTGCATTCGATGGCTGTTCCTACAGACTCGGTGAAAACACCATTCTCTGCAGACCAATGCAGCCAATCACCGCCATTTCCAGTTTGCCAATCAGTTAGATCAAAGGTATTCGTTCCTTCCACAGTGCCTTTCACACGATATACTTTCAATGCGGCACCATCTCGGTTCCAAGTCAACGGTTGTCCGCTGGAACATGTCTCCGGTTGCATTTCCGAGTTTTCACAATTCACTTGAATAAAATAAGCATTGTCGTCATTGTTAGGGTAATCTCCAAAAACCCGCGCAAGTCCATTTTCATCAACACACACGGCCGTGTATTCATCGCAAGCAATTCCTTTTGCGTATACTCCCTCATCTGTATAAATTCTCGCTATAAAAGTCAACAACCGACCACGGCGATCGGGACTATCAAAATGAGTATCTGTTATGACTTCGCTGAGCGTGGGCACATTTAAAAACGATTCTGCATCGGGAGTAACGGTGTTAGCAAATGGATTTGACAAGGCAGCTGAAGACGTGGTTGTTCCATTCATGGCATTAAAATAATACCGACCCAAAATGGCCATACCTGCGCTTGTTCCACCTATAACAATATTTCTTTGTGAAATGGCCTCATTAATCAAATCTTCAATCGGGCCGTTTCTCCAGTACGTTATATAATTCCATTGATCCCCACCAGCAAACCAAATGGCCTCGGCCTTAGAAATTTTCTCTTGAATATATTCTTCGTCTTCTGCAAAAGGGGAATTGCACACAATTGTTTCAACCGAATTAACGGAGATGCCTAATTCGGAATAGAGATAATCATTATACCCGTCAGAACCACTGGCTCGGAGCACCAACACATCTCCACCGTCACATCTTTCGAGAAACCACTTCATGGCATCATCACTTTCTGTAGCGCCACCCATTAAGCAAACGCCACCCAATGGGGATGTCACCACGTCGAGATCATTTCCGGTAAAATAGGAAACATAATTTTGTGCTTGAGCAGTAAATGCCCACAACAAGAACATAAACAATGTTAGCTTTTTCATCATCTTGTCAATTCTATATAAAACGACGCTCCTTTTCCTTCTTTACTCCAAAAGAAAACGCGACCGCCGCTGTGATTCATAATATTTTTTACCATCGCCAAGCCCAATCCGGTACCGGTCGATTTGGTAGTGAAATTCGGAACGAATATTTTTCCTTTACCTTCCTCTGAAATACCTACGCCATTATCATTCACCCGAATGATTATTCGGTTTTTACATTCACGCACGGCAACATCAATATTTCCGCGCCTTCCCTCGGGAACAGCTTGAATGGCATTGGTGATCAAATTGTTTATCACGCGCACCATTTGATCTTTATCTGCCATCACCATCGGGTTGGATACATGATAAATCCGCAGGTTAAAATCATATTTTTCTTGGTTGTAGTAAATCTCCGAGGCCGATTTGACCAAATCCACAGCATCCATAAGCTCCAGATTCGGCTTGGGCATTTTAGCAAAATTCGAAAACTCGTTTGCAATGCGACTAAGCGTATCAATTTGCTCCGTCATGCTTTGCACATAGACCTTCAATTTTTTATCAAAATCGGGGCTCTGATCATCCCACGAGCGCAACAAGTGTTGAACACGCAACTTCATTGGTGTTAGCGGATTCTTGATTTCATGTGCCACTTGCTTCGCCATTTCACGCCAAGCACTCTCTCGTTCTTCTTGAGCGAGCATGGTTGCCGATTTTTCCAATTCCGCCAACATGCGATTGTATTCCTTGACCAGAGAGCCGATCTCGTCATTGCTCGCCCACTTCAATGGTGCATTTTGCGCACCCAGTTGAACGCCTTTCATCTTTTCACCGATCTCCTGCAAAGAGCGGGTGATATAGGTGGAAAGCAAATACGCAACAAGGGCCGCCATTAAAAAGAGCAAAACATAACTCTGCAGCAATTCTCCCAAAAACAGGAATACGTTCTTGCCTTCCATATCAGATTTTTCATAAACCGCGCAGGTAACGGCCAACGGTTTTCCGGTATTATCTTCAAAATACCAATAGACAGAGGCTATTTTATTTTCACCCACCTCGCTATGCACTACGGCGCGTTTCTCACCGGTCACCAATTGTTTCATCACTGTGTAAGGCACGGTATAAGGCAGTTGTAGCGAATCCATGGTGTTGCTATTGGTGGAAATCAGATAATTTCCACGCAAATCAAACAGCGCGATAAACATGTTATGGACGTCGCTGAGCTCGCATATTTTTTCCTCAAAGGCATAGCGAATGCTGTCGGGATGTATTCTGCCTTCCTGTTGATTGAGAAAATACTCCATCGATGCCTTGACCGATTTTTCTTTTCTTTCTAATCGTTGCTCATTGTACTTGTCGCCTTGTTCATGATGATCGTAAAGCGCAATTCCTCCGGTCACCACAAACGACATGGTGATGATGAAAAGCATGGACAAATAGATGCGCGTCCGGAGGTTGAGTTTGAAACGAATCATTGCTGCAATTTAAACATAAAAAAAGGGGCCAAAGCCCCTTTTAAACATTCATGCCATTTGGCCTTTATCCTTTCAAAGCGTCAGCACCGGCCACAATCTCGAGGATTTCTCCTGTAATCGCCGCCTGGCGGGCTTTGTTGTAAGTCAATTTCAATTCCTTCACCAATTCACCGGCGTTATCGGTTGCTTTGTGCATAGCGGTCATACGTGCACCGTGTTCAGCAGCATTACTATCTAATAAGGCCTTGAACAACTGAACCTTCAACGATCTTGGAATTAAATCTTCCAAAATTTGTTCTTTCGTTGGTTCGTAGATGTATTCCACTTTCGATGAAGAACCTCCTGCCACTGGTTTTACGGGGAGGAATTGTTCGTTCATAATTTCCTGCACGGCGGCATTTTTAAATCGGTTGTAAACCAACACGATTTTGTCCCACTTTCCTTTGGCAAATTGATCCATCAATTCTTCAGCGATGGCTGAAACATTATCGAAAGTCAATTTATCAAAAATAGAATATGGGGTTTCGCCAAATCCGGTATTGAAATGATAGGAAGTCTTGCGATATCCATCATACGCTTTCTTACCGAGAGAAAGAATCTTGACGTTCGCATTGGCATATTCGCCACGCAACGAATTACGGATTTCTTTCGATACGTTGTTATTGAAACCACCGCACAAACCTCTGTTCGAAGTAATGGCCACAACCAATACATTCTTCACTTCAGATTGGCGACTGTACGTTCCTTCATTTCCGTCGAGCGTTGAGCTCACGTTAGAAAGAATTTCCTGCAGTTTCAATGCATAAGGGCGCATACGAGTGATCGCATCCTGGGCACGCTTCAATTTGGCTGCAGACACCATCTTCATGGCAGATGTGATCTGCATGGTGGAGTTTACAGAGGTAATTCTCAGACGTATTTCCTTCAGGTTTGCCATTTCGCTCGTTTATCCTGGATTATTAATATTTTGAACTGAGGTCTTTAGCCACACTCTCCAAAGTTGCGGTGATCTCGTCTGTCAATTGACCGGCGCGAAGACCATCCAATGTACTGCGGTGGTTAAGATCGAGGAAGCGCAGATATTCTTCTTCAAACGCCTTCACTTTGTCTACAGGCACTTTAGACAAAAGTCCTTTTGTACCGATATAAAGGATAGCGATTTGCTTCTCAACAGTCATTGGCTGATTTTGACCTTGCTTCAAGATTTCCACGTTGCGGCGACCTTTTTCGATAACGAATTTGGTAGCATCATCGAGGTCAGAACCGAATTTCGCAAACGCTTCCAATTCGCGGAATTGCGCTTGATCGAGTTTCAAGGTACCGGCCACTTTTTTCATGGATTTGATCTGAGCAGAACCACCCACGCGACTTACGCTAATACCTACGTTGATCGCAGGACGCACACCGGCGTTGAAGAGGTTTGACTCGAGGAAGATCTGACCATCCGTAATCGAAATTACGTTGGTTGGGATGTATGCAGATACGTCACCAGCTTGTGTTTCGATGATTGGAAGAGCGGTCAAAGAACCACCACCACGCACCTTCGAACGCAATGATTCTGGAAGGTCATTCATACGCTCGGCAACGCTTTGTGTAGCATTTATTTTCGCAGCACGCTCGAGGAGACGGCTGTGAAGATAGAATACGTCACCAGGGTAGGCCTCACGTCCTGGAGGACGGCGGAGGAGAAGTGACACCTCGCGGTAAGCAACAGCTTGCTTAGACAAGTCATCAAACACGATAAGTGCAGGACGCCCGGTGTCACGGAAATATTCACCGATAGCTACACCCGCAAATGGAGCGTAGAATTGGAGTGGAGCCGGATCAGAAGCGGTAGCAGCAACTACAACAGTGAAGGCCATTGCACCAGCTTCTTCGAGTGTTTTTACCGTACCGGCAACGGTTGATCCTTTTTGACCAATCGCCACGTAGATACAGAAAACGGGCTCACCTTTATCGTAAAATTCTTTTTGGTTGATGATGGTGTCAATCGCAACGGTAGTTTTACCGGTTTGACGGTCACCAATGATCAATTCGCGTTGACCACGACCGATTGGAATCATCGCGTCGATCGCTTTGATACCTGTTTGGAGTGGTTCGTTTACGGGCTGACGGTAGATTACCCCAGGAGCTTTACGCTCGAGTGGCATTTCGAAAAGTTCACCAGTAATTGGTCCTTTACCGTCGATCGCTTCACCGAGTGTGTTTACAACGCGACCAAGCAAACCTTCACCGGCCATAACCGATGCGATACGCTTCGTGCGCTTTACACTTGCACCTTCCTTCAAGTCACCTGAAGGACCGAGCAATACGGCACCCACGTTGTCCTCTTCAAGGTTCAACGCGATACCGCGAACGCCGTTTTCGAATTCGATCAACTCACCGGACTGTACATTCGAAAGTCCGTAGATGCGAGCAATACCATCACCTACTTGAAGGATGGTGCCCACTTCCTGAAGTTCGGCTTCTGATTTGAAACCGGCCAACTGCTCGCGCAAGATGGCTGATACCTCTGCAGGTTTTACTTCTGCCATGTGTCAGAATATTTTTTTTAAATAAATAAAGCCTGTGATGGTTAGATCTCAGGCACGTAAGGGTTCTTTTCGAACTCTCTCTTAAGGCTTTTTATTTCGCCGGAAATAGAAGCGTCTACTTGTTGATCGCCTACATTGAGGATAAATCCACCAATAAGGGTCTCGTCCACTTTTTCTACCAGCTCAACCGATTTACCGGCGGCCAACTTAGTAGCCAAAGCGTTGATCGTTGATCGTGTTTCTGCATCAATTGGTGCAGCGGTCACGAGTTTCGCGGATACGATTTGTTTGTGGGCTTTTACCTGATCAACAAAAGACTGAGCAATTTCGCCGAGCATACCTTCACGACCTTTCTTGGTCAAGAGGGTCAAGAACGCATTCGAAATTTCTCCGATTTTCGAACCAAAGACCAATGTCAATACCTTCACTTTCGTGTCGGTTTTGATAACCGGACTCAACAAAAGCAATTCCAAGTCACGACTCTGATGTATAGTCGTGCCTACCAACTGCATGTCGGCATATACTTCATCGACTTTGCCTTTCTCAAGAGAGAGGCTAAGCAGCGATTTCGCATATCTGGAGGCAATTCTGATTCCTTTCATGATCTTAATTAGCGCTGATTTCAGCAGCCAAAGAATGGTTCAATGCTTTTTGTTTGTCGGCATCGGTGAGTTTTTCCTTCACCAATTTCTCTGCGATATCAATCGAGAGGGTTGCTACTGAATTTTTCAATTCAGCGATGGCCGCTTTCTTTTGGTTATCGATTTCAGCTTTCGCAGCAGCGATCATACGATCAGTTTCTGCGTGAGTCTTAGCCGTAGCCTCTGCGCGCATTTTATCGCCCATCAACTTGGCTTCTTTGAGAATTTGGTCACGTTCTTCACGCGCTTCGCGGAGCAACTGTTCGTTACCGGCTTGAAGTTTCGCCATTTCTGCGCGGGCACGTTCGGCCTCATTGAGCGCATTGGCAATACCCTCCTCGCGTTCTTTCAAAGACGCGACGATAGGACCCCATGCCAGCTTCTTAAGAAGCAGCAATACGATGATGAACGAAATACTCGCCCAAAACACGGTACCTACTGATACACTTAGCAAACCTTCCATTTTCCGAGGTTTTCTGGATTAAAAAACACGAATGAATTAAGCGAGTGCTACGAGCAAGCACACGATCACTGCGAAAAGAGCAACACCCTCAACGAGAGCCGCTGCAACGATCATGTTAGCACGAAGGTCACCGGTAGCTTCTGGTTGACGAGCCATAGACTCGAGAGCTGTTCCGCCGATACGGCCTACACCGATACCTGCACCTACTGCAGCCAATCCGGCTCCGATACCTGCCAAACCTTGATTCATTACTGTGTCCAACAAAACTGTAAGAAATTCCATTTTTTTATGGTTTTAATTATTGCTTATTTTAATGATGATCTTCTTCGTGGTGGTGTTCTTGAGTTGCATCACCGAAGTACAATGCCGCCAACAAGGTAAATACATACGCTTGAAGAAACGCCACCAACAATTCGATGAAGAACATGAATACCATAAATGCTACTGCGCCAACTCCAACACCGTATCCGGCAACTGCGCTAGTTTGACCGAACAACAATACCAAACCGACAAAGGCCAAGATGATAATGTGACCGGCAGTAATATTTGCTGTGAGACGGACCATCAACACCATAGGTTTTTGGAATACGCTCACAAATTCAATCGGTACAAGGATAAACTTAATTGGCAGCGGCACGCCCGGAGGCCAGAAAATGTGACCCCAGTAATGACCATTCGCGTTAATTGTGGTGATGATGAATACCAATGCCGCCAAAACTAACGTAATACTCATGGTTCCGGTAATGTTGAATCCACCAACAAATGGAATCAAACCCAACATATTCGACATCCAAATAAAGAAGAATACAGTCAACAAGAAAGGAACAAACTTATCCGCCTTCTTCTTACCGATAGAAGGAATTGCTACTTCATTGCGAATGAACAGAATGAAAGGCTCAAACAAGTTTTGCATGCCCTTTGGTGCTTGACCCGGACGCTTTTTATAGGCGTTGGCAATGCTCTTAAATACAATGATCATGATCACGATTACGAGGAACATCCCAAACACGTTTTTTGTAATTGAAAAGTCCATTACGCGAACACCATGGTGCTCAGCATGTGCATCAGCTGCGGGAGCAGCTACAGCCGTCTGTAATGTATCCACATGATGCCCAGTAGTATCTGCAGCGTGATGTACAACCATTTGCCCTTCGTTAGTAGGCTCGTGATGAGCAGGAGCAGCATGATCTGCTGTATGCATGTCGTGCGAAGCAGCATGTTCTTCCGCCAACTCAATGAACTCGTGGTGATTTACATAAGTAAGACCTGAAGAAGCGGTGTAAGGTTGGAACTGCAATTCACCGTGAGCGTCAAATCCGTTCCAAAAGTTACTTGACGAAAATATGTCCAAGTGACCCTCGTGGTAAATAATTACCGGAAGTGGGATATAAACCTGGCCAATGATATGAATTTGGTGACCATCAGAGATGTGGTGCATGATCATTTCCCCTGGCTTGAATTTCTCGCCATGAGCTTCTTCACCACCTTCATGCTGTCCGAAAGCAGTGCTGAACATGAGTGCAACAGCCAAAAAGGCCAAAGCTGATTTCTTCGTCAAACTGATTACACTTGTGAGCACGTTTAGCATATGGATTACCCTTTGAAAATGCGCGGCAAAAGTAGTCATGCTTTGCCATAATAAAAGCATATATTTGAAAAAAACTTAACAATTCCACCAAACCCCAGTTTTATCAGGTGTTTCGTACAGAAGAATTGTTGTCTTAGTGTTCATTTATCCATTTCATCAACCAAGCGCACAGAAAAAAGGCCACTGATCCCAATTTTCCTCGAAAAAATCCAAAATATTTACGTCCTTAGTCGTGTAAATACAATAAAAACATGAGAAGCAATCACGAAATTGATTACCGCATTTTTGGAGAAGAAATGCAATGCGTAGAAATAGAGCTGGATCCACAAGAAACCGTTGTGGCCGAATCGGGTGCCTTTATGTATATGGATGATGGCATACAAATGCAGACCATTTTTGGTGACGGTTCATCTCAGGGTGGCGGATTTTTCGACAAGCTCTTGGGCGCCGGCAAACGCTTGCTCACTGGTGAAAGCCTTTTCATGACGGCATTCACACATACCACTGGCGGAAAAGCCCGTGTAGCTTTCGCCTCGCCATATCCCGGTAAAATCATCCCCATTGATCTTCAAGCCTATGGCGGGAAATTGGTCTGCCAAAAAGATTCATTCCTCTGCGCGGCGAAAGGTGTTTCCGTGGGGATTCAATTTCAAAAGCGCCTCGGCACTGGTCTCTTTGGTGGTGAGGGCTTTATCATGCAAAAACTAGAAGGTGATGGTCTTGCATTTTGCCACGCAGGAGGTCATATCATCGAACGCGAACTCAAACCCGGAGAATCATTGCGAATCGATACGGGTTGCGTTGTAGCCTATACCAAAGAAGTAGATTTTGACATTCAATTCGTGGGTGGAATTCGCAATACAATCTTCGGCGGGGAAGGCGTATTTTTCGCTGTACTCCGAGGCCCCGGTAAAGTGTGGTTACAAACCTTGCCAATATCTCGCCTAGCCTCACGCATCTTGTCTTACGGAACAGGTGCTCGAAAAGAAGAAGGCAGTATCCTCGGTGGACTTGGCAACCTCCTCGATGGTGACGGTAGATAATGAAATACAATTCACTTGAAATAAATGCATTCATGGAGCTCGCCGATCAAGCGAGCTCCATTGTTATTGATGTGCGCAGTGAAGGAGAATTTGAACAAGGCCATATCCCAGAAGCCGTCAATATTCCTCTCCTCAATAATGCACAACGCCATCAAGTGGGTATTTGCTATAAAGAAAGAGGACAGCAAGCGGCCATTGATCTCGGCTTCGAATTGGTTGGGCCATTTTTTGCTGAAAAAATCGCCAACGCGCGTTCGATTGTCGGCGAAAAACACATAGCCATTTACTGTTGGCGCGGAGGTCTTCGAAGCAACATTATGGCCTGGCTTTTTTCTACTGCCGGAATGAAAGTTACTCTCTTGCAAAAGGGATATAAAGCCTTTCGAAATGCGAATCATGTGCGTTTTTCTTCATTTCAAAACTACCTTGTTTTGGGTGGAAAAACAGGCAGCGGCAAAAGTGAAATCCTTCTTCTTCTTGCTCGACATGGCCACCCGATTGTTGATCTTGAATCCATTGCGCACCACAAAGGATCAGCTTTTGGCGCATTGGGCCAAGAAGTACAATTTACGCAAGAACATTTTGAAAATCATTTGGGCAATGTGCTTCGTCGCCTACCGAATGATTGTTCGGTTTGGATTGAGGACGAGAGTCGTTTTGTAGGAAAAAATAAAATCCCAGACGCCATGTATGAGCACATGCAGCAGAGCCCGAAGATTTTTCTCGACCGATCAAAGGAAGAACGAATCGCTCGCATATTGAATGAATACGGTCAATTCGATCCCGAAATTCTCGCAGAAAAAACAGCCTCCGTCGCCAAACGCATGGGTCCCGAACAATCTCAACAAGCTATTGCTTTCTTACGTGAAGGTTTGATGCAACAATGGGCAGGCATGTTACTGGATTATTATGATAAAACCTATGAACACGCACGTGAGATAAAAGCGCGTTCGTATAAAAACATCGTTGACCATATCCATGTATCTTCGTCGCTGGATGAGCAGCACATAGTAGATGTACTCGTTCGATTTGCTACGACATGTCAACAACAAACATTATAAAACTTACCCAGTATAGCAGTGGCGCCGGATGTGGATGTAAAATTTCGCCATCGGTATTGAAAGAAATTCTTGCCACTTCAGAAGACTTCCCCCCCCACCCCGCCCTCATCGTTGGTCATGATTCCAACGACGATGCCGCAGTGATCGAAGACGCCAAAGGCAATTGGATTATCAGTACCACCGATTTCTTTATGCCGATTGTAGATGATGCATACGACTTCGGCAAAATCGCAGCCACCAATGCATTGAGCGATGTATATGCCATGGGTGGAACGCCCCTTATGGCGGTGGCCATTCTGGGTTGGCCCATTTCTAAACTTCCCGCCTCCGAAGCGGCACGTGTGGTCGAAGGCGGTCGTTTTATCTGTCGCATGGCCGGCATTCCACTCGCCGGAGGACACACCATTGAAAGTCCTGAACCCTTTTTCGGACTGGCAGTGACCGGCACAGTAGAGCGAGAACATCTGAGAAAAAACAATACTCCTCAACAAGGCGATGTTTTATTCATCACCAAACCCATTGGCCTTGGCGTAATTACCACCGCCGCCAAACGCGGTCTGGATGCCTCAGATGAATTACAGGAAGCCATTTCGTACATGTGCACACTCAATAAGATGGGCGCCGAGTTGGCGCGCATTCGAGGCGTTCATGCCATGACGGATATTACAGGATTCGGATTGATTGGTCACTTACTCGAAATGATTCAATCGCCGGATTTATGTGCGACGCTCGATTACGCTTCCATTCCGGTTTTACCCGCCGCTCGAAAATGGGTGAGTCAGTTTGTCTATCCCGACATGACCACCAAAAATCACAGTGCGTTTTCGTCGTTTGTTTCTCCATTGAATGCAGAGCAAATGTTATTACTCAACGACCCCCAAACTAGCGGTGGGTTGCTTGTAAGCGTTTCTCCAGAAGAGGCCCATCAAGTAGGCGAAGTTATGATGCGTTTTGGAATCCTTGAGCCCAAACCCATTGGCCAAATCGAGCGAAATGGAGAAATAAAAATTTCTGTCAAATGAGTTTACATCCATTTAACGAGGTCAACGATCATTTGCTCAAAAAGCTCGCTGGACGCACCGAGTGTATTGGTAAAGATTATTCCTATTTCAAAATAGTGCAGCACGGCATCATTTACGCGTTCAATGCCACGAATAAAAAGCTTTTAAAAACGTATTTTCAGTGGCCGCTATTTTTCCAAATATGGAGGTACGCTTTTGTAGGTAGAAATTATTTTTTTAGAAAAAAAAGATCCTTCAAAGAAATCCTGATTTTGGATCCGGGGCGCGACTTTACAGAGCAAAACAAGGAAGTACGCTCCGCATTCTTTGACTGGACAAGACTACATCTTGAGAAAAACAGTTTTTCGACAATTTGCTATAAATCGGAGCCAAAACCATATGCCGATTTCAGTCTTTTCGATTTTCCTATTCAATCATTTTCTTTTTCCCTGAAAGAAAAAGAGCGCATACGCGATGTGAATGATGTTGTAAAAAAAATGTATGCTTCCGGGCATTACAGTTCAGACGAGATGCTATATGTGACTTCGTGTTTTCATGTTTTTTTAGAGCAATACTTACGTTATTTTGGAATATTAAAAAATCAGTCAATACGAAAAATATATTTCATTGCGCACTATCATAACGAAGGAATAATCGCCGCAGCCCGAGATCTAGGTATTTCAATTGTTGAATTACAACACGGTTTGATTAGTTCGAAAGACTTGTACTATGTGTATGCATCCCCGTTCAAGTCTGTATTGGAAAATGCGCTATTTCCAGATTCCATTTTACTTTACGGGGCTTATTGGAAATCCATTCTACAGCGAGGAGCCGAATGGCAGGATGCGCAGTTGAAAATCTTAGGTGCTTCGATGCTGGGTCAAGAAATGACTCAACAAATTATTCCATATCAGCAAAAGGAAAAATGTGTGTTGGTGGCATCTCAAAAAGGCATGGCCGATTTGTACATTCCTTTGTTGGAACAATTGATTCAACACCTAGAATCACACTCCACGTGGCGGGTCATTGTGAAATTGCATCCTGGAGAAAAAGAGATTGATCGCTACCACAGATTGAAACATGAGCGCTTGGAAATTGCACCTTTGGTCAGCAGTATTCACACCTACGTTCAAATCGCGCGGGCACAATTGAGCATCTACAGTACCACCCTATTTGATGCTTCCGGATATGAAATTATCAATATGATTTGGTTAAAACGTGGGCTAGGTATGGATTATGCCGAGGAAATGATTGAGCATAAAATGGGGCTTTCTCTACCCGAAAATCAAGATCCTTTCGCGATACTGGAGAATATCACACATCCTGAAATGCATTTTATTGACCGCAATCACTTGTACTCCGCATTTGATGCTACTCAATTGGTTTAGAGCACTTCCTTGTTCATTTACACAGAATTTCGTATATTTGTAGGGATATACCTTAATCGCATGAAAAAGTTTGTCGCGTTATTAATATTATTGGTACCGGTCTTCGCCTTCTCTCAAGGCACTTCAGCTACTGCCGTGGTTACCACACCGGTTGCTTATTTTGATGCCACTCCCGGCGTCCCAGCCACTACAAATCACAATTTGGTCGCAAGCTCAGGACAAACCTTCCCTAGTTGTGCCGGCAATCAGAATGTATTTTGGTTTAAATTCAATATCCCCGTTCCCCCGCTAACTACCAATTCTACCAAATCGGTTAAAATTTCGGTGAGCGGATCTTCATTTACCCCGACCATTGACTTCTTTGATGCAACAGTGACATGGAAAGAGTGTATTTCAGGCTCTATTCTCCGCACCAATCCAACAACCAATCCAGTAGTTCCAGGCCAAGACTATTACGTTCGAATAAGCTCCCCTTCAGCAAATGCAGGCGATGCCTTTACGTTTGGCGTAGAGTTTTACCCAGTGTCTGAATTGAATCCGGCGTTCACTCCTGCCCCGGATGCCGACGGGTACAATATCTGCCAACAAATTCGCAGAGCCCTTGTAGCCTCCACAGGTGTTTCATTGGTGCAAGCCACACGCATTCGTTTAGTTCCGACAACGACTCCAAATAATGGAGAATGTACAGCAACGGTTTCCGGAACGACAACCATTCTTCAGACTTCAAATTTTCCTTGTGCTTGTTACGGTATAAATTTCAACGCGTATGTTGAACTCATGGTAGATGGTGTTTGGTGCGGTGAAGGTGTAGCAAAACCAGTCAATTTCCAGACCGGACCAACGACCAATATTACTACTACCAATCTTTCTACGATCAATTTTGATACAAATATCAATTGCGTTCCGTGTGGTACATCTACTTATCAATGGCGTTTCACTACGTCTAATGGAGTTCCAATTGTTCTGAATACCTCGTCAGGTTTGATTACATTAACAACCGGTAATTGTATTCAATTCAACAACCTTTATAATTGTGAAGTACGAATGATTTCTTGCGGTGTTACCGGGCCGTGGTGCGGTATTGCTGGCTCAGGAAGTGCTCCTCTTACTTTCTTTACACCAAGTATTCCCAACATTCCAATTCCGCCCGTCTATTTCAATTCTGTTCTCCCCACCAATGCACTCATTGATGTGGCTTTCGTAGATGGTGTGACGAACTATTTGTTTCAATTTGTACCTGTAGCGAGCACCGCACCTTACAATCCCATAGGCGTAGCTAAAGTCGTGAACAACACGACAAGTGCATCTTTCATTGCTAGCGGTCAAGCCAATGTCGCCGGCAATTATTACCGCGTCACCGCTAAGGCCCTTTCTATTTCATGCGGTAATCAGCAGCAAGGCAATTGGTCTCCTTTCTGCTACTATGCAGTAGCACCGGCAACAGCGCCAAACGCCTCTATTCTTGCCCCTGAAGACCTTACCGTTGCCACCGTTCAAACCGAAGCCATATCCGAAGAGCCAGAACAAGCCAACGCTACAGTACTGTCCGTTGGAACTCAACGCTATCTTAGTATCGACTTGAAAGAAAACACCATGTTGCGCAACGGTATGTTGCGTATGTACGACTTGAACGGACAATTGGTGCACATTGAACAACTTCCGTTCTCAACGGGAGTGAGTATGGTTCAAGCAGATTTGCCTACAGATCTTTCGGCTGGTATCTATATTGTGCATGTAACTTCGGATTCATATTCCACGTTCGGTAAATGTTTGATTAATCAATAACGATTAATCAAAATCCATAGAAAGTTGATCCGGTAGTAGCGCAAAAGTCATGCGATGGTGTTCACATGGACCGATTTGACGAATTGCTTCGCGATGTTCTTTTGTAGGATACCCCTTATTCTTTTTCCAATTGTACTGTGGAAATGATAAGTGAATTTCATCCATGTAGTCATCACGATGCGTTTTAGCCAATACTGAAGCCGCAGCGATACTCATGACCTTGCCATCACCCTTGATTACACATTGATGTGAAACTTGTGCGTAAGGAGTAAAGCCGTTTCCATCGATCACGATAAATTCCGGTCGCAATTCTAACTGATCCAATGCGCGGTGCATCGCTGTGAATGAAGCGTTGCGAATATTGATCTCTTCTATTTCACGAGGATATACAAATGCCACGGCCCAAGCTAAAGCTTCCATCTCGATAATGGGGCGTAAAAGCGCCCGTTGCTTTTCTGAGAGTTGTTTGCTGTCGTTGAGGAGAGGATGATGAAAATCGGAAGGAAGAATGACCGCGGCAGCCACTACCGGTCCGGAAAGACAGCCGCGTCCGGCTTCATCACAACCCGCTTCAGGAAACAGGCCAGATACGTTGCGCATCAACTCAGCCATGATGCAACACTTTGGTTATGGACTCCCATAGTACATCGGCCGTATGATCCCAATTGAACAATTTTACACGCTCAAAGCCGCGTTCAATCAAGTTGGCCCGCAAAGCAGCATCGGATGCCATACGAATCATAGCCTCGGCGATTTCATCAACACGCATCGGGTCCACGCAAATGGCTGCATCACCCGCTACCTCGGGCATCGATGACACGTTTGAAGTAATCATGGGCACACCTGCTTTGAATGATTCCACAATGGGTATTCCAAAACCCTCGAAATAACTTACATAGACCGACGACATCGCAGCGCCAACCACACCCTTTAAATCCGATGCGGCCAAGCGGCCAGTCAACACCAGATCGTCACTTCCTTTGAATAGATCAAATGCCTCTCGAATGCGTTGGTCTTTCCAATAGGGACTGCCCACAATAACCAATTTCATGTCGCTTCCTGTGCGTTCTTTAAACTGCTTGAATGCAGGAAGAAGGCGTTGTAAATTTTTCCGAGGATGGATCGACCCGACGAAAACAAAATAGTCTTTTCCTTGGGTGTATTTTCTTTTCACCACCATTTTTTCTTCCTCAGTCAGCGGAGTGTAGAGTTCATTTACCCCATTGTAGGCAACGTCCACTTTTTCCTCAGGCACCTTGTATTTCGAAACAATATCTTGCTTGCTAAACGCACTCACAGTGACAATTCGATCCACTTTTTGCGCCCATTTTATTGATCTATTGCGCAGATAACTTCGAAACGCCGTCGGCACATCCATGGGGTAATGCTCGAAATTGATATCATGAATAACGAGAAGCTGAGGAAACCGCGTGGTCAAGGAGGCTTGTGCATCAGGAGAAATGAAGAGATCGGGCTTGATCCGTCTGAGCAATAAGGGCACCATCGTATCATACCAAATTCGCATAAGAATCGGGTGCCGCGCAGGTGGACCTACCACGTGCGGCACTACATTTTGACCCAATATAAATTCGGATGCAAATGGGCGATCAAAAATGAAATGAAATTCGACTTCGGGATGATTCCGCACAAGTCGACGGAGTGTTTCAAGGGTAAACCAGCCAATACCATCGAGTTTGTCCGACAGGAGGAGACGAGTATTGACTGCGATTTTCATATAAAATAAAATGGGCTGCCAAGCATTGCCTGACAGCCCTCAAATATCCTTAAAAAAAGATTACAGACGTACGATGCCTTTGTGACGTCTTTCGTCAGAAACTGTCAATTTTTTACGGCCTTTGCGACGGCGTGATGCCAATACCGCACGACCTTTAGCAGTTGCCATGCGTTTGCGGAAACCGTGTTTGTTTCTGCGCTTTGTATTTGAGGGTTGATAAGTACGTTTCATTTCGCTTCGTATAAAAAGGGTTGCAAATATAGTCTGATTTTTTCATCCACCAAGTGAAAAACGTACTTTTTCAACATTTCTCCGCCACTATCAATGGAAAACCCTGATAAATCAGGGTTTTCCAAGGTTATTTCATTAGACTTTTTTTGTTGAAGAATGCGTGTACGTTACAATCCGAGGTCTTCTTTCTTTATAGGTTCACTCAAATTGACATCGATACGCTTTTTAATAAAAAGCGCTTTTCCTTGCACATAGCCTTTTGCTTCCATCTTCAATTCATTTTTAAAGAATAAAGTCAAGGCATTTCCCACTAAGTCCGACAACGATGAAGGCGCCATGGTCATGCGCATAACTTGGGTAGATGACGATTTTTTAGGTATTAAAATTTCCTCAAACTGATCAATTGTACCCAGGTATTTTCCCTCCAAATACACATCAATCTTTGATTCTTTCAATTTAATATCGTACCAATTCGGATTTTCGATGGTAAAAGAAATTTGCGCTTCCATTTTCTCAGAAGTTAAATCGGAGAAAGCTACATTTTCCACATTACTCACCTTGACCTCTTGGTACATTTTACAAGAGGAAAGCAATACCACGGTCAATACCATGACCCACCACTTTTTCACATTCATCATTGCGCGAAATACTGATGGAAATATGGAATAGTTTCGATACCCTTATAGTAATTGAAAACGCCATAGTGTTCGTTTGGCGAGTGCAGCGCGTCGCTATCCAAACCAAAGCCCATCAACACTGATTTCAATCCGAGCTCACGCTCAAAAAGTGCTACGATAGGAATAGATCCACCGCCGCGCGTTGGAATTGGTTTCTTGCCATAGGTTGTTTCCATGGCTTTGCTTGCGGCTTGATAAGCTTTGCTATCAGTAGGTGTCACTACAGGTTCACCGCCATGATGTGGGCGCACTTCAACGCGCACACCAGCTGGAGCGATGCTCTCAAAATGATGCTTGAATAATTCGGTAATTTCATCAGAAACTTGATTCGGCACCAAACGCATCGAAATTTTGGCAAAAGCTTTTGAAGGCAAAACCGTTTTTGCTCCTTCGCCAATATAGCCTCCCCAAATACCATTGCAGTCCAATGTTGGACGCACACCTGTGCGTTCGAGGGTTGTATATCCAGCTTCACCACGAACATCATTGATATCAAGGTCTTTTTTATACTCGTCAATAGAGAAGGGTGCTTGATTTAAATCCTTGCGCTCAGCCTCGGTTAGTTCTTGGACTTTATCATAAAATCCGGGAATGGTGATGTGATTGTTTTCATCGTGCATGCTCGCAATCATTTTCGCCAAAACATTGATCGGATTGGCCACTGCACCACCATATACACCACTATGCAAATCACGATTCGGTCCGGTCACTTCCACTTCCACATAGCTCAATCCGCGGAGGCCACAGTCGATACTAGGTACATCATTGGCTATGATGGATGTATCCGAAATCAATACGACATCCGCTTTCAATCGCTCCTTGTTGGCGATACAAAACGGACCAAGGTTGTTACTTCCTACTTCTTCCTCCCCTTCAATCATGAACTTAACATTGCATGGAAGAGAATCTGTTTTCCACATCGCTTCAAAAGCCTTCACATGCATAAACATTTGGCCTTTATCATCGCATGAACCACGCGCAAAAATGGCCCCATCAGGGTGAATCTCTGTTTTGCGAATAACAGGTTCGAATGGCGGAGAAGTCCAGAGCTCGAGGGGATCTGCCGGCTGAACATCATAATGCCCGTATACCAAAACGGTAGGTTTGGATGGGTCAATGATTTTCTCTCCATAAACGATAGGATATCCTGCAGTTTGACAAAGTTCAACTTTATCTGCACCTGCGTTGCGGAGATGTTCAGCAACTTTTTCAGCCGTTTTCACTACATCATCCTTGTATTTGGGATCAGCGCTTACGCTGGGAATGCGCAGCAGATCGAACAATTCATCGAGAAAACGCTGCTTGTTTTCTTGAATATACGCTTGAGCTTTTTCCATAAATAGAATCTTTATGGAGCAAAGATACGCATCGGGTTTCGGGATTCTAGTTTCTAGTTTCAGGTTTCTAGTTTCTAGTTCTTGTTCTAGATCTAGTTCCCTGCTCGTGCCCACGGGGAGACTCGAACTCCCAAGGATTTAACTCCAACGGCTTCTGAGACCGCAACGTTTACCAATTTCGCCACGTGGGCAGAAAAAAAAATCCCCGAAGGGATGTTCTTTTTCTGTGAAGTGCGGGCGGAGGGACTCGAACCCCCATGCCTCGCGGCGCTAGATCCTAAGTCTAGTGCGTCTACCAATTTCGCCACGCCCGCAATAAGGCCGCAAAGATAGGCAAATTTTGAAAATTCCATCACTTCTCAACTTTCATTATCTTTGCACCCCTTTTTAAGGGTCCTCCTCCAAGGATAATCACAATTCTATTCGACAAATAACAACCATGAATATTGTCAAAAACAACATCGATGCTTTGAATGCTGAATTGAGTATTCACATCGAGCCGGCTGATTACACAGAGCGCTACGAAAAAGCGTTGAAGGATTATCGCAAAAAAGCGAATATTCCCGGTTTTCGCCCAGGCCATGTTCCTGTATCATTGATTAAACAACGTTTCGGAAAAGCTTTGTTGGCTGACGAAATCAACCACATGCTCCAGGATGCGATCTACAAATTTATCAATGAACAAAAACTGAATGTTCTTGGTAATCCTATCCCAAAAGAAGATGAAGAAGTGGGCAGTTGGGACAACCCCACTGACTTCAAATTCACCTACGAACTCGGACTTGCTCCAGAATTTGACGTAACCCTCGATAAGTCGCAAACATTCGATTATTATCGCGTAGACGTCAACGAAGATTTGATCAATCGTCAAGTGAAAGACCTCGCTCGTCGCTATGGTAAATTGTCGAATCCGGAAGTGAGCGAATCGGAAGATATGCTCATGGTGAATTTAGAGCAACTCAATGATGACGGTTCAATTTTGGAAGGCGGCATCAACAGCAAAACAACGGTGACTATTGAGTACATCAAAGATGCTGATTTGAAAAAATCGCTCACTGGATTGAAAAAAGACGATACACTCGATGTGAATCCTCATTTATTGAGTTCAAACCACGAAGATCTAGCGCAAATGTTGGGCATCACGCACGACGCTGTTCATCACCTCGGTGGTTTGTTCAAAATGACAGTTACCGATATTCGTCGTATGGAACCGGCTGAAATGAATGCCGAATTGTTCGACAAACTTTTCGGAGAAGGAACGGTGACTTCAGAAGCGGAAATGCGTGATCGTGTCAAGGCAGATTTGGAAAAAATGTTCGAGCGTGATTCGGATTGGTTGTTCAAACGCGAATTTGTAAAAACCATTGTGGAGCGCCTGAACCCAAGTCTTCCAGATGCTTTCTTGAAACGTTGGATTCAATTGGCGAATGAGAAGCCTGTTACTCCAGAAACTGTAGAAGCAGAATATCCATCGTATGCAGGAGGTTTGCGTTGGCAGTTGATTGAAAATAAAATCATCCGTGACAACGAAATCAAAGTAACCATGGAAGAAGCCAATGCGCATGTGAAATCATTGCTCGTTGAGCGCTATGCTCAATACGGCATGAACCTCGAAGAAGATCAATTAGAAGAGTTGGCTAAAAAAACCCTTTCTAATCGTGAAGAGGTACAAAACGTTTACGACTTCTTGTATGAGCACGCTGTGGTGGAATTGGTAAAACAAAACTGCACGTTGAATGAAATTAAATTGAACTACGATGAATTCGTTCATCGTGTTCAACACTAAATAAAGATCCCACAAAAAAAGGGCTGCTTCGTTGAAGCAGCCCTTTTTGTTTGATTAAGGTTAATCCGCTTATTGTTTTACAATACGCGTGGTAGTTCTTTCATCACCATTGAGGATAACCAAAGTATAGTATCCAGGTGCATAAGTCGACATTTCGATATTGGTCTTGTTGACACCAGTGATAGCAGCCATTTTCGTGCTGTATACTTCACGGCCCATCAAGTCAAAGATGGCAATGTTTACTGTTGCGTCAGTTGAAGCATTGAATACCACATCCACATCTTCTGATGTAGGGTTTGGATAAACATTCAATTCAGAAACCGTGCTGGTAGCCAAATCGAGACTTTCTTCGGTCAATTCTACTACATCGCCCTCACGGAAAGCAGTACCGCTACGTGACGCTTTCAACGTGTAGCAAAGGGTCGCATTAAATGCACTGTTGTAGCCATATACTTTTACTTTGTACGTACCTGTTGGTCCGTTGTTGTATACGATCGCTTCGGCAGTTGTTCCAGAATTCTGAGAAATTCCCACTTGAACACCGCTTGGGTTATACAATACCACATCATAATCAGCAGGCAAGTTTGTCAAATCGATTCGGATGTTTTTCTGAGCTGTAGTGGTCGAAAACTTGAACCAATCTTGGTCGGTAGATGAACCAATTCTCGCTGTAATGTTCGTATTTACAGAAATGGTTTTTGCTGTACCACTTGTATTGTTAGACTCATAATTATCTGTACATGCCGCAGCAGCTGTAGTAAATGAAGCAGCAGTACTGTAGGCGCTAGTTCCAGATGCGCATGTCGCACTCACTTGGAAATTGTACGTTGAGTTCGCTGTCAATCCTGTCAATGAACGGCTGTTAGTTGTCGATGTCACAGTAGTCCATGCAGTAGCCGTGCTCAATTTATATTGCACTGAATAACTTGTAGCACCTGAAACGGCAGTCCAAGATACAGTAGCTCCTGTAGTGGTGATTGATGCAGACGCCAAACCTGTTGGTACGCCGCAAGAAGCTGCTGCAGCTGTAGTGAATGATGATGCAGCACTATATGCGCTTGTTCCAGAAGCACATACCGTAGCCACTTGGTAATTGTAAGTAGATGATGCCACCAAACCACTCAACGTATACGATGTAGCTGAAGTTGACACCGTAGTCCATGTAGTCGCTGTGCTCAATTTGTACTGCAAGCTGTAACCAGTTGCACCGCTAACAGCAGCCCAACTCACTACTGCACCACTTGAAGTAACCGAGGCAGAAGCCAAACTCGTTGGTACACCGCAAGCTACTGCATCCGCGATAATCACGGTATAATCTTCAACTTCACCATAAGAGAATGCTTCACATGCAGTTGGAGCAGCGTTGTACTTCATGCTCACACGCATACGTGTAGCACCATTCAAAGCCGTTGTTGGAATTGTAATTGTACCGTTCACCGCTGCAGAAGTATTTGCTGATGTGTAGAGCAATTCACCTGCATCGTCGAAATCATAATCGGCATTCAAGTCGATCCACACACGCCAAGTTTCACTATATGCGGCGGCTGTAAATCCTGGAGTACCGCTGAATGCATAGGCACTTCCTTTATTCACTGTTGTGTTCAATGAAGTAAAGTTTGCATAGCCATTGTTATTGCCGCTTGTATTGTTGATTGATCCGAAAGTTACACGGTTGATGAATTCATCTGCCGTCGAGTTTCCTTGAGATGCGCAATACGTTGGAGCACATCCAGAGGTCATAAATACAGTTGAAGCAGAGTAAGAACCGCTCAATTCAGCGCTACATACATTCTGCACTTGAAATTCATAAGCCGTACAAGTGCTCAATCCTGAAATCGCATAGCTGTTGGTAGTCAAACCATTCACGTTTGTCCAGGTAGCTCCACCCGAAACACGATAACGTAAGTTGTAAGAGATCGCGCCTGAATTTGCATTCCAAGCGAGATTAGCTGAAGAAGCTGTCAAACCAGAAGCGGCCAATCCTGATGGAGTAGCACAAGTTGGTCCAGCAGTACCACAACCTTGAGAAGACAACAATGAAACGCGTGCACCGCCCGTTGCAAACAAGGCTTGCATGCGAGACACTTGACCCGTAGAGAACATATACATACACGCATCATCTGTGTAGTCCATGTAATTCATGAACATATCCCCATTTGGACCATTAGAACAAGTCACGTTAGGGAAAGAAGGACAACCATAGTTAGGACCAGCGGCGTTTGGCGTATCTGAAACGCTATCAGAACCGGTGCAGCCTGTGCCGTCATCGCCCCAGATGTGGTAGAGATTAAGCCAGTGACCTACTTCGTGAGTTGCAGTGCGGCCTTTGTTGAAAGGAGCAGTAGCAGTACCAATTGTACCGAAATATTGATAGTCGATGACTACACCATCTGTGCTAGCGCCACCACCGGGGAATTGAGCATAACCCAAAATACCGCCGCTGATATCGCATACCCAAATATTGAGGTAGCTATTGCGATCCCAAGCGTTCACACCGCCCGTAGTGGATGATTTCACTTGATCATTGGTACCAAATGCCGTTGTAGACGTTTGGGTACGCGTAACACCTGTTGTAGGATTTCCGCTCGGATCGATGGTCGCCAAGCAGAATTCGATGTTGGCATCTGATGCCAAACCGCTAAATGCAGAAGGAACGCTAGACGCGTCAGCATTCAATTTGCGGAAGTCGGCATTCAACACATCAATTTGTGACTGAATTTGTGCATCACTAATATTCTCAGTTGCGGTATTCCATACTATATGGACAACTACCGGGATAGTCACCAATGCGCGATCCGACGGATCACTGTGCAAAACAAAATCATTGGTGAAATTTTCAATCTCTTGACGCTTTTGGATAAGCTCTGGATTGTTAGCTTGCTGTTGCTCAAGCACGTCCATAGATCCACAAACACGTTGTGCATTCATTACAGAAGTCAGAGCAAGGCAAGAAGCAAGAATCGTAAAAATTCTCTTCATTTTTGGTTAGATTGTTTGGTTGAACGTATACATTTCTACTTTAAGGCGGACATCAAAAGTAAATCAGATATGTTAAAAATCCAAAAGAACATCGCATTTAAACACCTGAGTTACAAGATTTAGAGCATAAAGGCCACACTCCTTACATTTGATCCCCGTCAAAATGCTTCAAAATACCATCATATCCCGGATCATTGAGTTCCTTGCAGTGATTTTCAACCTGTTATTCACATGGTTATATATTCTAGGAACGCCTTGGTGTTTTTTGTTTGGAATATTGGGACCAGTATTTCTATTCGTTCTTTGCTATCAGCGAAAACTTTATGCCGATGCTTTTCTTCAATTGGCCTATATCGGATTTGCCATTTTCGGATATCTCCAAGTCGCATCAGGATGGCATGCCATGATACTTCCCTCTTCCAATCATGTTTTGCTCATTAGTCTCGGCCTCATCATCACTTTGGTTTCGGGCAAACTGCTTTCATCCAAAACCGATGCACAATTCCCATACATAGACAGCTTTACGACCGCCTTTGCCCTCATCGCCACATTTCTTATGATGATTCCGGTGAAAGAAGCCTGGCTCTATTTTATGGTGATCAATACAACCTCCCTTTTCATGTATGCACAGCGAAAACTCTATTACGGTGCATTCATGTTCTTGGTGTATTTAGCGATGTCCATTGACGGTTACTTTATCTTCGGCTGGTTTTCATGAAATTAATCATCATCACTGGCCCTGAAAGCAGCGGAAAAACAACACTCGCTGAAAAATTGCATCAAGCGAATGATCATTCTGTTTTGGTCCCTGAATATGCCCGAATTTGGCTAGAAGAGTATCATCCAGATGGCAACTACTCAAAGCATGATGTCCGTCAAATGTTTGATGGGCAGGTTATATTATGGAAAGCCTCACTCGAAACAGGCGCGCAATGCGTTATTTGGGATACCGATCCTTTGGTATATAAAATTTGGTTGAAAGAAATGTACAATGAGGTTTGGTCTGAAGTTGAAGAGTGGCTTGATTTCGTAAAAAAAGCCATGTATATTCTGTGTAAACCTGACCTTCCGTGGGAATATGACCCACTTCGCAGCAATCCGCACGATCGCGACCGACTTTTTGAACTGTACAAAATAGAACTGGAGAAAAAGAACATTCCATTTATAATTCACTCCAACGCATCTTCCTCTCCCATATAAGCTGCAAAGGAACACCCAAGAAGGCTCCCAGCGCATTGGCTATAAAATCTCCGGGATCCGTAAATCGCCCGCTAAACCAATCGCTTTGAAAATATTCTAGCAGGCTTCCATAGCTGAGCGCAATCAAAACCGATGGCAGATAATATCGCCAAGAGGAAACACCACTTTCCTTTTTCAATTGAAAAAAATAAGAAAGCAAAAATGAAAACACACCAAACAATGCAAGATGAATGGCTTTATCAAATTGAAATAAATCCCAAGGATCAATTTGATCTAAATTTTTTCCTGGAATGCTATACGCTAAAAAAATAAAGGCTGCCCATACCCATGGAGCAGCCTTATGTATAATCATTTTTCTCAAAAACATTATCCTACCAATGCTTCATATGCAGCAGCATCGAGCAAGCCAGACAAATCAGCACCGGCGTTGAGTTTTACCTTGATCATCCAGCCTTCACCATATGGATCTTCGTTCACCGATGCAGGATTCGCTTCCAAGCCTGGATTTACTTCCAATACAGTTCCCGATACCGGCATAAACAAATCAGATACCGTTTTCACAGCTTCCACCGTGCCAAATACGGTGTGCTCCTCTAGCGTTTCGCCTTCGGTTTCAATTTCTACAAACACGATATCACCCAATTCGCTTTGAGCGAAATCCGTGATTCCAACGACAGCGATATCGCCATCAATGCGCACCCATTCGTGATCTTTAGTGTACTTAAGTTCTGCTGGAAAATTCATTTGTATTGGTTTATTTGGACGGTAAAAGTAAGATATTTCATGAAAGAGTTAACTTTCGCCACAAAATCTTCGCACCATGGAAATGTCACTTACTACAATAGCTGTTCTCGCTTTCATCGGACTCTTAGCCGGACTGCTCAGTGGTTTCGTTGGAATTGGTGGTGGAATGGTAATCGTGCCCGGATTGATCTATTTACTTGGTAAAGGACAATTGGAAGCACAGGGAACCAGCCTTGCAGTGATCATGATGCCCGTGGGCATTTTGGGTGTTATGAATTATTACAAAGCCGGACACATCAATATCAACTTTGCGCTTGTTATCGCGGCTATGTTTGTGATCGGCAGTTACTTCGGTTCCAAGTACGCGCTTAAAATACCCGAATACAAAATTAAAGTCGTGTTTGGAATCTTCCTTCTATACATCGCCATCCGAATGCTCATATCCGGAACTAAGCAGTGGCTTGGCTAATTGGTTTCTGGTTTCAAGTTTCTAGTTCTTGTTCTAGTTCTAGTTCTCTTTTCTCCTTTTCAGCTCTTTCATTATCAACGACAACTCCCGTCCTGTTTGTCCCTTCACACTGGTGTTCTCCTTGGCTCTGCGAATGAGATAAGGGATCACTTCCTTGATCGGTCCATAGGGTACATATTTCGCCACGTTGTAACCCGCGTGTGCCAAGTTGAAACTAATATGATCACTCATACCAAACAATTGGGCGAAATATACACGCTTATCATTGCGTGCAATTCCTTTGGCATCCATCAACTCAGCCAGTTTCATGCTGCTGTTTTCATTGTGAGATCCACAGCAAATAGCTATGTATTGAATATGTTCGATGCAATAGGCTACCGCCAAGTCAAAATCACGATCGCTGCTCTCTTTATTCGGCTGAATTGGGTCGCGATAGCCTTTTTCTGCAGCGCGTGCGCGCTCTTTTTCCATGTAGGCACCTCGCACCAACTTGAAGCCTAATTTGTATCCATTCGCCGAGGCGTGTGCATGACTATCTTTCAAAAACTGTAGACGATCGTGACGATACATTTGAAGCGTGTTGTAAACCACAAAATCCTTCTTATTGTATTTTTCCATCATCTCATTCACCAACCCATCTATCGCATCTTGAATCCAGCTGTCCTCTGCATCAATAAAAATAGGTGTTCCGGTGTCATGGGCCAGTTGACAAATCCGATCCACACGTTCACGAACACGCTGCCATTCCGCAATTTCTGTATTCGACAACACATCTTTGGCATTCACTTTTTCCAATAATTCGAAGCGCGCCAAGCCAGTCACTTTGAATACACTAAAAGGGATGAATGGGTTATTTTGAGCGGTGCGAATAGTTCGGAGTGTTTCTTCGGTTGTGGCATCGAAGTCCTTTTCGCTTTCCTTTCCCTCCACTGAATAATCCAAAATTGTCCCAATATGGCCTTTATCTAAAATCTTGGTGGCTTGAGCACATTCTGCAATATTTTCCCCGCCACAAAATTGCTTGAAAATATTTCCTTTAATGGCCCAACCAATTGGTATACCCACCTTGATTGCCAAATTGGTCAGCACATCGCCCACCTTCACCAGACTAGGATTCCCGATCAGTTTAAATAAATAATATGCTTTCTTTAAATCTCGATCAGATTTCGCGCTAAAAGCGATTTCCGTATTTTCAAACGATACTTTTGGGTGTGATTCCATGCGGCAAATATAGGAGGACTACCTGTCAAATTATTTCATACTTTCACCCCTCAATTTCGAATGCCTTGACCAAAAAATTACTCACTCTACTATTGCTACTGTTCACGCTCATTTCCTCTGCACAAATGCAAGAGGGCGCGCGAGCAGGTGGTTTGGCCGGAACCGCAGTGACGCTCAGCGATGTTTGGTCTGTATATCACAACCAGGCCGGTCTGACAAATATCAATTCCCTTCAAGCTGGTGTCTATTATCAAAATCGTTTCGCGATGAAAGAACTTGGAGACAAAGGCGTAACCGTTGCATTGAAGCTAGGTTCCGGCACTATGGGTTTTTCCTACCGCAGTTTTGGTTATACCGATTTTTCACAATCCAAAGCTGGCCTTGCTTACGCCTTGCCCCTTTCGCCAAAATTTAGCATTGGCATTCAAATGAATTATTACACTGTGCGCATTGCAGAAGGCTATGGCCGCAGCAATGCGATTGGTGTTGAGGGCGGTTTTCTTTACAAACTAAACAACAAGCTTACGCTCGGTGGGCATATTAGCAATCCCACTCGCGCCAAGTTGGCCGATTATAATGATGAACGAATTCCTTCTGTGTTGAAAGTTGGCGCCACCTATAGTTTCTCAGAAAAAGTGCAATTGATCGGACAAATTCAACAAACAACAGCACAAAAAGTAGTCGGCAGCGGTGCCATCGAGTATACCATTATTGATGCATTTGTCGTGCGTTGCGGTGTAGCGTCCAATCCCACATTAACTGCATTTGGATTTGGATGGAAGAATAAATTTCTGCGTGTCGATTTTTCAAGCTCTTATCATTCGGTGCTTGGTTTTTCTCCTCAAGTTTCACTTGTTTATGCCCTTGCAGGCCTTTAATCCGTGAAGTGCTATAAAAGAAATATCATTCGATTTAGTTTGCTCCTGGCAGCATGGAGTGTGGCATTGGTCACTTTCGCTCAGAAAGATCAAGACTTTGAAAAGCAAAATATCATCGAGCAACGTATAGAAGCGATTGCTTCCGCTACGGATGAAAATACGGAAATTGATTTCACCAATCTATTTGAAGACCTAAGTAATTATTACGACCGTCCAGTTGATTTGAACACAGCCAGTGCAGAACAATTGCAAGAATTATATCTTCTTTCCGATCTTCAAATTCGCGCGTTGCAGCAGCACATTGAAAAATTTGGTCCACTTCAATCGATTTATGAATTGCAGGCGGTGCGATTGTTCGACTTGCCTACCATACGCTTGATTCAGCCATTTGTAGCGCTCAATCCCCCTACGCTTGCCTCCACTTTTACCTTCCGCAATATGTTTCGCGAAGGCACCAATGATTGGTTTTTCAGATACAAAAGAACAGTTCAAAAACAAGCCGGATTCTTGCCGGATATTGATGCGCAAGAACCTGCGAAATATCTCGGATCACCGGATTATTTTTATAGTCGTTATCGTTTTCAATACCGAAATAATATCATCGCCGGCTTTACTTTGGAAAAGGATGCCGGTGAGCAATTGACCAACGGTCCGGATTTTCTCAGCGCACATCTTTTCATCCGAAACAATGGCTTTGTGAAAACCCTAGCGCTCGGCGACTTTCAAGCGCAATTTGGGCAAGGACTTACTTTCTGGAATGGCCTGGGATTTGGCAAGTCGCCCTTTGTGATGAATGTCAAGAAAAACGCAAATGGTATTCGTCCATATACCTCCGTGAATGAAAGCCTATTCTTACGTGGTGCAGCAGCAACATTCAAATTGAAGCAATTTGAATTGACCACTTTGGCATCGTATAAAAAAATTGACGGGAATGCAATCAATAATGTCGACTCCACATTTGCAGATGACAATATCGTTGTGTCTAGTTTGCAGATCAGTGGATTTCACCGCACTGAGGGCGAGTTGGCCGACAAAGGCGCCATTACAGAGCGCATTGGTGTGGCCAATTTGAAATACGCCACACGCACGTTTCATCTTGCTACGACGGCAGCCTATATCGACTATTCATTAGCTGTTGCTCCGGGCGATCAGCTTTATGAAGTCAATAAATTTAGCGGGAAGAAAAACACAAATATTGGCATAGATTATCAAAAAGTGTTTCGCAATGTCAATTTCTTTGGTGAAGGCTCGCGCAGCGCCAATGGTGGACTTGCCATGTTGAATGGTTTTGTAGCCTCTCTGCATTCACGCATTTCTGTTTCCGCTGTGCATCGTTTTTTTGGCAATGATTATCAAGCTCAATACTTCAATGTATTCCAAGAAAGTTCGCGTCCGCAAAACGAAAGAGGCATGTTCATCGGTTTAGAAGCAGTGATTGCCAAGGGATGGACCTTGAGTGCATACAGTGATCAAATCATTTATCCATGGTTGCGCTTTCAGGTGCAAGCTCCGAGTCACACCTCAGATTATTTGACTCAACTATCATACAAACCCGATCGCAAACAAGAAATCTATTTTCGATATCGTGTTCGCAATGGCGTGGAAGATTTGGGAGGTACAGACCGCATCGATTATCCGGTTGCGGAGCGACAACAAAATTTTAGGCTCAATGCCATTTATACGCCGCATCCCGACATTCAAATGCGCACCCGTGCAGAATGGAATGTGTATGAAAAATATAACAGTCCACGCAGCACCGGATTCTTGCTGCTTCAAGATTTGATATGGAAAAGAATGGGTTCGAAAGTGAGTTTGAATTTGCGTTATGCTCTATTCAATACTCCGAATTACGACACACGTATCTACGCTTACGAAAGCGATGTACTCTATGCATTCAGCATTCCCGGTTATTATGGACGAGGCACACGAGCATATGCCATGATGAAATGGGACATTCGTCGCGGAGTTGATTTGTGGGTTCGGTATGCGCAGTGGATCTATGAAGATCGCACCACCATATCCAGTGGCAACAGTGCCATCGAAGGGAATAAGCGCGGCGATTTCAGTGTACAGCTGAGGTGGCAGTTTTAATCCCCCTGTAACGACGGAGCTACACGCCTACTTAGGAGGCATATGCAATCGATTGGGCTGCCATGTCATCAAAGTCGGCGGATATACAGATCACATTCATATATTATGCATGCTTTCAAGAAAAATAGCCCTTATGAAACTTATGGAAGAATTAAAATCACATTCTTCCAAATGGATAAAATCAAAAGGGAAGGGATATGAAAACTTTTATTGGCAGGATGGATATGGAGCGTTTTCTGTTAACCCGGCGCAGATAAATAGAGTAATCGCCTATATAGAAAATCAGCATCAACATCACAGCAAGAAAACCTTTCAAGTGGAATACCGTGCCTTTCTCAACAAATACAAAGTAGAATACAATGAGGAGTATGTCTGGCTTTAATCTTGTTCTTGTTCCGGTTCTCGTTCTAACTCTCGTTCTCTTTCCCTATTTTTGTTCTATGAAAAAACAAGCGTTGATCTGGATTTTCGGGGCGGCTCTCATTATTGGCGCTGCCGGCTGCAAAGCCAACAAGAAAAACCGTTGCAATACATGTCCGAAATGGGAGGACAGTCGTGAAACATTCGACCGACCTTGAGGGTGCTTTAGCGCGTTTTCTTCCTGAAACTGCGCTGAGTCGGGCATGCGATATGCTTCGGCAATATCCTCATCATCTCATTATTAGTCAACCTAGAGCTACCAAACATGGTGACTTCAGAACGGGACATCGAGGAGATCGCCATGAAATAACAGTCAATGGCAATCTCAATCCGTATGCTTTTCTTATCACGCTCATGCATGAATTGGCGCATCTCGTTGCGCACGTGCGCCACGGTGGTCGCATTCAACCGCATGGCATAGAATGGAAAAATTGTTTTCGGGAAACCCTGACCCCATTTGTTGGAACCGGCGTTTTTCCTGAAGAAATCGATCGTGCCGTTCGCATCTATTTGCGCGATCCCGGGGCGACCACACACAGCGATATCCAATTGGCCAAAGCGCTTTCCAAATATGATCGCCACAGCGAAAATGTGGTTATTCTCGACGAACTTCCAATGGGTGCTTTGTTTGAGTACGGTCGCCAACGTAAACGCTTCAAAAAAGGGCAAAAGTTGCGTCGACGATTCGAATGCCGAGAGCAAACCAGTGGTGATCTCTACCTTTTCGACCCACTCGCAAAAGTGAGGCGGATCTAATACAATCAAAAAAAAAAACGAACCGCGTTGGCAGTCCGTTTCTTTGTTTGGTTAATGAATATAGAATTTTAGATAAACTAGGTCTTTTGAAATTTCAAGGTTTTCACCTTGCCACCTTCTCCAGTGATTTGTACGATATAAATACCACGCTTGAGGGATTCGAGCATATCAAGTTTAATGGAAGAAAACTCCTCCCCTTGGGTATCGGCCACAAAATTAACCATCACTTTTCCAGCAAGGTCTTTAATGATTACCGTTACCTTTTCATTCAAGCTACCATCAAAATGAATAGTGGCACTGGATTCAACAGGATTAGGAGAAATGGAAGCCGAGGTAATAGGGTTATTGCTTTGAGCAAGCACCATACTACTCATCAGGAGGGCGGCGAATACAGAAAGTAAAAATCGCTTCATGCTTTCTAAGATTTATTGTGTTCGCTAGGCAATAATCTTGCCCATTCCATAAACGGATAACAAATATAATAGTTTCGAACGAAAAAACAAAATGAAAAGATTGAGCTCAAAACACTGACTATCAGCGAGATCTCAAATTATCACGAATTTCCTTCATGAATTTCGAGGGGAACACAAAATCATTTAACTCCTGATTTTCTGTTGCCAAGATTTGGTTTTTATCCCCTTTCCACCACATTTGGCCTTCATAAATAAAGTTGATGCGGTCTCCAATTTCCATCACCGAGTTCATATCATGACTAACTACAACTGTCGTGATTCCGAACTCATAGGTAATTTCTTCTATCAAATTATCAATCAAAATGGCGGTTTGGGGATCCAATCCTGAGTTGGGCTCGTCGCAAAATAAATACTTTGGATTCATAGAGATAGCACGTGCTATTCCCGTTCTTTTCTGCATACCACCTGAAATCTCGGAAGGATAAAGTTTGTTTTTACCAGTCAAGTTGACCCGTTCCAGACAAAAATCAACGCGCTTCTGCATTTCACCTGCCGTCATTTTGCTGAACATCTGCAATGGAAAAAGAACATTTTGCTCCACTGTCATCGAATCAAACAACGCACTTCCTTGAAAAAGCATTCCCATTTCTTGGCGAATTTCTCTGCGCGACCACCGATCCATCACGGTGAAATTGCGACCGTCAAACAAAATTTCGCCTTTATTCACTTCCATCAAACCAACGATACATTTGGTCAATACAGACTTTCCTGAACCGCTTCGTCCAATGATAAAGTTGACTTTGCCCGGTTCAAAAGCAACACTGATATTTTTCAATACATCGTTGCCCTCAAAACTTTTCGAAATGTCGCGAACTTCGATCATAGCAAGAGCAATTGGGTAATGATGTAGTTTGAAATCATGATGAGAATAATGCTGTACACCACTGCAGTTGTTGAGCTTTTACCCACCTCTAGTGCTCCGCCGCGTGTGAAATATCCTTGATAAGAAGAAACACTGGTAATGATGAAAGCAAAGACCACGGTTTTAATCAATGTATACGTTACTTGAAAGGGTTCGAAATAGTATTGCACACCATATTGATAATCCGTCAAGGAAATTACTCCGGTTGTATCTCCAATTAGCGCTCCGGCGACAATGCCCAGAGCCATGGACATCACCACCATGAAAGGGAAGATAAAAATTGCGGCAATAATTTTAGGCAATACCAAATAGCTGGCAGAATTGACACCCATTATTTCCAACGCATCGATTTGCTCTGTAATGCGCATGGTACCAATTTCACTCGCAATATTACTTCCTACTTTTCCTGATAGAATCAAGCACACAATAGTAGAAGAAAATTCGAGAATCATGGTTTGACGCGTGGTGAAACCAATAGTCCATTTTGGAATCCAGCCACTATCGATATTGGCGGCTGTTTGAAGAGTGACAACAGCACCCATGAACAAGGATAAAAGAGCAACTATACCTAGTGATTGAAGACCAATTTTATCTATTTCGGCCACAATCAATTTGCGATAAATGCCACGTCGTTCCGGTTTGGTAAAGGTGTTTACCATAAACAGATAGTAACGTCCAATATTTGTGTAGATATTGCTCACGGCTCAAAGATAGGTTAAACCGATTTTTTATCGGAAAATACTCAAACGCTCAGCATCAAGTCTTACAAAGATGAAAAGCAACAAAGTGAATCCCATTAATGAGGATCCTCCGTAACTAAAGAAAGGCAAGGGAATACCGATAATAGGGGCGAGTCCGATCACCATGCCCACATTGATCAATAGATGCAAGAAAAATATACTCGCTACACAATACCCATATATTCTAGAGAACTGAGAGCGCTGCCGTTCGGCCATATTGATAATGCGAATTATTAAGAATACGAAAGCACCAATTACCGCCATGCTTCCCAGAAAACCCCACTCCTCAGCCACCGCAGAAAAAATAAAATCGGTCCATTGCTCAGGCACATAATTGTTTTGCGTCATCGGGCCTTCAAGGTATCCCCGACCGGCAAATCCACCTGAGCCTACGGTAATCTTTGCCATTTCCGAATTGTAGTCTGCACCCTCGCGTTCAACAGGCATCGACAGCATGACATAAATCCGTTCGCGATGATGGCCTTCAAGAACGTTTTCTACAATATAACTCACCGACAATGAAAAGACAATGCTTGCCGTAGAAGAAATGGCGATAATCCAATAAAGTGTCTTCCTATTTCTCGGAACAATAAAGTTTTTGACCCAAACCCACGCTAAAACGCTGATAATAGAAACAATGATTACAAGGAGCCAAATACCACTTTGTTCACCAACAAAAGGGAAATGGATTTTGCCTGCACCGCTCACAATACTTAATACACCAAAGACTATGGCACC
>JBMOFW010000004.1:0-38252 GCA_049318685.1 Flavobacteriales bacterium
CACAAAGGAGATTGCCATGTCAAATCATGTAGCCTATTATACAGCGGAAGGGTTGAAAAAACTCAAAGATGAATTGCATCAACTGAAAGCCATTGAACGCCCGCGTATTTCACAACAAATTGCAGAAGCCCGCGATAAAGGTGATTTGTCAGAAAATGCCGAGTATGATGCTGCCAAAGAAGCTCAAGGTCTTCTCGAAGCGCGCATAGCAAAAATGGAAGATCTAGTAGCCAACGCTCGTTTGATTGATGAATCACAGCTCGACAACTCGAAAGTGTTTATCCTTTCGAAGGTGAAAATCAAAAACCTCAACAACAATTCTGAGGTCGAGTATACTCTCGTTGCCGAAAATGAAGCGAATCTCGCAGCTAAGAAAATTTCAGTAGATTCCCCTATCGGCAAAGGCCTCTTGGGAAAAAAGGTCGGAGACGTAGCCGAAGTTCAAGTTCCGGCTGGTAAACTCAAATTGGAAATTCTCGATATCTCCCGATAATGAGCACCATCTTTTCTAAAATTATTTCAGGTGAGATCCCCTGCTATAAAATTGCAGAGAATGACCAGTTCCTCGCTTTCTTGGATATTCTTCCATTGTCCAAAGGACATACATTGATTATCCCGAAGCAACAGATAGATTATTTCTTTGATCTAGACAATGACCTATTGGCCGAATATAACATCTTCGCCAAAGAAATTGCTCGTAAAATCAAAGCAGTAGTGCCTTGCATAAAAATTGGAGTCGCTGTTATTGGACTAGAAGTACCTCATGCACATATGCACTTGGTGCCAATGAATCATATCGGCGATCTCAATTTTACCAAAGAAAGAGTGAAATTGACTCCAGAGGAATTTACCGAATTGGCAGATCAAATCCGAAACGCTTGAGACGATACCGCTTCGTCGAAATCATTGGCAATGCGCTCCAAATCTGAAGCTTTCACTGGTTTTATAACATAATCTACAATATCCGGATAAGATTTAGCTTTATCAAGGTCTGTCTGATTTACCGAACTGCTCACCATGTATACACGAATACCATGTTTGCGCTCGGTGGGAAGCTTTTCAAACTCATCTAGAAACTGCCAGCCATCCATCACCGGCATATTGATATCCAATAAAATAACGGAAGGCAAATCACGACCTAGACGAATATCATCCAACAAATTCTCGAGCGCGTCTTTTCCATTCTGAAAAACCAAAAGCTCCTCACAGAATTCATTCATCTCTATTAATTTGGTTAACCCAAAAATATAAATGCGATCATCATCCACTATACTGGCTCTCCGTAACTTCTTCATAGATGTTTTGCTGACATAGTGAATGCAAGGTAGAAAAACATTGCATACCTAGAATATAGGATTCACAAAATCAGTAATTTTGCGTATCCCGTTTTATCTGCGCGTATTCTTTCGCAAAATAAGTTAGGATAATATCGGCTCCTGCGCGCTTGATACTCAATAACATCTCCGGCATGGCCTTGTTATAATCAATCCACCCCTTCTCTGCAGCGGCTTTCAGCATAGCAAACTCGCCACTCACATTATATGCTGAAATAGGTAAATCTGCGTATTCCTTCATCAGGTGAATGACATCCAAATAACATAAAGCCGGTTTTACCATGAGGAAATCTGCACCTTCCATGGAATCTAACTCTGCTTCTCGAAGCGCTTCATACTTATTTGCCGGGTCCATTTGATACGTCTTTTTATCACCCGACTTCGGTGCGCTGTCCAAAGCTTCTCTGAACGGCCCATAATAAGCACTTGCATATTTCGCACAATAGCTCATAATGCTCACATCAATGAAACCTTGTGCATCCAACGCGTCGCGAATCACTCCTATCCTTCCATCCATCATATCACTAGGTCCTAAAATATCAAACCCTGCTTCCGCTTGCGCAATCGACATGGCCGCTAAAATGGGAAGTGTTTCGTCATTCACTATTCGCCCGTCAATTACCAAACCATCATGGCCATCTGAACTGTATGGATCCATCGCCACATCACTCATCAATACCGCTTCAGGAAAGCATCTTTTTATTTCCCGGGCGGCTTTCAAGTAAAAGTTATCAGGACTTACCGAATATGAAGCGTACTTATCCTTGAGACTGTCTTCCACCGCCGGAAAAAGGACGAAGGAATGAACTCCCAAATTCATGCACTCTTCAATTTCGTTTAAAAGCAAGTCCAAAGACCACCGATAAATGCCTGGCATTGAATTTATTGGAATCTGCTTGTTGCTGCCATCCACCATGAATAGTGGATACATTAAGCTAGTAAGGGAAACTTCCGTTTCCCTTACCATAGCTCTTATAGCGGCAGACTTTCTATTTCGTCGCGGTCTGATTTGCATTGTACGCTTATTGAATCGCTGTTTCTACCTCTGATTTAATTTCTTGAAAAGAGGCCTGATTGTCTTGAATAGCCTTCAAAATATCTTGGTCTTTAGCGTCTTTACCGAATGGGCTTTCTACACCCTTAGCCAAATCCTCCAATGATGGGAGCAATTTCAAGTTGTTTTGCCAATCAGACAACTTCGATTTCATTTCCTCCACTTTTGACAATTGGGTTTTGATTTCAACATACTGCGCAATTTTCGTTGAATCCGTTGACAATGTAGTATCCTGACTCATTGTTGTTACCTGAGCACCCAATTCTTCCATTTTCAAATTAATTGAAGAATCAAGCATTTGCTTTTGTTTCATCATCCCTTCTTGGATGGTACGCGCTTGTTTCAACTGTTCACTTTCTTCACCCGCACAGGCGATAAGGAGCGCTGCTGAAAAGAAAAATGAGAAAATTTTGATAGACTTTTTCATATTATTTTTTTGGTTTGTTTTCTTTTTTCGGAACCGGATCGTATCCGGAAGTACCCCAAGGATGACAGCGGGAAATACGTTTCACTCCCAACCACATTCCTCTTACACTGCCCCATTCTTCAATGGCTTCAACAGTGTATTGACTGCACGAAGGGACATGCCTGCAATTATTTCCCAACAAGGGAGAAATGACTCCCTGATACACCCGAATGGGAAAAACTACCAACTTTTTGCCGACGTGCATGACGGCGCAAAATTAGCTGTTTCACTATCGACTACGCTATAATTTTTTCTAAAATCAAATAACCTGACATAATAATGGCAATCCAGGAAAGACCTTGTTTCCAATAAGCTTGTGCAAGCTTGAATGTATTCACGGCGAAAAACGAAGCCAAAAGAATCACAGAAATAATGAGTAATTGCCCTAATTCCACACCAATGTTAAACTGAAACAAACGCCAGATCCAGTCTGATTCATGCGAATACATCATGCGGAAATAGGTCGAAAACCCCATTCCGTGAATCAATCCAAATCCGATAGTAATGATATAGTGCCACCAACGAAGGACTTGGTCTTTCATCACCAAATTGGCCAATCCGGTGATGCCTATACTAATGCTAATGAGCATTTCAACAAGATCGCTGCTGAATCGAAGAATACCCGAAGCGGAGGCCGCCAATGTGATGCTGTGGCCAACTGTAAATGCTGTTGCAAGCACTACCACCTTCATGTAATCGCGGAGAACAAATGGTGCGCATAGTGCTACCAAATAGAGCATATGATCATAGCCGTCAAAATCGGTGATATGCGCTATCCCCTCTTTGATTTCCTGCATGACTATTTATGCTTCTTGAATTTCTTTTTAGGAATAAACTTCTTGTGCTTGTTTTTACGGAAACCGTCTGAATCGTAATCTTGAAACTTATTGCCTTGAATAGTTTTTACAGCACTTAATTCAATGGCTCCTTCTAATTTAATTTTGCCTTTACTCAGCAAATTCAAATCTTTCAAAATCACATCATCTGTCACTGTTGATCTATTCCAATTGAGCGAATTCTGTTTCATTAAATTCGCTATGGAATAGGCGAAAGCTTGCTTCTCTTCTCCTTCTTCAAGTGCAGAGCACTTGTCAATCATACGTTCTACATAACGCCCATAATGGCCAAAACGGACGTCTCCTTGCGGATAGGGAATACGTGCAGGTGGGCTATCCAACTCTTCTGGATTGGGCACCGGATACTGACTATCCACATCCAATTTGAAATTAGACATGATGTACAAATGGTCCCAAAGTTTATGGTTAAAATCTTCAATATCGCGCAAATACGGGAAAAGCTGGCCCATCACTGAAAGAATAGCCCGCACACACTTGTTGCGTTCCTCTCGATCTTCGAGCGTCATGGCATATTCCACCATTTTTTGAATGTTTCGGCCATACTCAGGAATGATTAAATCCGGACGTTGACTATTGTAAGGCTGAAAAGCCAAATGATCGTTGATTCTCTCCGACATAGGAGTGTATTAAGTAAAAAACAAAAATAAGCAATGTTTAAGAAATGACTTGAAGTTTCGCAAACTTCAAGAGCAATTGTTTCTGCCCAGCAGATGGGAAATAGATGGTTGCCTTGATATCAGGCGCCTCACCTTCCATATTGACTACCTTACCCTTCCCAAATTTTTCATGGACTACCTCAGAGCCAACGATAATATTGGCGTTCAGCGAACCCGTTGAACCGGATGAGGGCGCATTGGTGACTTTCTTGAAATTTGATGGAGGCAAAACCGGGTTGTTCGGCTCATTGCCAAATAAATTCCCTTCTCGCGGTTTTTGCTGAGATGTAGGTGCTTGTAATCGTCCTGCTCCACCAAATCCCGCACGCTCTTGTGAAAAATCGATTCCTCGCGGGGTCGGTCGTGATGCTATGCGCTCCTGCACAGGATATTCTAAAAATTCCCCATCTATTTCTTCAATAAAACGAGAGGGCTCGCAATAACTCAGTTGTCCCCATCGATAGCGGGTCAAAGCATAGGAAAGTGTCGCTTTCTTCTCGGCTCGTGTCAAGGCGACATAAAACAAGCGACGTTCCTCCTCCATTTCTTCTCTTGAATTTAGCGACAACTGAGATGGAAAAAGATTCTCCTCCATACCTACAATGTTGACGTATGGAAACTCCAATCCTTTTGAGCCGTGAATTGTCATCATGCTCACGGTATTCTTTTCATCTTCACTTGAAGAATCAGCATCAGTCAACAAAGCGACATCAATCAAGAAATCACTCAATCCGTTGATCGCGTTGGGATCCGTTGGATTTTCACGATCACTAAATTCTTTCATACCATTGAGCAACTCTTGAATGTTCTCATATCGCGCCACACCTTCAGGCGTGCGGTCGGCGTACAAATCCTTCAACAAACCGCTGTAACTCGCTATATGATGTCCAATGTCGTACGCATTTTTTACATGCAAATCGACTTGAAAACTTTTAATCATGGTTACAAACTCCATGACTTTATTCAAACTCGCTCCTGTCACACCTACTTCTGCTCCTCGTGGAATCATATCCCAAATACTGATTTCGCGCTCCGCTGCTCCCACTACCAATCTATCCAGTGTTGTTTTACCAATACCGCGGGTCGGGTAATTGATAACGCGTTTCAGCGCTTCTTCATCATTGGGATTGCAAACCAATCGAAAATAGGCCAATACGTCTTTAATTTCTTTGCGTTGATAAAAACTCAGACCCCCATAAATTTTATAAGGGATATTCAATTTTCGCAATGCCTCTTCAAATGCGCGGCTCTGTGCATTTGTGCGATACAGGATAGCGAAATCGCTGTAGGCAGCTCCTTCTTGTTGCTTTATGGAAAAAATCTGGTTCGAAACAAATGAGCCTTCATCATTATCTGTAGCGGCCTTATGCACTAAAATGCGACCACCTTGCTCATTGTCTGTCCAAACCTTTTTCTTGATTTGATCCTTATTTTTAGAAATAATACTATTAGCCGCCTCTACGATCACCTTAGTGCTTCGGTAGTTCTGCTCCAATTTATACATTACAAACTCCGGATAATCTCTCCGGAAATTGAGGATGTTTTGAATATTCGCTCCGCGAAACGCATAGATACTCTGGGCATCATCACCTACAACACATACGTTCTGATAGGCCGCCCCGAGTTGTTTTACGATTAGATATTGCGCGAAATTGGTATCCTGATACTCATCAACCAAAATGTATTTGAACTTATGTTGATACCGATTGAGGACATCGGGGAAATCACGGAGTAACACATTTGTCTTAAACAACAAATCATCAAAGTCCATGGCACCAGCCTTATACAAACGCATGTCATACTTCGCGTAAATTTCTCCCATTCGGGGTTTACCCGATTGACGGTCCTCGGCAACCATTTCCACAGAATTCTGATAATCCGCAGGAGAAATCAAATTGTTTTTGCAGCTACTAATGCGATTGTATACCAAACCGGGCTTATAAATTTTATCATCTAGCCCCATTTCTTTGAGAATGTCTTTCAACAAACTCTTGGCATCAGTAGTATCATAAATGGTAAAATCCCTTGGGTAATTTATTTTTTCGCTCTCAATGCGCAGAATACGCGCAAAAATCGAGTGAAAGGTTCCCATCCAAATATTGCGTGCCTCATTATCGCCAACCAATTTTCCGATACGTTCCTTCATTTCTTTCGCTGCTTTGTTGGTGAAGGTCAGCGAAAGAATATGAAAAGGATCAACCCCTAATTGGATGAGATGTGCTATACGATAAGCCAAAACGCGGGTTTTCCCGGAACCTGCGCCAGCAATGACCATCATCGGGCCATCCACATGAGACGCGGCAGCACGCTGTGGCTCATTCAACTGATTTAAAATCTCTGCATTCACGTTCGCGAAGGTAGTTTTTCAACCTCTAAAACAGATCATTTTGCAACATTTGTTAGCAAAAAATTCTCCCATCAACTTTACTACCTTCGCATTCCCAAACTCGAACGTTATGCCCAAGATCTTAATCATCGACGACGAAGCTGCTATCCGCGGCGCCTTGAAAGAAATTCTCGAGTATGAAAGCTTTGAAGTTTCCGAGGCCGAAGACGGCATCAGTGCTTTAAAAATTGTCGAAAAAGAACAATTCGATCTCATTTTTTGCGACATTAAAATGCCCAAAATGGACGGCCTTGAGGTTCTTGAAAAATTAAAAGAAAAAGGCATCGACACCCCCGTCGTTATTATCACTGGTCATGGCACTGTTGAAACAGCAGTTGAAGCCTTGAAAAAAGGCGCATACGACTTTATCCAAAAGCCACTCGACCTCAATCGCGTTTTGGTGACCGTTCGCAATGCGAGTAATCAAACAGCATTGGTTCAAGAAACCAAATCTTTACGAAAAAAAGTAAATAAAGTATTGGGATCGAATATCGTGGGAGAAAGCAAAGCGATTCTGGAAATTAAAAAAATGATTGATACGGTTGCACCAACGGAGGCGCGCGTGTTGATTACAGGTGGAAATGGATCGGGAAAAGAATTGGTCGCTCGTCAATTGCACGAAAAAAGTGAGCGTGCTCAAGGTGCATTTATCGAGGTCAATTGCGCCGCTATACCATCCGAATTGATCGAAAGCGAATTGTTTGGACACGAAAAAGGAGCGTTTACTTCGGCCATCAAAACACGTCAAGGTAAATTTGAATTGGCCGATGGTGGAACACTTTTTCTCGATGAAATCGGCGATATGGCCCTTTCTGCGCAAGCCAAAGTGCTTCGCGCTTTGCAAGAAAGTAAAATCACCCGTGTAGGTGGCGATAAAGACTTCAAAGTGAACGTACGCGTTTTTGCCGCTACCAATAAAGATTTACGCAAAGAAATTGCCGCAGGAAATTTCCGAGAAGATTTATACCACCGCTTATCTGTTATTGTAATACGTGTGCCTTCGTTGAATGAACGCAAGGAAGATATCCCGTTGCTTGCGGATCATTTTCTCAAACAAATCAGCGAGGATTACGGTCAACCTCAAAAAGAAATTACGGCCTCCGCTTTGAAAGCTCTTCAACAATTGGACTGGACCGGAAACATCCGCGAATTCCGCAATGTAATGGAACGATTGGTCATCTTGTCTCCGAAAGCAATAGACGAAAAAGAAGTTAAAGCTTACGCCACACCGAATTTCTCTTAAGCCTTTTTCTCTATTTTTTTAAAAGGAATCCAGAAGAACAGATTCGCCACCAAGACAGCGATAGCACCCACAATGATAAAAGAAACATTGGGAGTCTGCGCAGGCATGAGAAATGTAAGCGTGATTACGCCGATAGTATAAAAGTACAACACCAAGCAGGTCTGGCGATGGGTCAAACCCAAGGCCAACAATCGATGATGAATGTGGTTTTTATCTGCTGAAAATGGTGATCTTCCCTGGCGCGCACGGATTATAAATACCCGCAACGTGTCTATCAATGGATAGGAAAGTATGGCCATGGCCAATACCGGTTTGGAAACATCCATCATTGCCTCACTCATGCGGCTCGGCGGGTATTCAATCATTTTCATCGCCAACACATAGAGTACCACTCCAATAATCAACGATCCGGAATCACCCATAAACAATTTGGCGGGTTGCCAATTGAAAATAAGAAAGCCTAGCAACGATCCCCCGAGTCCAACTGCCAACAGCGCTAACGGCAAATCACCGGATTGATAAAACCAATAAGAAAAAACCGAGCTTGCAATCAACCCAGTTCCAGCAGCCAATCCGTCTACCCCATCGATGAGATTTATTGCATTGACAATAACGATATAAACAAAAACTGAAAGCGCGACTGACACCGAATAAGAAATTTCATCTATTTCGAATAGTCCCCAAAATTGGGTCAATCGAATATTGGCAACCACGACCAAGATGAAACCGACCATAAAATGAACCAGCAATTTTTTAGACGGACTCATGCCGATGATATCGTCTTTGATGCCCATAAAAAATAAAATAAACATGCAGGCTACTAGATACTTAAACTCCTTCAATGCCCCGAGTTCATCATAATTATTCCCCAATTCTGATGGAAACCATAATGAATACGAAATAATTGTACCTGCGAAAATCATTATTCCGCCAATGGTCGGTACGCTCTTGCGATGCAGTTTTCGGGCATCACCTGGCTCATCAACAAGATGTTTCAACTTCGCTACCTTAATCAATGCCGGAGTGGCAATGGCCACAAGCATCAAAGCGGTAATGAATCCTAATATTATTTCGTACAAATCGCTTGCGTTTAGTTAAGGAACTCTATGCAAAATTACTAAAAATCGAAGTAGTTATTGTGAAGATTCGTGCGTATTCCGATTAAGTAAGTATTGCCAACATAGCTTCCTTCGCGGTAGGTGTACCCAAAGACAATTTCAGCGTTGGTTTTCAAATTGAGTTGGTACCCTACCTGACATTCCAACTGTTGAATACGCGCAAATTCTTCTAAGGTCTCTGCATCCAAATCCGCATCCCACTTGCCCTTTTCCCCGACTGCATGTCGAATCGAATTGAATTTGGTCCGAGCAAAAACTCGGCCGTATCGGTACTCCGCGATTCCAATCCATTCTTCAACACCGCCGGCCAATGGATGCCCCAAGGGTTGATTGACTTGATTCAATCCATACAAGGCACTGCTTCCAGCATAAGTATAAGCACCAGTTTGATTATACTCTACTTGAAGATCCAACCCTTTTAAAAATAGACTAAAAAACTTGGCTCCAACTTGTACACCTATTCGCTTCGAGGCCGGATCATCAACCAAGTACTGACTATAGACCATCCATCGCTCAAACTGAACGCTCATTTGAAAACCGGCATAGACATTTTGCTCTCCATCCCAATTTGCAATCAATGTATTCACTCCAATCAACGGCTGGAAGGCATTCCATGGCTGTTTTACAACGGTCGAATCCGTTACACGTTGGGAAATCATTCCTTCAAACACACCAAATTCCAACCAATTGGCAGGCTTAATACTGAGATAATGAAAATGCCCACTCTTCCTCTTAAACAAAGATTCCGGTGTGTCGCCCAATGGCAATCGTTGCTGACTTTGCAGTGTGCTATACCATGTACGATATTGAAAAATTCCATTTCGAGATCGCCAATCCAATTCCACATAAGGGGCATTCATCAACCCGTCTGTCATTAATAAACTACGATAGCCGTTGCCTATAAAATGATTGCCATATCCCAATTCTGCATGAAGTGTGGAAAATATATCGACGCCAACTTTACCAAATGATTTGCTGTAATCGTATCCATTCTCCTTAAAAAGCTTTACCCTTCCCCACCCCGGAAACACCTCATTCGAATCTACAAACTGGCGCAGATAACGCGGTGAGTAATTTTGAGCTTCGTAAAATCCGGTAGTAAAACTAAACCGTTTGCCAATTTCTCCTTGGAGCACGATGCCGCGTACAGCCATATAAACTCCACGCGATGCTGAATCTAACTCGAATTCCCGCCCTACTCTATAATCTACGAGTAGATCACCACTGATATGATAATCTTTCCCCTTTAACTGAAACAAATGATCGCGCATTACACGCGCAGCCAATTGCGAATAATATTTCATCGAATCCGTCATGAAAGCATAAGAAATCGTATCCAATTTACGATTCAACAACACGGGCTTGGAACCAAGGTGCACCATGCTTTTTGTTTTCAAGACCTGTTCTTCCAATCTGGAGGCATGCCAACGCCCCATGAGCAAATCCGTCTGCTGTCCATGCGCACTGATAGCATAAAAAACAAGAAGCGCTATTAAGACCGACCGAACGTTCATTCGGCGACAAATTCTCGTGATTGATATTCTTTATAAACACTCCGAATTCCTTCTTCCAAAGAAATACGGTGTTTCCAACCCAAACCATGAATGCGTCCAACATTCATTAATTTCCGAGGAGTACCGTTGGGTTTAGAAATATCCCATTTGATTTCGCCATCAAAACCAACAATATCTTTCACCATTTCAGCCAAGGCCTTAATTGAAAGATCTTCTCCGGTTCCTATGTTTACAAAACCCTTTCCACTATAATTATTCATTAAATGAACACATGCCTCCGCCAAGTCATCAACATGCAAAAATTCACGCAGCGGACTGCCATCTCCCCATAGTTCAACATGGTCTTGGCCATTGACTTTCGCTTCATGAAACTTGCGAATCAACGCGGGCAAGACATGCGAATTTTGCAAATCATAATTGTCATTTGGGCCATATAAATTGGTTGGCATAGCACTAATATAATCACACCCATGCTGATCGCGATAAGCTTCGCAAAGCTTGATACCAGCGATTTTCGCTATCGCATAAGGCTCATTGGTTGGTTCGAGTAACCCGGTCAATAAACTATCTTCAGTGAGCGGTTGGTCAGCTAGTTTCGGATATATACATGATGAACCGAGAAACAAAAGCTTCTTGACCTGATTATCAAAAGAGGCTTTGATAATATTGGCCTCAATCATCAAATTATCATAGATAAAATCAGCTCGGTACGTGTTGTTGGCCATAATTCCGCCAACCTTGGCCGCGGCTAAAAAAACATAAACCGGCTTCTCAGAAGCAAAAAAACGTTGAACGGCTTCTTGATTGCGCAAATCCAATTCTTTCGAACTGCGCAACACTAAGTTCGCATAGCCCATTCGCTCGAGCAATCTGACAATAGCCGAACCGACCATTCCGCGATGTCCGGCCACGTAAATTTTATCTTCAAGGTTCATGACACAAACCTACTACAAAAAGACCAATTATCCTTTCACATCGAGCGCATCGCGAAGACCATTGCCCACCATCATAAAACTCAAGACTAAAATCATAATTAATAATCCGGGAACAAGCGCCAAATAAGCCATATCCGTTGTAATATAAGCATAATGCTCCCGAATCATATTGCCCCAGCTTGGTGCCGGTATCTGTGCTCCTAATCCCAAAAAAGACAATCCGGCTTCAATCAATATGGCCGAAGCAAAGTTGGCCGCTGAAATAACAATGACAGGCGACCAAATACCGGGAAGAATATGTTTGAAAATAATCCGCAAATCTCGGTATCCGAGGGCACGCGCCGCTTCTACGTACTCCTTTTCTCTTAGACTCAAAACTACACCTCGAGCAATACGTGCCACTTCCACCCACATGGTAAGTCCAACGGCTAAAAAGACTTTCCAAAACCCGGTGCCAAAAGCAAAAGTGATAGCCATTACCAATAACAATGTAGGTATCGCCCACACTACATTGATAAACCACATAATCACCCCATCAACCCAACCTCGATAATATCCAGCCATCAATCCAAGAACCAACCCAACTAGCAATGAAATAACTACCGCTATTGCGCCCACAGCCAAAGAAATAATGGTTCCCGCCATCAAGCGCGATACCAAATCACGACCATACTTGTCTGTGCCCAACCAATACACACGATGCTCAATTCGATGTTGACGCACCTGATCGAAACATCTCGAATCATCGGAACCAAACTCTTCAAAACAAAGTGTACCACTTCTTTGCACAACCGAAGAACCATCCTTTAGCGCATACTTCTCTCCGCGGGGATTGAAACCACCGTTCCACCACAAATCCAACCACGAAACATGTTCAGACTCTTCATTTAAAATAATGACATCCACCTCAAATCCAGGTTTTTGCCCTGCAATAGACAATAGCTGATCATTCGCATGCTCCGTTTGATCTGGTCGAATCAGTGCTCCGAATAAACTGATCAAAGCCAACATCACGATGACCCCGGCTCCAATCATGGCTGGTGTGTTGCGGCGAAATCGCCTCCAAGTACGTGATGAATACTCGCTCATTGTTTAATTTTTCTACCCTTCCATTTGGGTCGATACACCAGGGCTATCGCGGCTACCAAGATCGAATAAAGCGGATATAAAATCACTACGACCCAAGAAGAAATAAATGACCATCGAATGTTAACTATTCGACAATAATTGTAAGTGTAGCCCAATTCAGCTGACCATTTCACATAAATCCATGCGATAGCAAACCAGATCATATCCGGATTCTTCCAGATGAACAGCGGAAGAAATAATTGAATCAATTGAACCAGTGTGGTGCGCAAACCGAATCCAATGATATCCCGATCACGAAAGCGATGCGTCTTACCCGCCCATCGCACACGTTGTGCAAAGAATGAAGCCCAAGTTGAAGCACTTTTAGTAAGTACAGAGACGGATTCCGTAGCATAAAAGTAAACAGGCCCCATTTGTTTTGCTTTCTCAAGTAAAAACATGTCATCTCCAGACGAAACCGAATGTTCATTCGGCATAATTTCAGCAATAACATCTCGATGAAACGCAAGATGCGCTCCATTGCACAGAATAGGTTCCCCAGCTAACGCACTACCAGCTGTTATTGCGGAAATCATCTTCCATTCAGCATCTTGTAATCTTCCCAAAACCGAATGTTCATTCGATAGGCGTACGGGCAAAATGGCCATTACAGGTCTCACCCGAAATAAAAACGCACTCAACTCCTCAAACCAAGCTTCCTTTAAACGAACATCTGCATCCAGCGTAATGACATAAGTGGACATAGATGAATCAAGAGCCGTTCGAATAGCAGCTTTCTTCCCTTCTCCATCTGCTCGCAACAAGCGCCAATTCGGTTGAAATGGCAACTGGTTCGCTATAATTTCCGCTCCCCTATCAAGTGAATGATCATCTACAAATATGACATGACATGATTCTGTTTGAAGACTCAAATCTTGCAATAAATGCGGCAAATGATCGGATTCATCGCGAAAGGGAACGATAACTACAATTTCTAAATCCTTCACATCCTCAAGCGCTGGAGGCAAAGGTGGAATACCGCGAACTCTCCATTTGCTTAACTTCATCAAGTAGTCAAGCAGGATTATCGATACGATCAATGCAATTATGTTGGAAGCGCTATACATTTACGGCAAAGAAAAGAAAACAACCGCTTGAGCGCCAAAGAACGTATCATATTAGGCATCGACCCCGGAACTACCATTCTCGGATACGGAATCATCAAAGTAACCGGCAAGAAAATGGAATTGGTAGTCATGGGTGTAATTCGTCTCGATAAAATCGACGATCATCATTTGAAATTGCAAAAAATATTCGAACGTTGCATAGAACTTATCGATGGTTTTCACCCAGACGAATTGGCGATTGAAGCGCCATTTTTCGGGAAAAACGTGCAGTCAATGCTCAAGCTTGGCCGTGCCCAAGGGGTAGCCATTGCAGCGGCCCTGAGTAGAAAACTTCCTGTGATGGAGTATGCGCCGCGAAAAATCAAACAAAGTATTACCGGTAATGGAGCTGCGGCCAAAGAGCAAGTCGCCGCCATGCTTCAAAATATTTTGCACATTCCTGCCGCTGACATGCCTGAAAAACTCGACGCTACCGACGGTCTAGCCGCTGCTGTCTGCCATTTTTACCAAACTTCCTCACCATTAAATACAGGAAAATCTTACTCCGGCTGGGCGTCTTTTATTAAAAATAATCCCGATAAAATCAAGTAATCAGAAGCAACTTTCGATCACAATCGAAATGAGTTCTTTCTTTGAAATACCAATCGCCGCAGCCTGTTGCGGAATGATCGACGCCTCAGAAAATCCGGGTACTGTATTCACTTCAACCACAAAGGTTTCTTCTCCACGAATGAAAAAGTCGATGCGGATCATGCCCTTGCAATCTAACTTTTTATAAATATCTACGCATGCGCCTTGAATACGATCGCGAATATGATCGGGAATGCGCGCCGGAGTAATTTCTTCAGAAGCTCCTTGATACTTTGCTTCAAAATCAAAAAATTCTTTTTTGCTTACAATTTCTGTAATGGGCAAAGCGGTAATCTTTCCATGCAAATTAATCACACCGCAAGTCACTTCCGTACCTGCAATAAATTCCTCAATTATCACCGACTCGTCTTCCTGAAAAGCCTTGTCCAATGCGAGATGTAGCTCCTCCGCCTTATTGACACGTGACGTGCCGATGCTACTTCCGCCACAGTTCGGTTTTACAAAGCAAGGCAGACCCAGATTCTGAACTACAAAAGATACACTGTAGGGCTCGTGCTTTTTCAATACCATCGACTTGGCCACAGTATAGCCAAAACTACCCAATGTGCGCGTAGTCGATTTCTTATTGAATGTAAGCGACATTGTATGCACATCGCCCGTCGTATGTGGCATTCCAATCATGGAAAAATAGCCTTGCAACAAGCCATCTTCTCCGGGTGTACCATGAACAATAATGAAAGCCCCATCAAACGTGCACTTCGAGCCATTTACCTCGATAGAAAAATCGTTCTTATCCACTTCCACCTCTCCCCCTTCTAGTTCGGCGAACCAACGGTGGTGGGTGATCACAATCTTGATCGGGTCGTATTTTTCCCGATCGATATTGTTCATCACCATTTGGGCACTGCGCATCGAAACTACCGATTCGCCGCTGTATCCACCACATACCACTGCAATTTTCTTCATGGTCATTTCTTTGTTTCAAATGTCGAAATAAGTCACCAATCTGCACACTTTTTCAAGCACAGTTTGAACACGCCCATGTTCACGAGCTACGCGTATTTTGATTATACTTGCATTTCAATAAGATAACCATGAAATTGAAATTGATTATTGCCTGCATGTTCGCGGGTTTCAGCGTCTTCGCTCAAGGACCCTACAAGTTTACTGAAGTAAAAAACATCAAAGGCATTGATGTTGAAGACCAATGCGCCACAGGCACCTGCTGGAGCTTTGCGACAATTTCCTTTTTCGAAGCAGAAATCATCCGCAATGGCCATCCCTATGTTGATCTTTCTGAAATGTATAATGTACGTATGACCTACCCTATGAAAGCAGAAAGCTATTTGCGCTATCAAGGCAAGCAGCAATTCGGCCCTGGTGGTCTCAGCCATGACGTGATTGCAGTGGTGAAAAGCTTTGGCATCGTGCCTGAAGCTGCTTATCTCGGAATCAATTACAGTAAAAAAGAACACGACCACAGCACCCTCGATGCCATTCTTGAAGGAACGGTGAAAACCATTTTGGACAATAAACTCAATGAACGTACAACGGACTGGACATATGCTGTGAACGGGATTTTGGACGCTTACTTAGGCAAAGCACCGGAGCAATTCGACTATCAAGGTAAAAAATATACCCCCTCTCAATTCCGCGATGCCATGGGCATCAACGCAGATGATTATGTAAGCATTACCTCTTTTAGTCATCATCCTTTTTATAGTCAATTCGTATTGGAAGTTCCGGACAACTGGGCAAAAGGCAGCTATTACAACCTGCCTTTAGATGAAATGCAACAAATCATTGACAATGCCATCACTACAGGTTACACGATCGCTTGGGATGCGGATGTCAGTGAAAAAGGATTCTCATTCGCCAATGGATTGGCTCTCGTACCGGAAAAAACGGTTACCAAAGAAGAGATGTTTACAAGCATGATCACGGAAAGAGTCATCGACCAAGCGGTTCGTCAAAAGGCATTTGATTCACAAGAAACCACAGATGACCACTTGATGCACATCACTGGTATGGCCAAAGACCAAAATGGAGTCGTTTACTATATCACCAAGAATTCATGGGGAAGTAATAATCCATTCGGAGGATATCAATACGTTTCATCTTCGTATTTGCGCTATAAAACAGTCGGCATCGTTGTTCACAAGAACGCTATTCCCGCTGCATTGAAAGCCAAAATGGGCATCAAATAACGTATGGCGAAAGAAGCGAAAAAACCCGCTAAAACCTCTTCTAAGAAATCCTGGCCTCGACGCATTTGGCGCTTCGTTTGGAAATTCACGATGTGGTTTTTTATCGTTACTATTTCGTGGGTCATCCTATACCGCTGGATTGATCCTCCCATCACTTTCTTGCATATTGCCGAGCGCTGGAATGCCGATGAAAAAACACCCTATCACTATGATTGGGTAGATGCAGAAGACATTTCACTCAATATGAAATTGGCCGTGGTCGCTTCTGAGGACAATAATTTCATGAAGCACAACGGCTTCGATTGGGGGGCTATCGAGAAAGCAAAAAAATACAACGCCACGCACAAGAAAAAAAGGGGGGCAAGCACCATTTCCATGCAAGTGGCAAAGAATGTTTTTCTTTGGCCGAGTCGCACTTGGATTCGCAAAGGCTTTGAGGTCTACTTCACTTTCTTGATCGAACTCTTTTGGTCGAAAGAGCGCATTATGGAGGTGTATTTGAATGTGATTGAAATGGGGCCGAACAAGTTTGGTGTGGGCGCCGCGGCCAAAGATTATTTCAAAACAACACCCGCCAAACTCAGCAAAGAACAAGCCGCCCTGATCGCTGGTTGTTTGCCCAATCCCAAAAAATTCAATCCGGGAAAACCTTCCGCTTATCTATTAAAACGTCAAGGCGCCATTACCCGTCTAATGCGCCTCATCGGTGATTCGTATTTTGAACGATACGCGGATGGTGTTCCAGAAAAAGAACTCGAAAAAGAAAAAGAAGATTTGGATGAAGAAGACGAATAAATGTCTTCTTTTTTTCTCTAAAAACCAATCGAAATTCCCGCTCTAAAAATAGGCATTGGAATGGGGTTGTATGGATCCTGAATCAAATCCCAGAGAGCCATGATGAAAAACCCGCCATCGCTTCCTCCGTCTTGGTAACCTATACCGGCCAACCACATGGGGGCAGTGAATCGATTTACATCTCCAAAGTATTTGTCCTTGTATGTCAAATACTGAAACTCCGTTTGCAATAATAACCGCTCCAGCACCTTCCCTCTCACAAATACTGAGGGCGCAGCAATTTGAATATTGCCTACGGAGCTACCAAAATACGTGTAATCAAAACCCACTCCTGCGCCAAGAAAATGATAGGCTTTGACCCCTATCTGCGGACTGACATTGACTGACCAGCCATTGGAAAATCCCAATCCAAAACCGCCTCCGTAAAACAAATTTTCACGCAAGCGCCAAGGAGTGTCTTTTGGCTTAGAATCCGAACGATTCCAAGGCACATAATCTTCATCGTCGGTAACCTGCGCGGTGCCAACTGAACAACAGAGTAAAATAGCAAAAAGAGTAAATAGGCTCTTCCTCACTGTTTAATCAAATTGAATGCTTCATTGATGGTTGCTGATTGCAAACGACAGATATAAGAACCTGCAGAAAGTTTAACACCCGCCAATAAAACACGGTGCTTACCTCCAGGCAAATTTTCGTTGATCAACTCGGCTACCAAACGTCCATTTACATCTAAAATTTGTAATGTGGTTTGACCACTTTGTGCTAATTCAAAAGAAATCGCACTCGACTCATCCACAGGATTAGGATAACATGACAAGAAAGAAGCATTATCTGCCTCTTCAACGTTTGCCGAGCCAAAGCCCACATAAGTGACTGTTTGCAATGACGAGTTAGGAATTGCTAAAGTGTCAATTTCTTGAGCATAGCAAATATCAGCTGGCGCACCTATGCCAGGGGCAGTGATAATCTCACTTGTGGCAAATGTGTAATTGAAACGGGTGATGCGCGTTGGCGTCCATGAGCTCACATAGAAATTGTTGTTTTCATCGTTATCAATACCATCACAATTCGAAAGATTGGTTGTCACTATAGTTGATACAGTGTAACTGTTGTTCAAATCTACTGACTTAATCGCTGCATTAGATCCCCAATTGACAAATACCAATCGATTATTGATATCATCGAACACTATTCCATTTGGAGTTGAAACGGTGTTTGAAACAACTGTTGTAAGAACAGGAGCATTCAAATCAGTAACATCAATTTCATGAATTTTCTTAGCTGAAAAGTCAGTGACCCACAAACGATGATCTCCATCACTGGCCATTCCATTTAAAAATTGTGCTCCGGTAACCGTCAAATCCATGACTTGGGTTCCATCGCTATGATTAAAGCCTTTAACGTGAGTCCCACTAATCGCGAAAACAACGCCATTCATAAACTCCATTCCATAATCCGCTTCGGAATCACCTCCCATATTGGCCACCGATTCTCCGTCACCATCCACCTCAACGATGTTGCTGCCATTGGTCACTAGGAAACGGCCAATGATCGGATCATATTCTACCGATTCTACACCCGTCAAAGTCTGTGCGGAAAATTGAATAGAAATACTAAAGAGTAAAGCAACGAAGAACACTTTTTTCATGGTTGGGTTTATTTTTTTCAAATATGCAACAAAGTGAGCAATCATCATCGATGTTGTACCTTTGTCGCATGGGAAATTTCTACGGAAAAAATTTCAAACTTGGAATCCTTGGTGGAGGCCAACTCGGACGCATGTTCATTCAAGAAGCCATCAATTACGATGTTCGAGTGCATGTGCTTGATCCCGCAGCCGACGCTCCATGCGCAGAAATTGCCCATCTTTTTACCCACGGAAACTTCAATGATTTCGATACCGTGATGGCCTTTGGAAAAGACAAAGACATCCTCACCATCGAAATCGAGCATGTCAACGTGGATGCGCTGAAAGCCTTGCAATCCTCTGGCGTAAACGTTTTTCCACAACCCGAAGTTCTTGAAATCATCAAAGACAAAGGCACACAAAAAACGTTTTACACAGAGAACAATATCCCTACCGCACCTTATTTTTTAGTTGCCAATAAAGAGGAAGCCATTGCTCACCTCGATCGGGGACCTTTCATGCAAAAGCTCCGCACCGGCGGTTATGATGGCAAAGGCGTTACTCCCCTCCGCCATGCTACCGACCTCATCAATGCATTTGACGCACCTAGTGTACTCGAATCATTTGTCGATTTCGAAAAAGAAATTGCCGTGATGGTGGCACGCAACCAACAAGGGGAAATTCGCTCTTTCCCCGCAGTGGAAATGGAATTCAATCCGGAAGCCAATCTCGTCGAGTTGCTTTTTTCTCCGGCCAATATTTCTACTGACCTCGAAAAACAAGCAGAAGAAATCGCCCGCACCGTCGCCGCTAAAATCGGAATCGTGGGGGTACTGGCAGTGGAAATGTTCGTAACAAAAGACGGAAAAATACTCGTCAACGAAATCGCCCCACGCCCGCACAATAGCGGTCACCACACCATTGAAGGCAATATTACCTCCCAATACGAACAACACCTTCGCGCCATCTGCGGTATGCCGCTGGGCGCAACGGATATCATTCGTCCTGCAGCCATGATCAACATTCTGGGAGAAAAAGGATTCGCGGGTCCTGCTGTATACCAAGGACTGGAAGAGGTGCTTCACATGCCCGGTGTATTCATACATCTCTATGGAAAAACGGAAACCAAACCGTTTCGCAAAATGGGCCACGCTACAATCATCGCTCAAGATGTCAACGTAGCAAAAACGAATGCACATCACGTGCTACAAACCTTAAAGGTCACCGCCTAACTGACGTTTGGCGATTTCTTCCCTTACCCGTTGTGAAATCAGCAAACATCGCTTGATACGCGTATCTACGGATTTGGCTTCACCGATGTAATACAACCACCCGCGTTGATAGCTTACCGGCAATGTATCAAACATGCTTTTCAACTCCGGATCTTGATCCAAAAACTCAGCAAATTCTTCGGGAGTCGGATAGCCATATTCACTCACATCAGGGGTAATCTTGACCATCACTTTCATGCCATCGGTGACTTTCACTTTTTTCATTTTTTGCAAACTCAATGAAATCATGTAATTCACGCCGCCCTTTTGAGGCCGCAAGGCACATGGGAAGGAAAACCCATTTATTTCACAAATAACTCGAGTGCTCTTGCCGGATGTAATAGAATCAACAGCCCACGCGGGAATCAGCACCAAACTGCTTACGTAATCTTTGCCCGTTTCTTCGACCACGCCTTCAGCTTCGATGGTCTTTTGCTTTTTTGCCATTGAACAAATTTAGGTCAACTGTGAATATTTCATTTATCCAAATTCCATCTATCCATAGTAGTTTCGTGGCGGCATGAAACAGTATCACGATCTATTGCAACATCTCCTCGATAAAGGAGTGTATAAAAGCGACCGCACCGGCACCGGAACTTTGAGTGTTTTCGGTTATCAAATGCGCTTCGACCTCAACGAGGGTTTCCCGTTGCTGACTACGAAAAAACTGCACACCAAAAGCATTATTCATGAATTGCTTTGGTTTCTGAAAGGCGATACCAATATTGCCTACCTCAAAGAAAACGGTGTATCGATTTGGGATGAATGGGCCGATGAAAATGGAAACCTCGGTCCTGTATATGGATATCAATGGCGTTCTTGGCCGAATCCCGATGGTACTTCTACCGACCAAATCGTGAAGCTGATTGACGGATTGAAAAAGAATCCGGACTCGCGTCGCCATATCGTATCGGCATGGAATCCTGCTTTTATCGAGCAAATGGCCTTGCCTCCTTGTCACTGTTTGTTCCAATTTTATGTAGCCGATGGAAAATTAAGCTGCCAACTCTACCAACGTAGCTGTGATACTTTCCTCGGCGTGCCTTTCAATATTGCCAGCTATGCCCTGCTTACCTTGATGGTGGCGCAAGTCTGCAATTTGCAACCCGGTGAATTCGTGTGGACTGGTGGCGACGTGCATTTGTACAGCAACCACGTTGACCAAGCCAAACTGCAATTGACGCGTGATCTCCGTCCTTTGCCGAAAATGACGCTCAACCCTCAAATCACGGATCTTTTCGATTTCACTTTCAACGATTTTACTCTCTCCGATTACGATCCACATCCTCACATCAAAGCGGCCGTAGCGGTCTAAACGCGTATGAAAATTTACCTCATCGCCGCCATCGGCAACAACAACGAAATCGGAAAAGATAACGATTTGCTTTGGCACCTTCCTGCTGACATGAATTTCTTCAAGGAAATGACCAAGCACAAAGTAGTGGTGATGGGCCGTCGCAACTATGACAGCATCCCGCCCAAATACCGTCCACTACCCAATCGCACCAATATCGTAATTACGAGAAATCCAGATTTGGAAGCACCGGAATGCTACGTTTGCGCCAGCTTACAAGAAGCCCTGGAAATATCCGCTGAGATTGGCGAAGAAGAAGTATTCATCATCGGTGGCGAGCAGATCTACACACTCGCCCTACAAGAATTGGATGTAGATCGTCTTTATATCACTCACGTCAACGCTGACTTCCCCGATGCTCACGCCCATTTCCCCAAATTCAATCCGGAAGACTGGAATGTCACCACTTTGTCAGAGCACCCAAAAGATGAGGAACATACTTTCAATTTTACGATAAAGCAATACGACCAAAAAGGCTAACTTATTTGGACAAATTCCAGATAACGCATTGCTGACAATGGCGTGACAGACTGTAATCGTTCATCGAGCCACCTTTGTAGGGTAGTCTGAAAAAAGCGTATCGTGAACGAGTTAAGAGTTATAGCCATTACACACAAAAACTTCACGCTCGATGAGATCGGGAAGTTCCACATCCAGCCTGAGCAGCGCTTGGCAGCGCTTCAATCGCTCAAGGAAAAATTCAACTTGAGTGAGATCATGTACCTTTCTACATGCAATCGTGTAGAAATTATCTTTGCTCAAAACCATTATGTGTGTCCTGGCCAAACCACCAACCTACTCGCTGCTCTGCATCCGCAACTTGAATCTGCTTTTATCATCGAATCTGCCCACAAAGCAGAACGCTATAACGGAATTGAATCCGTAGAACACCTTCTCCGTGTGGCTTCTAGTTTAGAATCACTCGTTATTGGTGAACGTGAAATCATCACTCAATTACGCAAGTCTTATGAAGATTGCGCAGCCGAAAATCTCACTGGTGAATTGATTCGATTGGTTATTTCACAATGTGTGAAAACGGCAAAAGAAATTTTCACCCATACCGATTTATCTAAAAAGCCGGTAAGTATCGTGTCATTGGCTTGGCAACAATTTAAAACGAAAGAAATGGCCACCGATGCCCGCATTCTTTTGATTGGTGCAGGGCAAATCATCCGAAATTTTTCAAAGTTCTTGTTTGAAAATGGATACACCAACGTAACCATTGCCAATCGTTCATTGCACAACGCAGAAGCCTTGGCCAAAGCTTTCGGTTTCAAAGGCATCGCACTTGAGAGTCTTGCGACTTACACAGGAGGGTTTGATACATTGGTGTCGTGCACCGCTTCCGAAAATGTAGTGGTTTCACCAGCCTTGTATCAACGAATTAACTTGGGAGAAAATCAACGCAAAATGGTTATCGACCTAGCCATTCCCGCTGACATTGACGCCGAAATTATGAACCAATTCGAGGTTGAGTATGTAGATATGAAACTGATTCAAAATCTCGCCTCAACGAATATTCAATATCGCGAGCAAGCACTCACTGATTGTGAGCCCATTATCGACGCTGGCATACGTGAATTTGAACGTCATTTCAACGAACGTAAAATTGAAATGGCTATGAAATCCATCCCGGATGCAATTAAAGATATTCGCTCAACAGCCATGGGAAATGTTTTTGCCAAAGACCTCGAAAAACTCGACGACGACTCGAAAGAATTGCTCGAAAAAATCATCGGATACATGGAGAAAAAATACATTTCTATCCCGATGAAGATGGCAAGAGAAGTACTTTTGGATGCCGTCAGCAAAAATTAATCGGCATTACGTTTCATGAAACAACCTTTGATTATCGGCACTCGCGGTAGCGATCTCGCTTTGTGGCAAGCCAACCATGTTCAAATGCTACTCAAGCACATTGGCGTGGACAGTGAAATTTTTATCATCAAAACCAAAGGTGACCAAATTCAGCATTTGAGTTTTGACAAAATCGAAGGCAAAGGATTTTTCACAAAAGAAATAGAAGAATCACTTCTAAATAAAGAAGTAGATATTGCCGTACACTCCCACAAAGATCTCGAAACCGAACAACCATTAGGTTTAACTATTGCCGCTGTGAGTGACCGTGCAGATCCGACCGATTTGCTCCTCGTTCATCCGGATGCATTTGATGCTTCTGAGAAATTTTCATTAAAGAAAAATGCCATCGTTGGAACGTCAAGTGCACGTCGCAAAGCACAAATCCTGGGCTATCGAGAAGATGTCACCATACAAGATATTCGAGGAAATGTACCAACCCGTGTACAGAAATTGCGCGAAAAACAATTTGATGCGATCCTCCTTGCTAAGGCAGGCCTTGATCGTTTGAAACTCGATCTCTCAGGACTTCATGCAATAACCCTCGATCCGGAAGAATTCATTCCCGCTCCCGCGCAAGGTGTTCTCGCTATACAATGCCGCACCGAAGATCAAGAGGTAATCGATGCTTTAGGTAAATTGAACAATAAAAAAGTGCAGCGCCTCATCTCTATTGAGCGCTCCGTACTCAACAAACTACAAGGTGGTTGCCAATTGCCTTTGGGCGTTTATGCCACTGAATATGATGGTGAATTCACCGTGCATGTGAGTTTTGCGCAATCATGGGATTCACCAAATAGATTGCTTACATTTATCTCTGATGATGACAATGCATTACCGGATACCATCATCACCGAATTAAAAAAACAATGACCAAAATCCTCTACACCGGTTCTCTCGATTTGAGTTCTATCCAGGAAGAACTTAAGGCTTGTGATGTGGTGATTGATTCCATTCGTTTTATTGAAACCATGGGTATCGATACGGATTATAATCACCAAGAATTTGAATGGGTTTTCTTCAATTCCAAGGAATCCGTTCGCTACTTCTTTCAACACTTTGCCCATCCTCCTCAAGTAAAATATGCCGCTGTTGGCCATGGTACCGCTGAACTTGCAGCGAAACATGTTTCTATCTCTTTCATTGGCAAAAACGCCGACACAGAAAATGTAGGACGCGAATTTGCAGAAATCGTTGGTAACGCCACTGTGCTGTTTCCGATTTCATCCATCAGCAAACGCAGTGTACAGCGCGCATTGCCCTCGAAGCAATGTATAGACTTCATTTGTTATCATACCTCACCGGTTGCCCGCAAAGTGGAGCACTATAAAACAGCAATTTTTTCCAGCCCTTCCAATATCGATGGGTTTTTGATGGAGAATAAACCTCGTCAAATAGAAAACATTGTTTGCTATGGAGCGACTACCGCACATCGCGCATTAAAAGCGGGTTTCAGTGGCATATACACGTTAAAAGAAATTACGCCTTCGTCCATATTAAAGGCAATAAAAGAAACGATTGCGTGTTAATCACCGCGCCCTTGCTATTTTAGTGCCCGATGATGAAACAACTGCTTCTCCTCTTTGCTTTGATTATTTGTGTTGTCGCGAGCCGCGCTCAAAACGCCGCAGAAAGCGATCTCACACCAAAATACAACAACGAATTCCTTACCATAGGCGTGGGCGCGCGCGCATTGGGTATGTCGCAATCTCAAGTGGCTTCCGTTGGTGATGTCACCGCAGGGTATTGGAACCCCGCCGGCTTAATGAACATGCGCGAATCCATCCAAGTGGCCGCCATGCACAGCGAATATTTCGCTGGTATCGCTAAATATGACTATGTAGGCATTGGCAAGTCGCTCGATTCGGTGAGTGCCGTATCCTTGAGTCTTATTCGTTTTGGAGTGGATGATATCCCCAACACCACCCAACTTATCGATGCCGGGGGGAATGTTGATTATTCTCGCATCACCCAATTTAGCGCTGTGGATTATGCTTTCGTCCTTTCATATGGCCATAAAGGATTGCCATTTCTCAAAAAAAGCAATCTCTCTTTATTCCATCCGGAAACCAACCGCATCCAAGGCTTTCGCTGGGGGGCAAGCGCTAAAGTCATCTATCGCCATATTGGCGACTTCGCTCAAGCTTGGGGTTTCGGATTTGATGCAGGCATTCAATATGATGTGAAACGTTGGCACTTCGGAGCTGCTGCGCGCGATATCACCAACACCTTCAATGCATGGACGTTTAACCTTGATGACGCCACAAAGCAAGTCTTTGAACAAACTGGTAACGATATTCCACCGAATGGTCTCGATCTCACTTTGCCGCGCATTATTCTCGGTGCTGCACGCGATTTTCAAATCAAGAAAATTTCCATACTCGCCGAATTCAATGCGAACATCACTACGGATGGTAAACGAAACACCTTGATCAGTTCAAATCCAATCAGCATCGATCCTTCAATTGGCGCTGAGGTCGGTTACAACAATGTAATTTATCTGCGACTTGGCGCCGGCAATGTCACTAAAGCAACTGATTTCGATGGCTCAAATTATTACACCATACAGCCTAATCTTGGTGTCGGTTTACGTATCAAACAATTGACTATCGATTACGCGTTATCCAATATTGGTAACGTTTCCGAAATTCAATACAGCAATATTTTCTCGTTGAAATACGACTTTGTTAAGAAGTAGCCTTTCTCCAAACTTCGAGCAGAAATGCCCACACAAAGGCAAACCAAAGAATGCCTAAAAACAAATGAATCGGTTGCGCTGCTTTTGGCATTCCGGCATAGGCGAGCACCACTCCTACCAAAATTTCCACCAAAGCCACCCCAAACACCCCTTTCAAGGCAGTAGAAAAATAGCTTAATCCCTTCGATCGCAGATAAACCCAAATTAAAAGCAGCACGACTGCAATTGAAAAGCTACGGTGAATTCTAAAGATGGTCGGCAAATTAGGCACCCAATTCCATCGATCTGCAAAATGTTCGGCAATCACATCCACTGCCTCACGCACTTGCGTTCCAAGAAGGATTTGCGTAAAGGCCATGAGTACCAAACCTAAACTCATCGCTTTCCAAAAGCCGGAGTAGTTTTGTCCATGATCTCGCCCTTCACTGTGACGACTAATGACCACCAGAAATAAGGCCACCAAAGCTATTGCACCAAACATGTGTACCGTGATTTTTACCGGCATCAAAGCGGCATCCACCACTTCTTTACCCAACCACGCTTCGAAACCCAATAAAAAAAGAATTGCTGCAGATAGCCAAAACGTTTTTCGATCTTTTTCACGAATCATCCAGCCAATGGACAAGACAAATAAAATCAACGTAGGAATACCAGAAATGGCGCCCACCAAGCGATTTATATATTCTGTCCAGGTGTGCGTCGCATTGAATTTCGCGTAATCATGTTTTTTATAATTATCCCAATCCTTTCGATCAAATAAAGAGGATGCGGTAAAATCATGTTGCGCCACCCAAAGCGTGTCATTTATAATTACCATCTGCCCTTTCTGAAAAGTGCGTCCTTCATCATACATCAACGGAATACTATCAGTCGGCGGAATATAATATCCAAAACACTTCGGCCAATCGGGACAACCCATGCCACTGCCACTCATGCGTACCACGCTACCGGCGATGATCACAAGAAACATCATCACCAACCCAAATTTGGCAAAGAATAAAATACGTTTAGATGATTTCATAGACCGCAAAGTTAACCCCGGTTAGTCGGCAATCTATGATTTTGATTAATGAATCAAATCAGTCACCGTCTCGAATAAATTCAAGACATATAATGCCTTTCCAAAATATTCAGTAGAAACACCGGCATCCGACGCATTTGACGTCGAACGAGATTGCATTCCTTTAAATTCAATTACATCCACTTTCTTCACAGCATAAGCACCATCCGCAATGGCGTTGACGCATTTGATCATTTCCTGCTCAGAGATCATTTTTGGATCATATTCCACAGCTACAACATTCTCTGCGCGTTGATCCGCGAAATCCAATGACGTTCCCTTCACGCCTTGCAACGCCTTTAATTCTTGTTGAATCTTTCCTCCACATCCTGCTGAACAGGTCATGCCCGAAATCGACAAATTTGCCACCGTTTTGTAGCTCTCACTATCCATTTCCCGATGGGTTACGGGAACATTCGCGCTTGATGTTGTATCTGTCGCCGGCCCTGAACAAGATACCACGGCTGTCATTGCCAAAAAGGAGAAGAAAACCGAAATTCTTTTCATGTCAGTGGAATTAGATGTTCAAAAGTAAACAGAGCAGCAGCATTCCTGTTCGAAGGAACGTTAATTTTGCCAAAAATCCTGCTGTGCCGAAAACGCGACCGCTTCATGTATTGGTTTTGATCATCCTCGCCCTCACCTGGGGCAGTTCATTCATCTTGATGAAATATGGCATGAAGACCGCGGACGGAAAATCGGTATTCACCCCAAATCAAGTAGCTTCTTTGCGATTGAGTATCGCTGCATTGGCGCTTTCTCCCATAAGCATTCCGGCCATTTTTAAATTAAAATGGACGGATCTGCGATGGATCCTTGTAGTAGGACTTATCGGGAGCGGCATTCCGGCTTTTCTATTTACCAATTCTCAAAAATTTCTGGATAGCAGCATAGCCGGCATTCTCAATGCGCTCACCCCACTGTTTACCTTGTTGGTCGGCATCTTTCTATTTAAAAAACCCAGCGAACCGCGACAAGTGGTGGGAGTGCTGATTGGATTGGCCGGAGCGGCCGCCTTGGTTTCCTTGAAAGGCTTTGGCCCACCTTCCCATTGGGAATATGCCCTTTTGGTGGCTTTAGCCACATTTAGCTATGGTTTGAGCGTGAATACCGTTCAATATCGCCTCAAGCATGTCAGCGCCCTCCAAATCACGTCTATTTCCCTTCTTTTTGCAGGAATCCCTTGCTCCATCTATGCATTGAGCAACGGAGTGGTCGATGTACTTCAAACCGATCCAAACGGCTGGACTTCCTTTGGATATGTGACCATTTTGGCGCTAGGTGGTACCGCCATGGCAAATCTGCTCTATTTTTGGCTAACCAAGGAAACAAGCGCGCTTATCGCCTCCTCTGTCACCTACCTCATGCCCTTGGTAGCCGCCATGTGGGGAGTCCTCGACCACGAGTCACTGCACGTAGGTCATGCCCTCTGCGGACTCATTATTTTGTCTGGAGTTTGGCTAGTCTCCGGGAAAAAGTTGAAGTAATGCACAATCTTTTGTGTATTTCAACAAAATATCCTACATTTGCACCCCTTAAAAAGTTTTTTTAACCCATAATCTCAAACAACATGTACGCAATTGTAGAGATAGCAGGGCATCAGTACAAAGTACAGAAAGACCAGCAGATCTTTGTAAACCGTCTGCAAAATGAGGAAGGATCGAAAGTTGATTTCGATAAAGTTCTCCTCATCGATGACGGTGGAAAAGTGACTGTAGGCGCCCCAGCTATAGAAGGTAAAAAGGTGACCGCCAGCGTAGTGAAACACCTCAAAGGAGACAAAGTAATTGTCTTCAAAAAGAAGCGCAGAAAAGGATACATTAAGAAAAATGGTTTCCGCGCATATTTAACAGAAATCAAAATCGATAAAATCGGTTAATCACCATCTATAATACCTAAAAGAAATGGCACATAAGAAAGGTGAAGGTAAAGTAAAGAACGGCCGCGAATCGGAAAGCAAACGCCTCGGAGTGAAAATCTACGGTGGCCAAGTTTGTATCGCCGGCAACATCATCGTTCGTCAACGCGGTACTCGCCACAATGCGGGTGTAAACGTTGGAATGGGTAAAGATCACACGCTTTACGCATTGATCGACGGTACTGTAGAATTCCGTAAAAAGAAAGACAATAAGTCGTTCGTTTCGGTTATCCCTGCACAGGCATAACCGGGAGTACCGGCTTAATCGATACTTAAAACTCCCGGACCACGTCACGCGTGGATCGGGAGTTTTTTTTTATAAATCAGCAATCCATTCTATCATGCTTCAGGTAGCATATATCAGAGAGAATAAAGAAAAAGTACTTGCCGGTTTGGCCAAGCGCAACAAAGATTTTAGCGCCCAAATCGACGAAATTCTCACCCTCGACGAAAAACGTCGCAAGACCCAAAACGAACTCGACAACCTCAACGCCGAGGCGAATAAGATTGCCAAAGAAATTGGTGATCTTTTCAAAGCCGGTAAAAAGGACGAGGCCGATGGACTCAAAGCTCGAACCGCTACGATCAAAGAAAGCACAAAGTCGCTTGAAGCGGAATTGAACGCGCTCGAAGATGCACAAAAACAATTGCTGTATCAAGTGCCTAACGTTCCATTTGAAAGTGTTGCGGCAGGCAAAACCGCCGACGATAACGTAGAAGTGTTCAGCTGGGGTACGGTACCCGATCTCAGCGATTCTAAAAAGCCTCACTGGGAATTGGCCGACGAATACAAACTCATCGACTTTGAACTGGGTGTGAAAATTACAGGCGCCGGATTCCCTGTATACAGCGGAGCCGGAGCACGCTTGCAAAGAGCTCTCATCAATTTCTTCTTAGATGAAGCACAACATGCGGGCTACCGTGAATTCATTCCCCCGCACTTGGTGAATGAAGCCAGTGGCTACGGAACCGGTCAATTGCCCGATAAAGAAGGACAGATGTACCATTGTACTGTGGATGATCTCTACCTCATTCCAACAGCCGAAGTTCCATTGACCAACTTGTACCGCGATGTCATTCTGAAAGAAGATGAATTGCCTATAAAAATGACCGGATACACACCCTGCTTCCGTCGTGAAGCAGGCAGCTACGGTAAAGACGTGCGCGGACTTAACCGTTTGCACCAATTCGATAAAGTTGAAATTGTACAGCTCGCCCATCCGGATCAGAGCTATGCCATTCTCGAAACCATGGTGGATCACGTAAAAGGAATTCTTCAAAAATTAGAACTTCCTTTCCGCATCGTTCGTCTTTGCGGCGGCGATATGGGTTTCACTTCAGCCATGACTTACGACTTCGAAGTGTTTTCCGCGGCTCAAGAACGTTGGCTCGAAGTAAGTTCTACTTCCAACTTTGAAACCTTCCAAGCCAATCGCTTGAAATGCCGTTTCAAGGGCGCCGATGGTAAAACCCAACTTGTGCATACCCTCAACGGTAGCGCCTTGGCTTTGCCCCGTATTGTAGCTTCTTTGCTCGAAAACAACCAAACCGCAGAAGGTATTCGCATTCCAAAAGCATTGGTTCCTTATACCGGATTCGAGTTTATTCAGAAAAATTAAGCTTGCCGCTATTCCAGTTGTGCAAGGAAAGCGCTATTTTCGCTCAAATGACGCAGATAGCACGTTATACCGCTTCGATCGCCATGCTCTGCTTGGCGATCGTTTTATTTGCATGCCAACGTAAGCCCGATTATTCGCGCGAAGTGAGCATGCTCGACTCTTTGCGAGTGCAAATGCTTTCATCTTTCGATAGCACGGCTGTGCTTAAATCAACGGAATGCGAAGCTTGGCAAGATTCGGCGAGTGCAAAAATTCTTTTTATTCAAAATGAATACAAAGCGCTGATGCCCTCGGCTATGGCGCTTCAAATTTCCGATTACCAACAAGCGATGTTTCGGTTTAATGAGCCCGAAAAAACCTTTAATCAATTGACTGAAGCGTATCGTTTGGAGAAAAAACAAATCGAAGACCTGATCGCTACGTTGAAATCAAACGCCACACATGATGCGTTAGGCAATGAAATCACCCCGATCTACGTTCAGGAGGCACTCAAAGCTGAACAGAAAGCTTCGCAAGATTGGATCAATAATTGGGTAAACGCCAAAGCAGCGCTCAATCAAACCGAGAGCGCTCACCAACGCATGGAAACAGATATCAAGGCCATAGTAGATAGCCTCAAAAAAACGATTGAATGAACTCCTTGAAATCAATTCTTAGTCTTTGTTTATTTCTCCTGATTTCGGCCATGGCCGTGGCGCAGGAAGATTTACAACTCGCCGAGTATTACTATGACAATGGCCAATACGAACAAGCGCGTTTGTATTATGAGAAAGTCTATAAAGAAAACAAGACCAATAAAGTTTACACCAATTACCTAAACACATTAATCGCACTTAATGATTTTGAAGAAGCCGAAAAATTGGTGAAAAAGAAAATCAAAACCGAAAATGAAGACGGTACCGCCTACGTGCAGTTGGGTGATCTCTACAAAAAATTTCAAAAAGAAGAAGAAGCCAAAGAGCAATTTGATAAAGCCATCAGTAAAGTAGTTCCAACGCGCAGCAACATCCTTCGATTAGGCTCAGAGTTTCAGCGCATCAATGAATTGAATTATGCTCTACAAGCCTACGAAAAAGGAAAAAAGAATGATAACGAAGGCTATGGTTATTCCATGGAAATTGCCAATATCCAAGGGGGATTAGGGAACTATGATGAAATGATATCATCGTTTCTCGATTTGCTTTTACTCTCACCGAACTATATGCAAAGTGTGCAAAATTCACTTGATCGTACGTTGATGTTGCAAGAGAATGAAGCGAATATGGACTTGCTCAAATCGCACTTGCTTCGCCGCACACAGCAGTATCCAGAGAATGTTGAGTACGCTGAATTACTTACTTGGTTGTTTCTCCAAAAGAAAGATTTCGGCATGGCGCTCATTCAAGCGACCGCACTCGACAAACGATTGAACGAACCCGGTTTTCGTATTTTAAATCTTGCCCAACTCGCAGCATCAAACAAGGATTACACAGCATCCAAAAAAGCGTATCAATATTTGATTGATAAAGGTCCTGCTAACGGATACTACATTGTCGCTCGCACTGAGAAGTTGCAAGTAATGAAACAAGAATTGGAAGAGCGCCCCGGCTTTGATGAAGCAGGATATCAGGCGCTCGCGACCGACTACGAAACGACGCTCGCTCAAATCGGAAAGAACGCCGAATCAGCCATGATGATGGTTGATCTTGCGCATACCTACGCCTTCTTTTTAAACCGCACCGATGACGCGATTACACTGCTTCAAGAAGCTGTTGCCCTGCCTGGACTGTATGGTAAAATTCTCGCCACTTGCAAACTCGAGTTGGGTAACGTCTTGGTATTTAAAAATGAAATTTGGGACGCATCGCTTTTGTTCTCACAAGTAGAACTCGACTTCAAAGAAGATCCACTGGGTGCTGAGGCAAAGTTTCGCAATGCGCGTATCTCTTACTACACGGGTGATTTTGAATGGGCACAAGGACAATTAGATGCACTCAAAGCGTCGACAACAAAATTGATCAGCAACGATGCCATTGATTTGTCGCTACTCATCACGGACAATTTCAACATGGACACCATTGTTGAACCCATGCAAATGTTTGCGCGCGCCGATTTATTGGCCTTTCAAAACAAATTTGCAGAAGCCAATCTTTCACTCGACTCTATAGTTACCAACTATCCTGGCCATGTTTTGAATGATGAAATATTGATGCTCAAAGCATCTATGCATATGCGTCAGGGGCAATACACCGAGGCTGCAGCCTTGTATCAAAAAGTGATCGATTTTCATTTCAAAGACATCACCGCCGACGATGCATTATTCAAGCTCGCCGAAATGAATGAAACCTTATTTAATGACTCAGCCAAGGCAATGAGTTTGTATGAAAAGCTCATCATCGAATATCCCGGTAGCCTCTATGTAGTCGACGCCCGCAAGCGCTTCCGCTCTCTTCGGGGGGACTCTTAAAGTTTGAAGGTGAAGGTTTAAGTTTGAAGTCTGAATTGAACGTAGATGATTTGCTAGAAGTAGCTTCACAACTTTGAAAAATTTGCAGAAGTATTGTGCAAACCACACTAGCAAACCAACAAAAATCAAAGAACTGAATTCAAATTACTTCAAACTTCAGCCTTCAAAATTCAGCCTTGACGAGCGTGAAGCTCACTCCACCTCAATACTTCCAAAGTTGCACTCCAGATCGAGCTCGGTGTTGGCATCACCTGTGGAACCATTGGCGCTTTTACTCAGACCTAATTCATCCTTGTTGACTTTTATATTTCCGCCCTCAACTTCAATATCACCATATTCCACTTTTGCTTTCAATTTATAGCCTAGGCCCTTCGTGTTGACTTCAATGTTGCCATAGTCGCAGTTGATTTCGATACGCTTGCATTCCTTTGTAAATCCGCGCACTTCAACGTTGCCAAAATCCGCCTCAATCTCCATACTTCCCCTCGCATTTTTCACACGAACATTGCCGTATTGCTCGTTGATCACGCCTCCGCCACAAACGTCAATGATGATGTTTCCGAAGGCTACATCAATATCATTATCATTGCTCAACGCCTCAGTGATGGTCACATTGCCGTATTCGATGCGCATGCTTACTGGACCGCTAATCGAGTTGACACTTAAATTACCAAAGTTGATATCGCCAGTAAACGTGGTTGTTTTCGGCATTTTCACTTCCACATAAATATCATACGATTCGTTGTTTCCCTTGCTATTTCCAGGGTTTACACGAACACTCGGATTTGTAGCGCTCTCTGTAATCTGTACGCCTTGAAAGATTTGTTCCGCACGTTTTTCGGATTTTACATCCACATTGATTTTCACCAAAATCTCCATGTGATTTTGATCCCAAGATGTGGCGGTCACGTGTCCGAAATTGACATCAAAATTGAGGACCACATTGGCATTCACCGGAAATGACTTGCGTACTTCGCGATAATATTCCTCCGTTGTATTCTTCGCGAAAACCCCATGGGTTGCGAAGATCAAGCAAAGGGCGAAAAAGAATTTATACATTGTTTTCATGATGTGGGAGATTCAATCTGTTTTTTAATTCGATGTATTTTTTCAATTGTTCAATGACCCTCAGACGGTATTGATAATTGTCAATGAGTCCCTCGATGAGTTTCTCATTATTGATATTCAACATAAGCAGGCTATCCAAACGCTTACTTTCTTGTTCAAGCGTATGCATGCTTTGTAAAAAATCCTTGACTTGTTGGTCGTTTTGATCCACTTTCGACCAATCGAGATGAGCGCGGGAAGCATAAAATTCCTCCGCTTTCTCCACAGCTGGATGCACGATGCTTGAGTCTTGCTGTGCATTTGTATTTGCCACCACTGGAGGATACAACGGTTTATTCTGGGTGAAGAAGAAAACACCGAGTCCTACCACCACCGCAGCAGCAGCGTATTTCACCCACGCGAGTGAAACTATCCGCGTTTGTTTTTTGGATTGAAGTCGCGATTTGAATCGCTCCTCATGACCGTCTATCGGCGGTTCGATCGGCATTTCTTCAAAAGCCTGTCGCATCAATTCTTCTACATCGTATTTCATCGCTTACCTGTAATTTCGTTTTTTAACTTGGCCAATGCTCTGCTGTATTGAGACCTGCAAGTGGATGCTTCAATTCCCAATTGCTCGCCAATTTCCACATGACTCATGCCTTCTAGCACATGCAATTGAACCACCAACTGATACCCCGGTGACAAAAGTTGAAGTTTCTTCATCACTTCTTGAGGAGAGATATCGTGCTCCACCTCCAACCAATGATCCGTTTGATCCATACCGCGATCCGCCTTTTCGGGTGCCACATCCGGAAACAAGTTGATCGAACTTTTACGTTTCCGCAACTTTGTCAATGCTTCTCGAATACAGATCGACTTTTGCCAGGCCACATACTTGACGTTTTCCTTTAATTCGTCAAGCTTATTTAACCCTTTCACAAAACCCTCCTGCATCGCATCTTCAGCATCTTCGCGGTTGCGGAGCAACAGGTAGACAGACGGATAGATAATTTTCCAAGCATTGCGATACGCAACGGTCTGAGCGTCGATATCACCACGTCGGCATTGTTCTATAGTGTCCTCCCAGTTGATCAAACTTCCGGTTTCTTTTGGTTTTCGAATATATGATGCATGAATTCGGAAAACGCTGCATATAAAAATGCAAAAAGCGATAGAGATTTAATTGTCTATTTTGAATCAAAGCTTTTTCACCAATTCTATAATCTTACTTTTGATAACCTCTTCTTCCATTCCTTCAAAAATCGGTCTTTCAAATGCCTCGCTGCCAAGAATGGTCCTTTCTGTATCTATTGTAATGCCCATTAACAAAATACTCAGCGTGCTAATTTTTTCTAGATTCAATCGATCAGATTCATCTTTCGATTTCCCATTAGACAAATAAGATAAATACTTCTTTTTTTCTTCTATTTCTAATTGTTTCAACTCTATATCCAGAAGTTCGAGTTGGCTATTTTTAGTTTCTTCTTGAATGCGTTCCATGGTTCGAAGTGTAAAGGGTAAAATAATAGGACATCAAAGAAGATTCATTTTTGCCTTTTTCCTTTTCAGACAAAAAACAAAAAATCAACATGTGGATAAATTAGTCTTAAACATCCGTGTTCATATCTTTTTTTTGTAGCTTGCAATTATGAAAATGACACCATATTATATCTCATTGATTCTTTTTCTAAACTCTTGTAGTCAATCATCACCTATGAGTGATACGTGGATTGATCTTACTCATCCATTCGATAGCAACACTCTTTATTGGCCGAATAATAAAGTAGGATTTGTGCATACAACGGATTACAAAGGAATTGTTCGACCTATGGGCTATTTCTACAGCAGCTATTCCATTTCCACACCAGAGCACGGTGGAACGCATTTGGATGCACCTATTCATTTTGCGGAAAATAAAAAAACAGCAGACCAAGTACCCCTTTCCCAATTGACTGGAAAAGCTATAGTTATCGATGTCAGCGCAAAGGCACTTAGTAATAGCGACTATCAAATTCAACCCGAAGATATAGAAGACTGGGAGTCGAAGAATGGTAAAATAGAAGATGGTACTATAGTATTATTTCGCACTGGGTACGCTCAATTTTATCCAGATAGAAAAAAGTACTTTGGCACTGATCAGAAAGGCGAAGAGGCACTATCAAACTTGCATTTCCCTGGCATTCATCCAGAAGCAGCCAAATGGCTTGTCGACAACAGAAAAATTAGTAGTGTCGGCCTTGATACGCCCAGCATGGACTATGGCCAATCGAGAGAATTCAAAACGCATCAAATATTTTTAGGACAAAATATTCCGGGCTTTGAAAACGTGAATATTCCTATGAATCTTCCAGAAAAGGGACTTTATCTAATTGCTCTCCCCATGAAAATTGGCAATGGTAGCGGTGCCCCACTGCGTATTATTGTCAATGTTCTATCCTAAAAATCACTCTTCTTCGTAAGGCAAAAGTTGATAATCATACTCGCCCAATAAAGAAGCATCGGTAATTCCAATATCAATAAGACTCTACTTCGAGATAACATTAAAAACATTCAAATCGAACGCACTGACAAAACAACTCATCGAAGAACCAATCAAAGACAGGCATTAGATTTTTTCTTCATCATGAAATAAACAAGTACATTCCTTCGCTTAGACGTCTGCGAAAATACATCATCGATTCTTAACACCCCCGCTAATCATCTCCTGAATAAAAATTTCCGCAATGAAAATAATGAGTAGCGATTTTTCTAAAATAGAAATGCACGTTGGAACCATCGTCCAGGCCTTGGTTTTTGAAGAAGCTAAAAAACCTGCCTATAAACTTGTCATCGATTTTGGAGAACTCGGATTGCGCAAATCTTCCGCACAAATCACCAAACTGTATAAACCTGCAGAACTCATCGGTAAACAAGTCATCGCCGTGCTCAATTTCCCACCCAAACAAATCGCGAAATTCATCAGCGAATGCCTCGTCCTCGGCGCCGTCAATGACAATGAAGTCACCCTCCTCACGCCAGACAAACCCACTCCCAACGGCACGCGCATCGCTTGATGGCGGCAGGCGGTAAGCGACAGGCAACGCAGTACTCCAAGTAACTAGTAACTAAAAGCACCCATCCAAATGTAGAAAAACGCTAGACGTAACCAGTAACTAAAAACACATACGAACCGTTTTTTATTCTCTTCCCTTTCAAAAAATACCACGGTGTTGTCGCTATCGATTCCGCTCAAGTGCGCGCCGCCAACTTGGTTGCTGCGAAAATGTAATCGATTTAAATGAATAAAAAAAGGGCGCTTTCTTCAAGCGCCCTTTTTGTTACTACACGTATGAAACCTCCAAACCACTATTGCTTCAAATCATAGCGGTCTAGATTCATTACTTTCACCCAAGCTGCGATAAAATCATTCACAAACTTTTCTTTCGCATCTGCACTCGCATATACCTCCGCCAAGGCGCGCAATTCTGAATTCGATCCAAAGATCAAATCAGCGCGAGTCGCCGTCCACACTACGTTTCCTGACTTGCGATCGCGGCCTTCGAAAATTTCTTTCGTGTCATCCTTCGCCTCCCATTTCACTTGCATATCAAGCAAATTCACAAAGAAATCATTGGTCAAAGCGCCAACATTCTTCGTGAAAACACCATGACTTGAACCATCATAGTTGGTCCCCATCACACGCATACCTCCAACAAGCACTGTCATTTCTGGTGCAGTCAAATTCAACATTTGCGCTTTGTCTACCAATAATTCTTCAGTAGAAAATATATACTGCGTTTTCAAATAGTTGCGGAATCCGTCTGCCATCGGCTCCAATACATCAAATGAGCGCACGTCGGTTTGCTCCACAGTGGCATCCATGCGACCAGGCGTAAACGGAACTACTTTGTTATACCCGGCATTTTTCAGCGCTTGTTCAACACCAACAGATCCACCCAACACAATCAAATCCGCGATCGAAATTTTCTTATCACTGTTCTTTCCATTGAATTCTTTTTGAA
>JBMOFW010000005.1:0-33833 GCA_049318685.1 Flavobacteriales bacterium
CTTCGAGCAATTTGGCAAAACTGGCATATGCATCAGGAACCCGAATTAAAGTCAACGTCGAAGGCAACGCATTTTCAGCGGCAAAGTCTTGAGACACGATGGCAATCGATGCTTTGGTCTCGTAGATAAAAGGAGCATATTTCGGGTTAGCCAAAAAGGTCAGCGTTCCCGGTTTACCTTCCTCGATTTTGGAGAGGCTGTTAACAGCTACATCTCCATCACCTTCTACGATACCGCCCAACATGGCAGCAATTTGATTGGCAGAAAATTTCATACAGCGAATATAGGACAGAACCCTAGCTTACCGAATGTGTGCGCCGAGTTCAATTAGTTTTTCAAAATAATCTGGGAATGATTTGGCCACACACTCCGCACCGGCAACCGTTGTGCGATCCCCAGCCAATCCGAGCATCGCCGCAGCCATGGCTATACGATGATCGTTGTGCGAATTCAGGATGGCTTTGCGCACCGGAGAAGGATAAACTTTCAATTCATCATCACGCATCACCACACGAACAGAACTCTTAGCAAACTCTTCCATAAGTGCTTTCGCACGATTGCTTTCTTTATGCACCAATCGCTTCGCTCCTTTTATTGTCGACACACCATCGGCAAAAGCTGCTAATGCAACTAATGGAGGCATTAAATCAGGACATTCCGTGGCGTCAAAATCGAACCATTTGATTTCACTTTGATGCACGGTCACTTCGTTTTTTTGAATTTGAAAAGATACGCCGGCTAGAGTCAATGCCTCCAAAATACGGCTATCGGCTTGAGTAATGTCGCGATTGAGGTTTTCAATGGTAATACCATTTTCAGCGCACAGCGCACCGGCAACGAGTAAAAACGCTGCTCCACTCCAATCGCCCGGCACCTCCATATCGAGCGATCGATAGCGCTGGTTGCCTTTGATGCAAAAACGTTGGAAATTTTCATTGCGCACTTCAATGCCACTTTTCGCCATGATCTCCAGCGTCATTTGAACATACGGCTTGCTTTTGAGATTCAGTACGATCAACTCGCTATCGTTTTGTGCCAAAGGCAAAGCGAGTAACAAACCTGTGAGAAATTGCGAAGACAGTGAGCCATCAAGTTCTACTTTCCCACCGCGCAAAGGTCCATCTACAATAAGAGGCAATAAGCCATTGGTCGTTTGGCATTGCGCTCCCAGGAGGGGCAATACACGATCGTATTCAGTAAATGGTCGCGTGATCAAACTACCTGAGCCTTGAATCGTGATTTGCTCACTATATAAGGAGGCAATCGGAGTAAACATGCGAGAAGCAAGGCCACTTTCACCACAATGCAAAATAGACTTGGGATTTCGAATGCGAGATGAATCATTGAAAGGAAAACCACCCTTTATCGATGTACGATTTCCCGATTTTTCGACAACCGCACCAAGTGCTTTAACCACTTCCATTGCAACAACGCAATCATCGCTTTCCGGATAATGGTGAATGATGCTTTCGCCTTCTGATAGTAAAGCAACCGCTGCGAGTCTCTGGGCAATACTTTTGCTACCGGGAGCGGCTACACGGCCGTTCAAAACAGAAGGGAAAACGTCTTTTTTCATTGCTAGCTCTTGCGCCCTACGTAGATACTGGCAATGCCTCCACTGAGTGGAATACAGCGTGTATCACGGAATCCGGCTTGTTTCATCACATTTAAAAAATCATCACCATCCGGAAAAGCTTGCACTGACTCGGGGAGATATGTATAGGCTCGATGGTCTTTGGAGACCAATTTACCTAATCCCGGCATGATGTATTTGAAATAAAAATTAAATCCTTGTTTAATCGGAAATTTCTTGGGTTTTGAAAATTCCAAGACAATGCCCAATGCTCCTGGTTTAAGTACGCGATTCATATCCGTCAATCCTTTGAGAAGATTTTCAAAGTTGCGCACACCAAAAGCTACGGTGAACCCGTCAAATGTATTGGCTTCGAAGGGTAGGTTTTCTGAATCACCGCGTTGCAGGCGAATAATGTGATCATACCCTTTTTCTTTAATTTTTTTGCGGCCCACTTCGAGCATGCCTTCACTGATATCAACCCCCACAATTTCAGCAGCGCCCAAATCCATGCGCACGGCTTCCATAGCAAAATCAGCGGTACCCGTAGCCACATCGAGCACTTTCTGTGGCTTCTCTTTTTTAAGAATACGAATGGCTTTTTTTCTCCAAAGGATATCTATCCCCATGGAAAAGAAGTGATTGAGAAAATCATAACTATGGGCGATGTTGTCAAACATCTTTTCCACTTCCTCTTTCTTTCCCCCCTCGTTGTATGGTTTAACTGTACTTTCCATAGTTCGTTATAAATCGCAATCAATTGAATATGTTCAATCCGCGAGATATTTGATTGCTTCTTCTTTGAGTTTTTCTCTATCGATAGGAACTACCCCTACTTTCTCACATACCAAGCCACCGGCTAGGTTGGCCAATCGAGAATAGGTTGCTGCTTCAACCCCGGCAGCCAAAGCCAACGCGGCTACGCTGATCACTGTATCTCCAGCTCCTGACACGTCATTGATTTCGCGGGAGTGAGCCGGCTCATGGTTGAATTCATTTTTATCATACATCATTACACCCAACTCACTCAGCGTGACCATCGTTGAACGGCAGTCTAATCGATCTTGCAATTGCATCATCGAATTTTTCAAACTATCAAAGTCATCGCGTTTGAAATCGATGCCCAATCCTTCTTTGAGTTCTTTCAAATTTGGTTTGAAAAGCGTGCAGTTTTTGTACGTAAAAAAATGATCTTTTTTTGGATCAACAGCAGTAGGAATTTTCTTTTCATCTGCCCAACGTATTACCGTGCGAATAACCTTTTCGGTTAAAACTCCTTTATTGTAATCCTCGAATATAATGACGTCTATATTTTGTCTATCCAAGATACCTTTGATGCAATCCAAGAGATTTCGCTCATCCGTAGCTGAAAGTGGTGTGGTAATTTCATCATCAATTCTCACAATGTGATGACCCGCAGAAATAACGCGTGTTTTCACCGTTGTCATGCGTTCAAATGAGTCGATAATTCCTTCGGTAGAAAACCCACTTTCTTTCGATGTTTTTCTAAATACATCGCCTTTCGAACCATCGCCTACCACGGAGCAGATGATGGCCTTTGCACCAAGACTTTTCACATTCAACGCAACATTGGCAGCGCCCCCCAAACGGTTTTCTTTTTTCTGCACATGGACCACGGGCACCGGAGCTTCGGGAGAAATGCGATCCACTTTTCCCCAGAAATAAGCATCAATCATCACGTCGCCAATGATGAGCGCAGTAAGTTGATTAAAACGTTCGAAGAGTTGTTCGATGTCTTGTTGCTTCATGTTTTTATTTCAATGCAGCCAATGCACGCTTAATGCGCGCAACAGCCTCGATGAGTGTTTCTTCAGATGCTGCATAAGAAATGCGAATGCAATTGGGATCTCCAAACGCTTCACCAGTTACCACAGCAATCAATTCTTTTTTTAGCATATAAAGACTGAGGTCAGTAGCGTTGTTGACTACAGTTTCTCCGTCTGATTTTCCAAAGTACGATGATACATCCGGGAAGAAGTAAAAAGCCCCTTCAGGAAGGTTCACTTTAATACCGGGAATTTCTTTCAACAATGAATAAACCAAATCGCGACGTTTTTTGAAAACATCAATCATGAATTTCACATTATCGGGATCAGCTTCCACCGCCGCTTTCGTAGCCATTTGCGCTATCGTATTTGGACCAGATGTGATTTGTCCTTGCATCTTGGTGCATGCATCGGCAATCCATTTTGGCGCACCGATGTATCCAATACGCCAACCCGTCATCGCGAATGCTTTCGACACTCCATTGACCGTGATAGTGCGATCGATCATATTTCCGAAAGCGCCGATACTTGCTGTTCTTCCTTCAAAATTGATGAGTTCATAGATTTCATCCGAAATCACATACACACCTTCATGTTGTTCAATGATATCAGCAAACACACTCAACTCGCTTGCAGAATATACTGATCCCGTAGGATTACACGGTGAGCTATAAATGATGACTTTGGTGCGCGGAGTGATGGCACCGCGCAATTGATCGGCGGTAATTTTAAAATCATTGTCCACTGTAGCGAGCAATTCCACCGGAGTTCCCCCAGCTATTTTAACTATTTCAGCATAGCTTACCCAAAATGGACTTGGCATCAGTACTTCGTCCCCCTTTTCTACCAAAGCAAGAATGGTATTGGCAATGGCTTGTTTTGCGCCAGTACTGATCACAATCTGATCCGGCGTATATTTTAATCCGTTATCGCGTTCAAATTTTTTACAAATCGCTTGACGAACCTCTAAAAAACCGTTGACCGGTGGATAGTGTGTAATGTTATCGTCGATGGCTTTTTTTGCAGCTTCTTTAATAAATTCGGGAGTATCAAAATCAGGCTCACCCAATGATAAGCTCACTACTTTGTGCCCTTGTTGTGCTAGTTCGCGACTCATGCGCGCCATAGCCAATGTTGCAGACTCTGTCAATTGTTCGAGCAATTGTGACACTTTGCCTGCTTTCGATGTTGTATTTTCCATTACACGTATTGATGTTCCGCTCATTTCAGAACAGGGCGCGAATTTACTAAATCTTCAGTTATAAAGGCCATTCTTTACCTGTCCGGTACACGGTTCCTTTAAAATGAGCCACGGCCTTCCCTTCTTGATTTTTCACTGTGATGTAATAGAGGCCTGTACTACGGGTCAAATTGACTTCTTTGACCTCTGTAGTCAGTGTATCACCTACTTTGACAGGAGTCACATGCGAAATGGACGTTTCGATACTGACCGATTGAATTCCATGCCCATTGCTGGCAAATGCCAACGCGCTGTCGGCCAAAGAATAGGAAATTCCACCATGAGCGATACTGAAACCGTTGAGCATTTCAGCACGAACAGTCATTTCAAGAACTGAAATTCCCGGACCGTCCTCCAATCTGCGAATTCCAAGCCATTGCGACATGGGATCTTTGTTGAACATGACGTCCACAATTTTGGTCGCTTTTTCATTTGGTGTCATGCTACGAAAATAAGGGAAAGAAAGATTACAATTCGCTCAAAGTAACCAAGCGGTGATAGTAGCCTTGTTTTAGCATCAACGAATCGTGGTTGCCTTGTTCCACAATTTCTCCTTTTTCCAAAACCACAATTAAATCTGCCTTTTGAATGGTCGACAAACGGTGAGCGATAACAATACTTGTGCGGCCTTTGGTGAGTTCCTCGGTGGCTTTTTGAATCAAAGTTTCTGACTCATGGTCAATACTAGAGGTTGCTTCGTCGAGCACCAAGATGGCGGGTTTTTGGACATAGGCGCGAACAAAAGAAATCAATTGACGTTGGCCAACGCTGAGCATTCCACCGCGTTCACCCGGATTGAAATGATATCCACCCGGGAGTTGCGCAATAAATTCATGAGTACCCACTTTTTTGGAGGCCTCGATCACCTCATGTTCAGTAATGTTGGGATCGTGAAGCGTAATGTTATTGAATATAGAATCATTGAAAAGGAAGACATCTTGAAGAACAAGCCCCACATTTTTCCTGAGATTGCTCAAGCTATATTCATCGATAGATTTGCCATCAATGTGAATATCACCAGCGTTGCGATCGTAGAAACGATTGATTAATCCTGCCAAACTGGATTTACCCGCTCCTGTGGCTCCCACAAAAGCAACCATCTGACCAGGCGCAATGCCTAAAGAAATATTCTTCAAAACATAATCGTCATCTTTGTAAGCAAACCAAACTTGATCGAAATCAATCTGTCCCCGCACAACATTCGTATGTTCTGAAGACAAATCATGAGGGCGCTCGTCAGTGTCAAACACTTTGAAAACCCGATCCGCATTGACTACCCCCATTTGAAGCACATTAAAGTTATCAGCCATTTGACGAATTGGGCGATACATCATGGCTATAAACGTTGAAAATTCGAGCAACATTCCTGGAGTCATACGCCCTTGAATGGCATCGCCAACTCCATACCAGAGCATCAAACTCACCGACATAGCAGAGAGCAATTCGACCAATGGAAAAAATACCGAATACGCCCAAATGCCCCGTATATGGGCATCGCGGTGTTCTTTATTAATTTGATCAAACTTCCGTGCCTCTCTTTTTTCCTGATTAAAAATTTGCACCAAACTCATGCCTGTCACATGTTCCTGAATAAACACATTGATGCGCGACACCTCATTGCGGACGTCATTAAATGATTTTTTTACTGCTAGTTGAAACAAGCGCGTTGCATAAAGTAATATTGGAATTGGGATCAATACAATAAGGGTCATTTGCCAATCGAGATACAGCATAAAACCGATAATCACGATGAGTTTTAAAATGTCTCTCCCAATATCCAACAACCCTACGGAAAATACTTCTGCTACCCCATCGATATCGGAGATGAGTCGGGTGACGAACTGTCCCACCGGAGTGCGATCGAAATAATTCAATTTAAATCGAATCACATGTTTGTAGAGATCCGCGCGCATATCGAGTGTAATGCTTTGCGCAACGCGATTGGCGATTAAGGTTTGATAATATTGAAGAATGGCTTCGAGTACCAATAATCCTACAAACCACATGGTGAACTTGGCCACACCGGCATAATTGCCCGCAGGAACTTCCACGTCGAGTATATGGCGCATTTGCTCCGGACGAATCGGGCTCATTATCGCCAACACCAAAACGAGGAACGCGGTGAAATAAAACGAGGAGCGGTAAGCCTTACTTCTAGCGTAAAGCCGTTTAAAGATGGCTACATCAAATGCTTTTCCGCTGGTGGCACTCATTTTATTTCATCAAACTGTCCGGGTATATACTGTTTTCGTTTGCTTAAGATGTAGCGTGCGGCAAGTTCAGGACAATATCCATTTTCGTTGATATAAGCATATTTAATTCGTGAGAGGCGCAAGCCTTCTGGGCGAGCACTATCGCCGGCTTGATTTCGATCATGCGAATCAATGATTTGTTTGAAATCATCGACGGTAATTTTCCCTTGGCCTACATCGAACATTGAACCAACGATGGCGCGAATCATATTTCTCAAAAAACGATCCGCAGTAATTCGAAAAACCAAGCGATCTCCTTGCCTTGTCCACTCCGCACTTCTCACGTCGCAAATCGTTGTTTTTTGACCACCTCCTGCTTTGCTAAACGAAGCAAAATCACCTTGAAAAATAAGATGCTTCGCCGCTTCATTCATCAAGTCAACTTGAAGTGGTTTATGATAATAAGTGGAGTGGAGTCGCACAAATGGATTTCGCTTCAGATGCACATGGTATTCGTATTCGCGTTCGATGGCATCATAGCGTGTGTGGGCCATCGAATGTACTGGAAACAATTCAAGAGGTGAAACATCCTTATGAAGCACGTGTCCCAATTTGAATAGCGTATCTTGGGTATCCATGCCATGCAATTCTGGATCGAAATGCAGATAGAAATCTTGCGCATGCACACCGGCGTCCGTTCTTCCACATCCTGTGGTTACCACACGTGGCAGGCGAAGTATGCGCGCCAAGGCATTTTCTATTTCTTGCTGAACGCTATGGCCATTCGGTTGGCGTTGCCAACCGTGATATCTCGTTCCGTCGTATGCAATACGTAGAAAGTACCTTTGATACATGGCGCAAAAAAAAGGCGCATTTTTCAATGCGCCTTCATTTATTTATTAAAAAAGACTATTTCTGAATCAATTGCGTAGCTAAAACACGACCATTCAATGACATATGCATAATATATTGTCCACCTTTCAAGTGCGCCAAATCAAATTCAAGGCTATGATTTCCTGAGAATTGATTTTGATTGAGCAACGACTCTACTTGGCGTCCAGCCACATCATAGAGAGCGATGTTCACTTGCCCGCTTTGGTTGAGGAAATAATTCAAACGAATCTGATTGACAAATGGATTTGGATACACCTCCAAATTTTGGATATCGAGTTGTTCGGAAACACTCACTGCACCTGGAGTCACCACTTGGCTGAAAGAGTAAATATGGTCGCCGCTTGACACTCCGTTTGCATTCGCAGCATTGCACGCCATATAGAAAGTCACATCACCAATATCAGACGAAGGAGCTGTCCAAGAAAACGTGAATGTATGACTATTCGGAGAAGCACCACCATTTTCCGTGTGAACAATGTTTTTTCTTGAAAATCCGCCTACTGTTTTATTTTGAATTTGGGTACCTGTTCCGGGTACCAACGTTCCTGCATTGTCACCATTAGCCTGCAGACATTCCAATCCAATTCCAAACAAGTTTCTGCCACTTTGCGCCATAGTTACATTCACTGTATAGGTTTGGCCTGGCGTGTATTCCCAATTGGTCATTCCGGGAATATCAAACGTGAGATCACCACCTTGTGAATTCACAGCAACGCCAGTGTGACAACCAGATTGGTTACAAGTCGATTCACCGGGAGATCCGGTTGCACCTGCCTTTCCATTGTCATTCAATTCCGTTGAGGAGAGAGTAACAAATGAAAGGACACCGATAAAAGATAGAAAGTAGAGTTTATTCATGTAGTTGATTTTTATATATACTTTGTTACATATAACATCTATAATCTCCTCCAAGTTCAAAAAAAAAGCCCTTCCAAAGAGGGGCTTTTTCATATTTTATTGGAAGGCTATTAAGCCCAGCTTGCAATTTTTTCTGCTTTGTAAGCACCCGCTTCAAGCTTTTCACGCACTTTCTTAAAGCATTCGATGGTGTATTCTACATCTTTCAAAGTATGCACAACCGTAGGAATCAAACGAAGCATGATCACATCTTTTGGTACAACAGGGTACACCACAATAGAACAAAACACGCCATACGTTTCACGCAAATCGAGTGTCACGTTGGTGGCTTCGCCCAAAGATCCTTTTAGGAAAACGGGAGTCACAACCGAGTCTGTTTTTCCGATATCAAAACCAGCATCACGCAATCCTTTTTGCAACGTATTGGAGATATTCCAAAGTTGAGTTTGCAATTCAGGACGAGTACGCATCATTTCCAAACGCTTCAATGCACCAATCACGATAGGCATAGGAAGTGATTTGGCGAATGTTTGTGAGCGCATGTTATAGCGCAAGTACTCGATGATATGTTCTTCGCTGGCTACAAAAGCACCGATGGTAGCCATGGCCTTAGCGAAAGTTCCGAAGTAAACGTCAACCTTATCTGCTACACCTTGGAAATCAGGAGCACCGCGGCCGTCGCGACCGATGGTGCCAAATCCGTGCGCATCATCTACAAAAAGGCGGAAGCCATATTCATCTTTGAATTTGCAGATTTCAGCCAATTTTCCTTGGTCGCCTGCCATTCCGAAAACACCTTCAGTCAAAACGAGGATTCCACCACCTGTTTGTTCGGTGAGTTTCTTAGCATGCTTCAATTGCTTTTCAAAGCTCTCAATATCATTATGTTGAAATACGAAACGTTTTCCTTGGTGAAGACGAATACCGTCGATCATACATGCGTGGCACTCGCTATCGTATACGATGACATCATTGCGGCTTACCAACGCTTCAATAGCGCTTTGGCAACCTTGATATCCGAAGTTGAGCAAGAATGCGTCCTCTTTACCCATGAAAGAAGCCAATTCTGACTCGAGTTGTTCGTGATATTTGGTTTGACCGCTCATCATGCGAGCGCCCATTGGATACCCCATACCCCATTCTGCAGCCGCTTTGGCATCTACTTCGCGTATTTCAGGGTGGTTGGCCAAACCAATATAGTTATTCAGACTCCACACCAATACCGGCTTTCCGCGGAAAGTCATGTGTGCTCCGATTTCTCCTTCGAGTTTTGGAAAAGTAAAGTAGCCGTGAGATTCTTTCGAATGCTGTCCGAGAGGACCGCGATTCGTTTTAATGCGTTCAAAAATATCCAAGGTCTTGAGAATTAGAATTTGCGCAAAGATAATAAAAAGGTAAAGGTCATGTTTTTGGTGCCCAGCTGTGACATTTCAACCATTTATTCGTCATAACGGTTGAAATGTCTATTTTTGCCCACCTTATATATGATAAAGACCGCTAAATATTTCGGAATTGTATTCATCATGCTATGCACTGTAGCCTGTTCAGAATACAACAAAGCACTTAAGAGCAGTGATCCGGAGGTGAAGCTTACCACCGCCATGAAGCTGTATGAGAAAAAAGATTATGCCAGAGCCATCCCACTATTTGAAGAGTGCATTGGCTTAACTCGAGGTACTCAGCGTGCAGAAGATGTTTATTACTACTACGCAAAGTCTGAGTACGGCATTCGAGACTATTATTTGGCCAATTACTATTTTAAAAATTTCGCGAAGACTTTTACAAATAGTGCTCGCGCGGAAGAGTGCTTATTTTTAGCCGCAGTATGCAGTTACAAGCTTTCCCCAGAGCATTCTTTGGATCAGATGGACACCAAGTCAGCTATCAATGAGTTTCAGCTTTTTCTTGACACGTATCCGAAGTCAAGTCTAAAAGATTCGGCAAATGCTATGATTAGCAACTTAAACGAAAAGCTTGAGGTAAAAGCATTTGAAAACGCTAAGTTGTATTACACGACCATGAAATACAAAGGAGCAGTGCTCGCTTTACAGCAATTTTTGACGGATTATCCGGCCACCAAATTCCGTGAAGAGAGCCTCTATCTTATAGTAAAAAGCTATTATCTATTCGCAGAGGGAAGCATGGAAGAGAAGAAACTTGAGAGATATCGCTCTGCAATCGAATCTTATATTACCTTTGCATCCGCTTTTCCCAAAAGTGAATGGCTGAAAGAGGCCGAGAGCTTTTATGAGAAAAGTCGAAAGGAAGTAGAAAAATTGACCGCATCAAATTGATATTCAGATGAGTAACTACAAAAATTCAAACGCAGCAAAAACCACAATTACGCGCAATACCAACGAATTGTATGGTAAGGTAGATGGTAACTTGTTTGAAACCGTGGTTCTTTTGGCGAAACGTTCTAATCAGATCTCTCGCGAAATGAAAGAAGAACTCAGCCAAAAACTCGAAGAATTTGGCACTCACCAAGACAATTTGGAAGAGGTGTTCGAAAATCGCGAGCAAATCGAGATTTCACGTCATTATGAGCGTTTACCCAAACCTCATTCAATTGCCGTTCAGGAATTGGTAGAAGACAAAGTATTCTTCCGTTATCCAGAAGAAGAAAATCAATAATTGATTTTGACATAAAAACATTTTGAAAGATGGCAAATGCCATCTTTCTTTGTTATAGCGTACTATGTTGTCAGGAAAAAAAATATTGGTTGGTATTTCAGGCAGTATCGCTGCCTATAAAACCAATTGGTTGATCCGCCTACTGATTCAATCAGGAGCAGAGGTTAAGGTAGTACTTACACCGTCAGCCCTCGACTTTGTCACACCTTTGACTTTGTCCACGTTATCGAAAAACCCTGTTTATTCTGACTTTACAGAAGATCAAGATAAGGGCACATGGACAAACCATGTAGCCTTAGCGCTATGGGCTGATGTCATGGTAATCGCCCCTGCGTCATCAAATACGCTCAGTAAAATGGTGAGCGGACAGAGTGATAACTTTTTAATGACCACCTACATGTCGACGCGTTGCCCGGTGATTGTCGCCCCGGCGATGGATCACGACATGTATGTACATCCAGCGACACAAGAAAACTTGCAGAAGTTGCGGAGTTTCGGCCATCTTGTTGTGACACCTGGGGAGGGGGAGCTCGCCAGCGGACTTATGGGCAAAGGGCGTATGGGAGAGCCCGAGGAAATGTATGAGGCCATCGTAAAATTATTTCACCCTAATCTTCCACTTAGCGGTAAAAAAGTCATTGTAACTGCCGGCCCTACCTACGAAATGATAGACCCTGTTCGATTTATCGGCAATTTCTCATCAGGTAAAATGGGATTCGCCTTGGCTGAAGCTTTGGCTAATCGAGGCGCTTTGGTGAAATTGATCAGTGGACCAACACATCTCAGCCTACAGCATCCGCATATCGAAGTTATACGCGTGCGCAGCGCACAAGAAATGCTTGAAGCTGCGCTTTCGGAATACGCTGATACCGACATTACCGTGCTTGCAGCTGCGGTAGCAGACTACCGACCTGCTCAAGTGGCTTTTGAAAAAATTAAGAAGGTATCAGCAGCACTTGAAATCAAGCTTGAACCAACACCTGATATTGCGGCCCATCTTGGGAAATTAAAAAAAGGCAATCAGCTTAACATTGGGTTTGCATTGGAAACCAACGATGAAGAAAACAATGCAAAATCAAAACTTGAACGGAAGAATTTTGACATGATCGTCTTAAATTCGCTGAGAAATGAAGGAGCAGGATTTGGAACAGATACGAACCAAGTGACACTCTTTACGAGCGACAATAAACGAAAGGAATTCGGGTTAAAAACCAAAACACAAGTAGCCGAGGATATCGTTCAAGAAATCATTGGCTTAATGCGATAAAATGAAACAGATTCTTTGCCTCTTCTCACTTTTGTGGGCTTCCTTGCCCCTGTTCGCTCAGGAGTTAAACTGCAACGTGACGATCGTTCAACCGCAGGTTATATTGTCGGATGCAGCCATTTTCAAAACAATGGAAACAACCATTGAAGAGTTCATGAATAACCGCAAATGGAGCAAGGATACGTGGGCACAAAATGAGCGAATCGATTGCAATCTACAGATTACCATTGAATCACAACCTAGCCAGCGCCAGTTCATAGGGAGTATCCAAGTTGGGAGCAGCAGACCGGTGTACAATTCTGATTATAAAACCCCATTACTTAGCGTGAATGATCGTGATTTCGAATTCACTTTTCAAGAAAACACCCTTATTCAATGGAGTTTTGATCAACATCGGGATAATTTGAGCAGTGTGCTGGCTTTTTATGCCAATTTGATTTTGGCCATGGATTATGACAGTTTTTCTCTTGAGGGGGGCAATGAATATTTTCTAATCTGCCAAACCATTGTCAGCAACGCTCAAAGCGCAACGGAAGCCGGCTGGAAAGCCAATGAAAAAGGTCAACAAAACCGGTATTGGCTGGTAGAAAATTTGCTCTCGCAAACCTTTAAACCCATGCGTGAATGCCTCTACAAATATCATCGCCAAGGGATGGATAAAATGATGATTGACATGAAAGCATCGCAAAAAGTGATTTCAGATGCTGTGGTAGCGATGATTGCTGTTCACCAAGTTCGACCAAGTAGTTACAATATGCAGGTATTTTTCTATGCGAAAGGTGATGAGTTGGTCTCCATTTTCAAACCATTGCCTAAAGAAGAAAAACAAGCTTTGTATGACGCAATGAAAAAATTGGATCCGGGAAACATTACGAAGTACGAAAAAATGATGAATTAACTTCCCGTATGCAACCATCCAAGGGGGCCGTTGAATTCCCCATTCTAGAGTCATTACGTGCTTTTGCAGCCACTTCTGTCTGCTTGTATCACTTCGTATGCACTACTACGGATTATGTGCACAATCCCACCGTTTTGAGCATTTTTAGACATGGGGAGTATGGGGTACATCTATTTTTCATCATTTCGGGATTTATTATTCCATATTCCATGTACCGTGGGCGATATCAGTTAAAGAATTTCTTTGTATTTCTAGGCAAACGTCTGCTCCGCCTCGAACCACCCTATATTGTTTCTGTGCTTATAGCGCTGATATTAATGACTCTGCGTCAACATTTTTACGGAGATACGGGAAAAGGCGAGCTCAGTTTCATGCGCGTATTTCTTCACTTTGGCTATCTCATTCCCTTCTTTCAAGAACAATACAATTGGATTAACCAAGTCTATTGGACATTGGCCATTGAGTTTCAGTATTACATTTTTATGGGGTTATTATTTGTTCCCCTCACCCAAAACAAACTGATGTATCGAATAGGGATATACATGCTATTCGCCGGAAGTTTATTTTTCAATGAAAATGCCAATCTCATTTATTGGTTGCCCGTATTCCTGCTTGGAATCATCCTTTTTCTAGATTACATCAAGCAAATCACCAAATGGGAATTTTGGATTTTGGTACCATGCATCTTCGCGTGGGCACTCACCCAATTCCATTTCGGTGGAGTTGTCATTATGGGCCTTGGGTTTTATGCTATTCTCAAGTATAAAACGTACAGCACAGTTCTCGGTGATTTTCTGGGTAAAATGTCATATTCGTTTTACTTATTTCATCCGCTCCTTGGAGGCACGATTATCAATGTATTGTCACATTCATACAACAGCCCGATAGAAAAAGTATTTGTATTTGTTACGGGCTTTATTCTGACCGTATTCGGTTCCTATATTATGTATTTGCTTGTTGAAAAATGGTCTCGAAAACTATCCAAAAAAATTGTTTATTCGAAGCCAGTTAGTGCAGAATGATTCGAGAACTTCAAATAAATAATTACGGATTAATTGACCATGTCAGCCTTAATCTGGAAAAAGGCTTTACCGTCATCACTGGCGAAACAGGTAGCGGAAAGTCCATCCTATTGGGTGCGTTCGGATTGCTCCTCGGTGAGCGCGCGGACTCCAAAGTAGTTCGCGACCAAGAAAAAAAATGTGTTGTCGAAGCCGTTTTTGATATTCAAGATTATCACCTTCAATCCTTTTTCGAGAGCCAAGATTTGGATTATGATCCACAGACCACCATTCGACGTGAAATAGCGCCGGGAGGGAAAAGCCGAGCGTTTATCAATGATACGCCCGTTAGTCTGCAAACTTTAAAGGCTCTCGGAGAGCGACTAGTGGATATACATTCTCAGCATGAAAATTCGATTCTTGCATCACGTGAATTTCAGTTTTCAGTCATCGATATTTTTGGGGCGAATGAAAAATTGCTCCAATCCTTTAAGAGCAAGTTCAAACTATATAGGGAAAAGCAAATTGACTTGCAGGCACTGCGTGAAAATGAAGCGCGGATGAAGCAAGAATTAGACTATCTCTCTTTTCAATTCGAGGAGTTGAGTAAGACCGAACTTGAATCGATAGATCAAGCCGGCTTAGAGCAAGAATTACACACTTTACAGCATGCGGAAAATATCAAGCTAGTGCTTGCGCAAGCAAGCAGCTCCATGCTCACCGAAGATCAAAATGTAATCGATGCTTTAACTATTATTCGTCAAACCTTAGGAAAGTTATCTCATATAAACGCAGAACTCTCAGGGTTTAATGATCGTTTGGAATCAACATTAATCGAGTTAAAAGAACTGGCACGGGAAATTGAAGCGTATGGTGAAGCTATTGCACTCGATCCAAAAAGAGCAGAGCACGTGCAGGCGACGCTAGATCAACTCTATCATTTGCAAACAAAACATCGTTTGGATGATGTGTCGGGATTAATTGCACTTCGTGAAGAGATCGCAACCAAAATTGCACAATACGCCGGAGTTGATGAGACTATCGAAGCGCTTGAAAAAGAAGTCGAAAATCTTCGAGCTGAGTTGGAGGAATTGAGCGCTGCTCTAAGCAAAGCACGGTACAAAGCCGCCGAAAAAACGAGTGAAGAAGTCCTACATTATTTCAAAGCACTCCATTTAGAACATGCTGCGATAAAACTTGAACTTACTCCGGCTGCAGATTTCAACAGTTTAGGAAAAGATGAAATTCAATTTTTATTCAAAGCCAACAAAGGAGGGCAATTGCTACCTGTGAAGCAAGTTGCTTCAGGCGGAGAAATTTCGCGTGTGATGCTCGCGTTAAAAGCGGCCCTTTCCAGACACCAACAACTACCCATTCTCATTCTCGATGAAATTGATCAGGGTGTGAGTGGAGAAGCCGGAAAAAAAATCGGACTAATTCTTAAAGAAATGAGCCAGAGCATGCAATTGCTCACCATCACACATTTGCCTCAAATTGCGGGCTTAGCCACTTATCATTACAAGGTATCAAAATCGGTACTTGGCGATAATACACAAACAACAGTCACCAAGCTAGACGATCAAGGTCGAATTCAGGAACTTGCTGAAATGCTCAATGGCAAGGACATTAGCGAGGCCGCTCTTGCCAATGCGCGCGAGCTCATGCAGCTGTAAATTTTCTTATTTATTAAAAAGTCATTTCCAATCCAACCATGGGTAGAATTGGTAATTGATTTACGCGTTTTGCGGTAATACGATCAATGTAAAATACATTATCTCGATTGTATGCATTGGTCACACCTGCGTTCGCTTCAAGGCTAACTTTCTTCCATTTAAATTCACGACGTACGTTGAAATCTAGACGATGATAATACGGTAAACGCCCACCGTTCAAATCAGCAAATTGAATCGTTAATTCATTTGCATTCCCTGTGATGTAATCTGAACTAATTCCATCCCCTGTATTTGGTGATTGATAGTAACCTTGTGTTTGAGTAAACGGCAGACCGCTTCCGAGATTCCAACGCATGCTCGCTTCCCATTGACGTTTTTTACCGAATTTCTGAGAGGCCACAAAATTGATGTTATGGCGGCGATCAAATACAGGTGCATACCAACGATATCCATCCCAACGTTGAACTTTGCCCAAAGAATAAACTAAATATAGATAGGTGGTTTTGTGTTCATATTTGAGCACCATATCACAACCAGCGGCCCATCCGCTTTCCACTATGAAATCCTTGGTTTGTTCATCTGGACGGAAATAATTTGCTTCATCATCCGGGAATAGTTTGTTGCGATTCGTATTGGTCACTTGGCGGAAATCGCGGTAGTAACCTTCTACGTTCAGGTTAATTTTTTCAGTCACATCAAACTCGAATCCCAATACGTAGTGAATAGCTTTCTGAAGCGGATTCTTGACTTCACGTACGGTATTTTTTGGCGTTGTGAAGGTGGACTGCAAATTTTCAGGACCAGCCAAAAACCCATAGAAAAGATTGACAACATCTCGGTCGCTATTGGATGCCATCAAATTTTGGGAATAGATCCCTGCGGCGGCTTTGATACGCAATCGCTCCGATGCTTTGTATTTCATTCCGAAGCGAGGTTCCGGTGAAACGACACGAAGCGATGCATAATTTTGAATGCGCAAACCTGGTTCTATAATCCACTTACCACGGCTTATTTTATAGGTTACAAATCCATTTAATTCTGTGGTACTTTCCGTTTGTTCAATCGCTACTCCAAGCGAATTGAAGCTATTGAATTGGGTTTTAAAGCCGACCACATCAATTCCATATTTCAGCACATCGTCTTTGATGACATATTTAAATTCAAGACCGAAGTTGAACGTTTTGATGGTGTCAGAACGGGTTGGGGAAGTCTCTTCTTCGAGAATGATACCATATTCACTTCGCGCAAAATTACCACTAATGAGCACCGGAGAACCAGAAGGTACCACCACGAAATTACCCCCGAATCCGGTATTTGTCCAACTCAAGTTGGATAATCCCTGATAATCGCGCACGCCATCTTGAAACTGAAATCCAAAGAGATTGAATTTAGAGCCTGTGGCACCGGAAAAGGAAACTTTGCCATAAAGGTCAGTGTAGTAGAAAGGCAATCCATCTCCATCATTCACATAAGGGTATATCACCTTCGAGGAATTGTCGAGATAAGAGTGTTTCGCACTAACGATATACGAAATACCATTTCCTTTCTCACCCATTTTTTTTAATGGACCTTCCACCAGAGCGCGCACACCGAACGGACTGAATCCAATTTTGCCATTGGTTTCTTTTTTGTTTCCATCTTTGGTTGTGATGTCCATTACGGAAGAAATACGACCACCAAATTGCGCACTGAATCCGCCGGTATACACATCGGCATTGGCGATGATATCAGAATCAAATACCGAGAATAAACCAATCGAGTGAAATGGGTTGTAGACGATCATTCCATCGAGCAATACCTTGTTTTGAACCGGACTACCACCGCGAACAAATATTTGGCCTCCTTGATCCCCAGTTGATACGAAACCGGGCAACGTGGTCAATACCTGAACAATATCAGGCATACCGATTTGAGGAATACGTTTAATATCTTGAAGGCGAATAGACTCTACAGATACATTCACATTCGAACGCTGCTCTGATGCTTCAGAACTAATTTCTATGGGACCGAGTTCAGTAATTTTATCTTCCAATTCGATATTAATCGAAGTAACTCCATCTTTAGTTACTTGAACATTCATGCGAACCTCATTGAACTCCGCTGATTTCACAACAAGGATGTAATTGCCTGCGGGAATTTTGGTCAACGAATAATATCCATTTTCATCAGAACGTGTTGCATACGCTGTACTATCGAGACCAACACTCACAAAAATAGCTGGCTCTCCGCTTGATTTTTTCTTCAAAAATCCGCGAATAACGCCTTGAGCAACCGCACTAAACGAAGAGCAGCACATCAACACTGCAATCACAAACAGTAATTTTCTCATAGAGGTTTGAAATGTCGGACGCGAATGTAATTGAAACAAAGCGCTTTTTTCAGTTCATTCTCGCGAATTCCTTGGATTTGTAGCACGTCAATCGAGGGTCTATTCACTCAAATCAAGGGTCATTTTGGCAATCCGATCCCCCAAAGATTCAGTGGTCATGCGCTCCCTCAGCCGATCAACCATGATTGGAAAAGCAAAAGGCGTAGGCTTTTCGGGATAATTCAACATTATTTCCTGGCGATTCATTCGATCCAAAGCAGAACGCATCCGATTGATTTCTAATTGATAATAAATGACCTCATCATATGCTTGTTTGAGCAATAAATTTTGAGGATCATATTCTTCAAACACCTTGAAAATTAACTGACTCGAACTTTGAAGATGACGATCTCGAACAGGTTCGCCGGGATAGCCTTTAAAAATGAGGCCACTTATGGTGGCAATATCGCGGAATCTACGTTTGGCAAGCTCTGTGGCATTTATTCCGGAAAGCAAGTCCTTTTCAAGCGCAAGTGCGTCTGTCAAACCACTGCCCAATGCTTCTTCGAGTGGGATAGGTTGATCTGAGAGAAGTTCGAAGCCGTAGTCATTGTAGGCAAGAGAAAATGACAACGGATACATTTTACCCATGCGGTAGGCAAAAAGTGAAGCCAATCCTTCATGGACAAAACGACCTTCAAAAGGATAAAAAACAGCGTGAAATCCATCTTCAGATTGAAATGACTCAATCAACAACTGATTTTCATTGGGCACCAACGACCGATCATTTTGAATAGACAGCAATTGTTGAATTGCGTCCAATTCTGGATCCTTGGCGGGGTTGCCTTGCATTGCTTCCGTAATTTTTCTTCGCAGCATTACCGACATTTTGGAAGAAAGAGGAAGACGTCCACCTTGCCAAGAAGGGATTTTCCCATTCATGCTGTCCGATTTAGCGACGTAGGCTGTTAATTCTTTAACTTGAATTAATTTCAACCCCATGCCAGCAAACCAGAAAGCATCTCCTTCGTTGAGACCAGCGATAAAGCTTTCCTCTATATGTCCTATTAATCCTCCTCGCTTAAATTTCACCGACATCATGGTATCGCTTACGATCGTGCCTATCGACATGCGGTGACGGCGAGCCATACGCTGGTTGGCGATAAACCACTTGCCATCTCTTTCTACCCAACGTTGATAATCGGGATATGCCTGAAGTGCTTGCCCACCAGACTTCACAAAAGCGATAATCCACTCCCATTCTTCACGGGTCATAGATTGAAAGCAATACGTCTGACTCACTTCGGCATATGTCTGTTCCAATTCCACCCCTTCGCCTAGTGAAAGCGTAATGAGGTATTGGACCAATACATCAAAAGAGCGTAACATGGGTTCTTTTTCCTCCAAGAAAGAATCCGCTACCGCCTGCCTGAGCGCGGCTGCTTCAATAAGCTCCAACGCATTGGTCGGCAAAAAGAATATTTTACTCAGCGCCTCCGGACGGTGGCCACTTCGGCCTGCACGTTGGAGAAATCGCGCAACTCCTTTCGGTCCGCCTATTTGAATAATAGAATCAACAGGCGCAAAGTCGACTCCTAAATCGAGGCTTGACGTGCAAACAACGGCCCTCAATCGACCGTCAGCTATGGCCTCTTCAACCCAATGTCGAAGGTCCTTTGAAATGCTTCCATGATGCATAGCCACGAGGCCGGCCAGTTCCATATTCGCTTCGAGAATTGTTCGATACCACACTTCACATTGGGCTCTTGTATTGGTAAAAATCAACGTACTTTCCGATGCATCAACGATCGAAGAAACATGATCGACCAATTTTGTTCCGAGATGCCCCGCCCAAGGCAAGCGATCCTCCTCCTGCGGCAAAATCGAAACCACCTCTATTTTCTTCACAATATCTGCTCGAACGAAGACTCCAGAGTCCGCTCGACCAGCGCCCAAAAGCACCTTCATCGCTTCTTCCAAATTGCCTATTGTCGCCGAAATACCCCAAACCAAGCAATTTTGTGCTATGGATACAATGCGAGAAAGTGCCAATTCCCAAAGTACCCCCCTTTTCGTTCCCATAAGCTCATGCCATTCATCCGCCACGATCAATTGAAGGTGCTTTAAATTTTTGGAGCCTTCTTTTGAAGCCAACATCAAATGGAGACTTTCGGGTGTGGTAATCAACACTTCAGGCATTCTCTTTCGTTGATTATTGCGCTCTTTTTGGGAAGTATCTCCGGTGCGTATACCAATTTCAAGATTTAAATCACTCGACTCAATAACCCGTTTGGCAGCCGATTCAATTTCTTTAGCCAATGCCCGAATAGGCGTGATCCACATTATACGAACACCGGATTTTGGGTTTGCGGCTGCGTCAAACAAAGCGGGTAAGAGTAGACTGTAGGTTTTTCCGCTGCCGGTTGGCGCATTGACCAAGCCATGTTCACCCTTTGACAATGCACTCCACGTTTCCGATTGAAAATGCTGGGGCTTCCACCCGCGAGAATGCATCCAATCTTTAGCTTGGTCAGCACTTTTTTTACCCATAATCACGATTCCATTTGGCTGGTAATGCTAAGACATATTACTTTAGGCATTGTTTTTGAAAATTCCGATTTTAAATAAACCGAAATGAAAAAAGTACTTCTGTTACTCGCCGTGGTTTTTTCCATGGTAATTAATGCCAATGCTCAACCTGATAAAGATTATGAGGATTTGTTGAAACTTTTCGTTGATGAAAAGTACGACAAAGTGATTTTGAAAGCTGTCAAATATACCGAAGGCGAGACTACGAAGAAAGACGCCCTTCCTTATTTATTCTGTAGTATGTCCTATTTCGAAATTTCGAAAGATGACAAAATGAAGGAGAAGTTTCCCGATGCATTCAAGATGTCGTTGAAGTACATCAAAAGCTACGCGAAATATGACAAAGAGAAGGTTTACGCAGCGGAATATGAAGATTTCTTTGGCGAATTGCGCACAGCGATTATCAATGAAGGTGAATTGATGATTGATACCGAAAAATACTCCAAGGCGAAAGGCATGTACGCCTATTTGATTGCCATGGATGACAAAGATGCCGGAGCGCAGATATATATGGGTATTGTTCTCTCCGCCATGAAAACAAAGAAAGAAGCTGAGGCAGCATTGCAAACAGCACAGACCTTACTTACTGAAAAAACGTGCACCACCAACACCAAAGAACAAAAAAACCTTTTGAAAAATGCTTTGATTACGTATGCCACGTTGCTTTCCGACCAAGGTTCAAAATCATTGGCAAAGGATTGGTTGGAATTGGGGAACGAATTCTTTAAAGACGACAAAGAATACCAAATTACTTTGGAGTCGGTATCTGAATAATTAGAAATTTATTTATTACGCCATTTATAGAGACGGGGCCACAGGCCCCGTCCGCCGTTTATAGCGAAATGAGGCATTAAGTTTCCACCGAATTGTCTGAAGTATTTTTCGATTTCGGGGATCATGGATCCTTCAAAATCAAAAATTTCAAAACCCTCGGATTTGGCCTGGAGCATGGCATGAAACAAGGCTGCCGGACCGGCAGCATTATTCTTGAGAGAACGATCAACAGCTCCAAATAAATAATACGTGCTTTTCCCTTGACCAGCAGTTATGGCCACTCCGGCGACTCTATCCTGTTCCTTCGCCAAAGTTGATCTCATTATATCTGATTGCATCAATCCATTGAAAACATCCACTTTCCATTTCAATTGATGATCATTAAAATTGGCTATAATCAACTCTTTCGACTCAACAGAGGGTTCTCCAAAGACGATTGTGCCCTCTTCTCTTTCAAACTTATTAATTACGTTGCGCAGCTTTTGATCCAATGCCCCGCGCAGCGATTCAAGCGATTGGGTTAAATCCACTTGATAAGTGTATTTTACTTGCACATTCACTCCTTTCCATACAAAACTTTGCATGTCTTGAAAGGCATTTGGAAAATCAATTTGATAAAAAACGTAATTAGATTTTTTCAGAAAATCAGCAATGGCATCAAATACTTTTTTTTCAAAACCATTGCGTTTATGAGCGGCACTCATTGGGTTATCTACAAACAATCCACAATGCGATGCGAAGGGCGGTGTAACCAACGTTTTGAGCCTTGATTTACCTCCTTCAAAAGCAACGAACCCACCAATCAATTTTTGCTGCTCATTCAGTATACAAAACCGTTTTAGTGAATTTCCCGTAGCTTGGTACCAAGGCGTGGAACAAAAAATTTCATTTGAACGCTTTTGCAAAGCTTCGAAAGCAGGAATCAAACTATCGTTTAACTCTGTTACTTGCATTACTTTGCAAGGGTTTGTTCTGCGGACACAACACTTTTCATGTTGCGTGGTGCTGCTTGATAAATTCGCTCTATAATATCCACAACTTTGAGTCCTTCGAGGGCATTGGTTGTAATGTTATTTCTCCCTTTCAATGTATCAATAACATTCTCGATTATGTAAACGTGATTCGCAGCAGAACCCTTGTAATCGCCATAGTCGTTGGCTGGATTGCCCTCTGGCAACGCAGGCATTTCGTAGTTTTCAATATCGCAATGAATAACTTCATTCATATACTGTCCGCCTATTTTCACGGTGCCTTTCGCTCCAATAATCGTCATGGTTGATTCAAGATTCTTATTGTGAACGGCGGTCGAAAAATTGAATGTTCCCATTCCTCCATTCACAAAATCGAAGAATACGCTTCCTGAATCTTCAAAATTGGTGCTATGTCCGTGATTAAAATCAGCGAAACGCGCTTGAATATTTTGAATGTCGCCAAACAACCAATACATGATATCGATGAAGTGGGAGAACTGCGTAAACAAAGTACCTCCATCCAGGTCGGTAGTCCCTTTCCAATAGCTCTTCTTGTAGTATCGATCGTCTCTATTCCAAAAACAATCAATATTTACCATGTAAATATCACCGAGCAGATTATTCGTTAAAACATCTTTAATCCATAAGCTTGGCGGACTGTAGCGATTTTGCATAACACAAAAAACTTGCTTGTGCACATTAAGTGCTGAGTAGATAACGCGTTCACAGTCCAACTTGGTAAGCGCCATTGGTTTTTCCACCACGACGTGTTTTTTTTGTGCCAAAGCAAGCAATGAATGTGTGGCATGCAGACCGTTTGGGGTGCATACGCTCACCACGTCCAATTCCGGATGATGAGAAAGCATTTCTTCGGGTATGCTGTAGAATGGCACATCATAAGGCAAAAGGCAATCTTCGGCAGAACGAATATCACACATTGCGATTAATTCGGCTTCCGGGTGTCTGACCACCATTTCTGCATGTCGTTTACCAATATGACCGGCGCCAATGACACCAAATTTCACTTTATCCATTGCCTGTAATTTCGGTCAAAATTAACAAAAAAAACGCGGCAAATCTCTGATTAGTCGCGAGCGGAGCGATTAAAGATGATCCAACCAAAATTGAAGAGTGCGCTCCAAGGATCATCACTTTGCTCATAATAGTTGACTTGGAAGCTGATTGGTCCGAGTGGTGAATGATAAATCAAGGCACTTGAGCCCAAGAAAAATGGCTTCCAACCTTCAACATACACGGCATGACTTTCACCGTCGGAAACTATTTGTTCAAAAGAAGAATAGACATAACCCTCAGCGCGGATATCCAGATTTTTTCCCAAAGCGAAAACGTTCATAAAACCGAAAGCCGTGTAACTATGCGCTCGAAACTGCGGCATGAAAAACGTTTTTGATTCAGGAATAGGCTGAAATGCAGGCGCCATGATTATAGAAGAAATATAATTACTAAAAAACTCCATATTGCTGTATACGCCTTCGATGTGCATTCCCCCGTGATACTTCTTAGCCGCAAGGAAATAATTGATATATTGAAATTTCGCTACAAACCAATCATGGTCAAATGTCTTTACGCCTCTTGAAATACTTGTTGTGCCTGGATACGTATTTTCTTCTCCAAATACATATTTACCGGAAATAAACAACGATGTTCCCGAACTCGGGAATTGCGGTCTATTCAGCGTGGATCGAGTCCAAGTTCCTCGAAAAATAAAAGCGTCAAAATCAGTTCTATCCGCTGTATCAACAGACAAAAACTGTTGTGTCTGATAGTATTCGTCATACATATACGCATAGGAGGATTCTACTCTAAATTTACTTTTATTGCCCGTTGGGACAGTAAAAGCGAGGCTACCAAATCGTTCATTAAGTAAAATGAATGACGGTTTTACATCATCAAAAAATGTCGCCAAGCTTTTGTAGTAATCCCATCGATTTTGGGTGAAAGAGCCCTCGATAGAAAATGGAACACTTCCGGGAATGTCCCACCGCACCGCGCCGTGCAAAGAAGCATAGAATCGACCGAAATAACTATTGGCCGTCAGGGTTGAAGAAGTCGTTCCAAAAAGATTGTAACGCAATCCTACGAATCCTGTATTTATGGAGCGAGAGGAAAAATTGCCCCCAAATGAAATGAAGAGATCTTTCTCTTTTTCCACTTCCAAATTGAGATTAAATCGATTTGTCAGGGGATCAAGTGAAGTGGTTGGAAAAATGGATTTGACTTTGTCATCACCAAAAATTTTGAAATACGATTTTTTCATTTCATGAAGAGGAAGTACTTCATACTCTTTTCCAATCATTTTTTTGATATAAAACCGCTGTCCTTTCTCAAGTCCAGAAATCGACACATCTTGGATCAGAAGCGGGGCAAATCGCGACCGAAACGCGTCTCTTTTCGCTTGTTTTTGATCGAATGTCTCCCGTCGTTCGACCACCTCCATTATTGTACCGAGGCTATCCATGGTTGCTTTATAACCCATTTCAATAGCTTGAGGAATTTGGTTAAAATCAAACGTACCGATTTCATCCACCTTTGGTTCAATTATAATTATCTGTTCGCAAACGACGTGATTCAAATTGCGATAAAGAATCATACTTTCCAATTGAGAAAGCAAATCATTTTCTTGTGGATCCCCATTGTCGCCACTCACATTGCACCCAATGATTACATCTGGAAGAAATTCGTTGTAAATAACGTTCGTTGGAAAATTGTTGTATAAGCCTCCATCATAAAGCAAAACACCATTGATTCTTCTAGGGGGCAAATAGAACGGATAGGTGCTTGAGGCTCTTGTTGCGACATTTAAAGGCCCTGATTTAAAAATCACTTCTTGCTTGTTCTTGACGTCTGCCGCAATGCATCGAAATGGTATCATCAAGCTGTCAAAATTTCCTCCACTGACGGCGTCTGCCTGAGCAAAAAGCTCCATTAAATTCCAATCTAGCGCAACCGGGTCTATCAGGTTTGACGGCAATGCATTGGTCATCAATTTTCCTTGTGAATATTTGATGGTTGCCATCGATGCATTGGGATCTGGGTCTTTGAAATAATACCGGAAATCTTCATTGAGAGAACCAGTCACCATTTCTTGAAACTCAGCTGATCGGGCCATCGAATCGATTTCCGCTACAGAATACCCACTGGCATAGAGCGCGGCGATTAACGAACCCATAGAAGTTCCACCGATATAGTCGATTGGAATTTCATTGTCTTCCAACGCCTTTAAGAACCCGATATGGGTTAAAGCGGTAGCTCCTCCTCCACTCAATACAACACCTACTGATTGGGCAACAGTCTTTTCTGCTGAAAGGATCAGCAAAAGCGCGCAAAGGTGGTATTTGAGTTGATTGGCTAGCAATGAAATGAAGTGAAACAAAAATACAATCCCCTGCCAAAGGTGCAAAAAGAAAAGGGTTAAGCGGCAGCAATCGAGGGTGAATTGTCCAAAATTAACCGAGAGTTGACAGATAGCTGAATGCTTCTTTCATTCGTGGGCCATACCAACTAAACATTTCGCCATCCACAAGCATTATTTTAGAATCAGGAAGTGCCATTTTCAGTTGGTGCAATTCTTTTTCTCCAAAAGGATAGGGTTCGGAAGACAAAAAAACAAATTTTGGTTGGAGCGCAATGATATCAGCCAATTCAAGCGTCGGATACCTTCCTTCGAAAAAACCCTCTAATGCACTTTCAAATCCCGCAGCTTCTAACATGTGATGAATAAATGTATCCGAGCTAATAGTCATGAATGGATCTTGCCAAATAAGATACAGGGCTGTTCCATAAATTCCTGAAGGAACCTTGAATACATCACGTTCATGTTGAATATCCTTGATGAGCTGATCGGCAATGGTCGATTTTCCGCACAGAAGCCCCACATCACCAATCATTCTAAGCGCATCATCTATAGTGATAATGTCAGAAACGTAAACTGGCACCCTCTCTTTTAACCATTCGATGTCAGTGCGTTCATTTTCTTCCTTGTTAGCAAAAACAATATCCGGATTTAACTCAAGAATTTTCTCCAAATGAAGTTTTTTGGTTCCTCCTACTCTGTGCTTGGTGCTATGCCATGCTTGGGGATGAACACAAAACTTTGTAATTCCAATTACTTCTTGATTTAATCCGAGATATGCCAGCAATTCCGTTTGAGAAGGAACAACCGATACAATCCGATCCGCTTTGTGCGGATAGTCAAAACGTTGCCCTATACCATCGTGAATTTGCATGACACAAATCTACGTCGACCTGCGTACTTTTGTATCATGAGCGATCGCCGGGAAAAAAGAACATTATTACTCCTCTATACCTTGGGGATATATATTTTGATTCAAGCATCTTGGTGGGCATATCATCTGATCGACTTGCAACAGGAGCTCTACGAATACAAGAGTATTACTCTAGGCATCAATTACAATCAAATTTACACAGCCAAAGTTTGGATGATTTTAGGGGAAGGGAGCATTTTCATTTTCTTTCTATTTATTGGTTTTTGGTGGATTCGGAAGAATTTATCTCGAGAAATGCGCCTAGCGAAAATGGAACAAACCTTTTTACTTTCCGTGACGCATGAACTAAAAACCCCCATTGCAGCAGTCAAATTATTTTTAGAAACGCTCAAGAGCCGCAAGCTGAGTGAAGAGCAACAAAAAAAAATCATTCAAGATGCCCTTCGCGAGACCAATCGCTTGCGCGACCTTTCAGAAAACATCCTGTTGGCCACGCGACTTGGACAAAAAGACAAATCCGTTTTGGATGAAGAAACCAATGCGACAGAAATAGTCAAAAACGCTGCGCATCGATTTTCCGGACTGTTTCCTGAATTTGTATTCGTCTCGTCTATTGACGAAGAATGTATATTGAAAAGTGACCACCAACTTTTTACAGCATTGGTAACCAATTTGGTTGAAAATGCCATTAAGTACAGCGGTGATTCGCGTAGCATTAAAATTGTCTTACAAAAAAGGGATGATCAAATTTATTTGAGCATTATTGATCTCGGTATTGGAATTCGTCCAGAAGAAAAACAACGCATATTTGAAAAATTCTATCGAGTAGGCAATGAACAAACCCGGAAAACCAAAGGAACCGGTCTTGGTCTTTATATTGTGGGAAATATTGTCAAGTTGCATAAAGGCCATATCACGGTAGAAAATAATACACCACAAGGCACTAATTTTACCATTACGATACCAACGCATTTGCAATATGAATAAAAAAGTAGCTCTAATTATCCTTGATGGATGGGGACATGGAAAGAAAGATTCGAGTGATGCCGTTTATTGCGCGCACACTCCCTTTACGGATGAGCTAGATCGCCGCTATCCAAATGCTGAACTGAGAACAGACGGTGAAAATGTTGGTCTTCCTGAAGGTCAAATGGGCAATAGCGAGGTTGGCCATATGAATATTGGCGCCGGGCGGGTTGTATACCAAGATTTGGTGAAAATAAATATTGCCATTCGCGAAGGTGAATTTCAAAAGAACGTTGTACTCAACGAGGCGTTTGCCTACGCACAATCCAACAATAAAAAAGTGCATTTGCTTGGCTTGGTAAGTGATGGAGGCGTACATTCACATATCGATCATGTGATTGCCCTGACGCAAGTTTCGAATCATTTTCCTGAAGTCCCAACATTAATTCATGCCTTTACTGATGGCCGCGATACCGATCCAAAAAGTGGTTTGGGGTATATTCAAAAACTAGAGCAAGCCATTGTCGGCACGAATGTGCGTATCGCGAGTGTTTGTGGAAGATACTATGCGATGGATCGTGATAAACGTTGGGAAAGAGTGAAGCTTGCGTATGATTTAATGGTGCACGGAGAAGGTGAACTTTTCGCTTCAGCAGCGGAAGCCATAGCGCATGCTTATGCCCATAATCTGACCGATGAATTCATTACACCATGCGTTATTGGCCAATCAACGAATCAAAAAATAGAGGAAGGTGATGTTGTAATCTGCTTCAATTTCCGCACAGATCGTTGTCGTGAAATCACCCAAGCACTTAGTCAACAAGCATTTCATGAACAAAACATGCATCCACTTTCGCTTTACTACGTGACGATGACCAATTATGACGACACATTCAAAAATGTACGTGTTGTCTATGATAAAGATAATTTGGTGATGACATTGGGTGAGGTAATAGCGAAAGCAGGAAAAACCCAAATCCGCATTGCGGAGACTGAAAAGTATCCACACGTGACCTTCTTTTTTAGTGGAGGCCGTGAAAAAGAATTTGAAGGAGAAACACGCGCGATGGCACCATCACCTAAGGTGGCTACATACGATCTTCAACCGGAAATGAGCGCACAGGAAATCGTCAATTTAATTTCGGACATGATGGAGAAAAATCCTGCAGACTTCATTTGCTTGAATTTCGCCAACCCGGACATGGTGGGTCATACAGGAGTTTTTGAAGCCATTAAAAAAGCAGTGGAGACGGCCGATGACTGCCTTCGTCAAGTGGTGGAAAAAGGTAAACCATTGGGGTATTCATTTGTAGTCATAGCCGACCACGGCAATGCGGATTATGCAGTCAATGAAGATGGGACGCCAAATACCGCACATAGCACCAATCCTGTCCCTATTTGGATTATTGATGAAGACGTAAAAAGTGTTCATAACGGCAAGTTAGCCGACGTGGCACCAACCGTTTTGGAATTGATGGGTATAAAAAAACCCGTCGAGATGACGGGTTCTAGTCTTATTTCCCTGTAAGCAGGGTGATATGTCCGGAAAATACTTCTCCATCTGATCTTTCAAATACATAGAAATACGTGCCGTCTGGAGCATCAGTGCCATCCCATTTGTTTTGGTAATTTTCGCTTTCGTAAATAATGGTTCCCCAGCGATTCCAAACCGTGAATTTGCTTCTCGGAAATTGTTCTATTCCGTAAATTTCAAAGAACTGGTTGAAGGTATCGCCATTGGGTGTGAAAATGTTCGGGATTTTTGTATCGCAAACAATGACTACAGCCATGCATTGCCCTACGGATCCGCAATCATCTTCAACTGAAATGGTGTAAATACCAGGAATAATGCCCGTGAACACATCATCATCACCCACTTGATCTAAAGCTAATTCATCATAGGTATATGTATATGGAGTAACTCCTCCCTCCACTATGGATTCACTTTCTCCTTGTACACATACCTCAACGGTTTCCAAAACGACCAACGGGGCAGGTTCTGTAACAAGAACATTGGCCGTAGCTGTATTTTCACAGAAATCTGTAACCGTCACTGTATACTCACCAGCGTCCCCTTGAGAGAAGGTTTCACTGGCTGTAAGTGCCCCTGAGGTCCAACTATAGGCGAACGGACCGAAGCCATTTGACACGACAGCAGTAGAAGTTTGGGTTGTGCCGGGACAAATGAATAAATCTTCCAAGGCCGCCAATGTTGGATTCATGTAATCTACAAGATTCAACGTGGCACTTGCTGTTTGTTCATTTCCTTCAATATCTGTGTAGGTAAATGACAGCGTAATGGTTTCATTCCCTTCGATAGCTCCATCGGCTATTGTCGTAATGGGGATGATAATCGGTTCTTCACTTAAAGTGATCGTCAGAGGAATATTGGCATAGTCAGCACCCATAGTAGCTGAACCCGTGGCTTCAAGTGTAATCTCCAATGGCTCGGTTTGACAACCGGGAGGTTGAACTAAGAAACTTCCATCAATACATCCTTCAAGCACTGCATTGTCTCCCAAGGTGGCATTTGGATTGGCCACAACAGCGCTAATTAAATTACCATAAACATCAAAACTACCTTCTTGTAGGAAAACCGCCGAATCGAAAGCGGTATCTGAAACGTCGGCCACGGCCAGCTTGATGTGGTACGTTTCACCGCAAACCAATCCTTCATACACTGCCGTTAACACCACCGTTAAGCCATCATATTGCACATAGAAATTGTCTGTATTGAACGGAGCTGTAACACCATCACCGTTATTGATGTAATATTCACAATTGTTGCAATCTACATCGCCGGGAACAGCGGTTCCAGTGCAACCGGCGTTCAAATTAAAAATTGAAACAAAGTCGCTGGTACCTGGAATTAATGCAATGTTGTCAGCATTGTTAATGAAAGGACCAGAAATACCCGGGCCAGAAAGGAAGAAGCCAAATACATCGCTTACGTTCCCGCACGACCCTGCTCCGGTAAACTCTGGATACTCTTCAGAAGCCCATACATAATCAAATGAAACGGCAGTGCCGGTTGCAATAAAGTCAAATTCTAAAATAGCAGCATCATTGTGGGTTAAGCCATCTAGATCATCCAAATCGGCATCAGATGCACCAAAATTACCACCACCAATCGAACTTGAACTACCATCATTTGGTCCCTCTGCGTTGATTACATCACCTGTACCGAGTATTATCCCAGTGGCAATGCCTACATTGGAATTCGTTGCATCGAAATACCCCAATTGATTTGCATCGCCACTAAAGGTCACATTGGAAAACTGAATATTTGGGCCTAGCAGTGTGGCTATGGCTTCATCTAAAGTGACTGTGTTATCAATAACAATCTGACCTTGAGTAGTCATAGCCGAGGCTATTATTAGGAATGCAATAAAAATCTTCTTTGTAATCATAGATACGATTTGTAATTCAACGAATATGGCGCAAAAAAACGTGCAATAGTTGCTTTAATCCAAAAGATTTTCCCATTTCCATTGGAAAGACGATTATCTAAAAATGGTGATTGTGCCCTCTTTTTCGATAAAATTTCCACGAATACCTTCAGCCTTCACACGGTAATTATATACTCCATCAGGAACATAATACTCGCCCGCTTTGGAGTGACCCACCCAAACTTCTTGAATATCTTTAGACTCGAATACGATATCGCCCCAACGATTGAATATGCGAATTTCATAATTTCTTAAATCATGTCCTTTCACCTCAAAAACATCATTGATTCCATCCCCATTTGGTGTAAAAGCTGATGGAACATACACATTGGCCAACGGATAATATGTTTCAGAAATAGTGCGCACGCACCCCAATTCACCGGTTACGGTCAACGAAACCACCCAAGGATCCAAATTCGAAAATGCATGCGAAACAACTGATTCGGAAGAAGTGGTTTCTCCGTTCAAGTCCCATTCAATTGAAGCTGCATTGTGCGACCAATCCATGAGTTGGATGCCAAATTCTCCAATGTAATCCATACTGAAGCTAGGCACAACATCCTCAATATTGACCAATATTTGGGCATTTGCGACATTGTTACACTGATCTTCGACTTGTACAGAATACATTGTGCTCACTTCAGGAGCCACATACAATTGATTTTGAAATCCGCCCATTTCACTCCAAGTGTATTCAAAATCGCCAACACCGCCGGTCGCATTCGCGACAATGAAGAGGGTTTCTCCGATACAAAGCGTTGTATCATTATTCAACGAAACATCAATAGGCACAGCGGGTACAAAAATCTGCATTTGATCCTGCCCGCTATTTCCACATGCATCATCTACAGTTAAAGTCATGGCAACATCGCCATTCGCGGCGTAGACCAATTCATCTGACACGCCAACAACTCCTCCTCCATCATTCCAAGAATATGTATACGTTCCAATTCCACCCGAAACAACTGCACTCAAAATGGACTCGTCAATACACGTTACGTAAATATCCTCTCCCAAATCAACGGTGATCGGAATGTTTGGAACCTCAATATTGAGTTCATCAGCCGAGCTGTTACCGCATTCATCCGTCACTTGTACGCTGAGAATGGCATCGCTATCGGTATTCAGATTGTAGACCGCGCCGAAGCCTGCATTTTGACCGTTGAATTGCCAGTTGTAAGAAAAGGCACCAACCCCGCCATTGATTTGCGCATCAATAACAATATTTTGCGTGCAATCAACTGTCAGGTCGCTACCAAGATCCACCGCCACGGAAACTTGCGGTACAAGAATCTCAATAAAATCCTCATTTTCATTTCCGCATTGGTCAGACACAGTTAACGCTACTGTAGACGATTGATCTGTTTGAAAGTCAATGGTAGGTGTTGTTCCCAAATTGCCATTTTGCTGCGTCCACTGATAATTTATTGCTCCAACCCCACCACTGACGGTGGCACTCAACGTAGTTACATCGATACAAGTCACTTGAATATCGCTTCCCAGATCGACCGCAATTGGCACCGGCGGAATAGCTATTTGAACATTATCTGAAACGGTGTTTGAACATTCATCTTCCACGGTCAGTGTGACGGTAGTTGTTGCAGAAGCCTGATAATTGAGTGATTGTGATGTTCCCAAAATATTTCCAGGCGTAGACCATTGATACGAATACGTCCCCACTCCACCTGAAGGTATCGCGTTGAGGGTAGTCAAATCAAGGCAAGTTGCTGTGATATCGGGACCAAGATCAAGTATTACGGGCACTGCCGGAATAGCGATTGAAATCGCTTCGGAAGCTTGCGATTGACATTCATCGGTTACTTCCAATTCCAATGTTCCCGGAACACCTTGAAAAACATTAATCGATCCGTTGTTGCCCCCTACTGCATTATTGTTAAACGACCATGCATAGGAATAGGCGCCGAATCCACCGGAAACCGTGCTCGTAGCAATAATATTGTCGAGGCAAGTCAAGGTCTGATTTCCACCGAGATCAATACTGATCGGTGGATATGAATTAAACACAACCGACATCACGCCAGTGACCGGAACCACACCGCACGTATCCAGCACCGTAAATTGATAATCTGTAGGTTGACCGGGAGTAACATTGACTGAATTTGTTTCACCAAAATCATCCCAGATGACGCTGTAATAGCCGATTCCGCCCGAAATTTGTGGAGTTAAGGTGGCAGATGCATTGCAATCTATAGACACTTGCGGAGCCAACACATTGAGTGGAGGTAAATCGTTAATTTCCACATTTACTTCCAAGTTACTCGCTGCAGAAGAGCACGTAGAAAGTGCCTCGATCATAATTTGAATATTCTCCAAGCCTTCCGTCATATTGTCCTGAATCGCCTGAATGGGAATAATAAATTCGGTTTGAAAGGGAGCAAAAGTTATCGTAGAAGGCACTGTTGTGTAATCTACACCGTTGGTAGCGGTTCCCAGAACAGAAACGTTATAACTGATCGATTCTGTATTATTCCCGGGGCGAACGATTGATATA
>JBMOFW010000006.1:0-32779 GCA_049318685.1 Flavobacteriales bacterium
CCAACGGACGAACTGGTTACGAAGAAGAAAAATGGCATTGGAGCTATAAGCCGCCCGCCAACCAATTTTTAGCAGAATATAAAAAGCAAATTTCCTACGCCGACCTCACCGGATTCTCAGGATGCAGTGTTGCTGAAAAATTGAACGTTATCGAACTTTATGTAAATGGAATCGAATAAACATGGATAAAGACATCAGACATATATTCCAATCTGAATCAGACCAATTGCGTAAACTGCGCACCATTGTTCAAAAATCAATTGATGATGAAAAATTAATTACAGAAAACCTACTCCATCCACCGCAAGAAGTATTATCTCCTGGTCAAAAAATATCTGATAAAGTAGCCACTTTTGGCGGCAGTTGGGCTTTCATCATTTCTTTTTTTGTAGTATTGATTGCTTGGATTATCTACAATTCTATCGCGCTTACGCAAAACCAATTTGACCCCTACCCATATATTCTCATGAATCTAATTCTTTCTTGCATTGCCGCCCTCCAAGCGCCAATTATCATGATGAGCCAAAACAGGAAGGAAGAAAAGGACCGCAAACGCAGTGAAAATGACTACATGATCAATCTAAAAGCAGAAATCGAAATTCGCAGTCTCCACAATAAAATCGATGTCTTGGTTGAAGAACAGATCAAAGTCCTCTTCGACAGTCAAGCACGTCAATTAGAAATTCTCAAAAAAATTCAAGAGGCAATCAACAAGTAAATCGCTTCTACGTTGATCAATTCACGATCAACCGCTCGGCCCGAACTGATCCGTCTTCAGCAAGGAACTCTACCAAATACATTCCTGTGGACAATCCTTGCGTATCCCACTGCCACAACGTCTCTCGTTTCAAATTCTTTTGAAAAATCAAAGCGCCCTGTAAATCAAAAATCCGCACCAATGTCCAAGTAGTTTGACTATTGTCCACATAAAGCATCCCTGAAGTTGGATTCGGATACATCATGACTGGTTGCCCTTCCATAGTGGATTCTTCGACATTCACCAAGGGTGAACATGAAGGGTCAAATGATCGTGCAGGTGAGCCAAGTTCGCAACCTGCAAACCAACTAGAATATCGCCACGGTGCATTGCTGCTTTCAATATACTCCAATGTATATCCTAGTCCATTTGCTTGATATGACCACGGTGCCTGCGGTAAATACATCATACCGATTTGCAAATTATTTTGCGTGTTATAAATTTTAATTTTATCTCCCTCGCTGCTCAGCGTAATATTAGAAGACCCTAAAACATTAGCAGTGACAGGATATACGGAAGAAAAACTGGCCATAGTCTTTGCTATCACCACGTATTCTCCAGCCAGTAGAACTGTCCCGGATGGAATGGTGTATTGATTGTCCGCATCATCACGAACAATCCACCCACTGATATCGATGTCCTCGGTCGTTGAATTGTGTAGTTCTATCCAATCATCTGCATCTTCAACTCCACTTTTATAGTTGATCTCAGTCAGCATTACCGGATAAGTGCAAGGAATAAAGGCTTCACCCGGACTGCCGTTCTCACATTCCATGTACCAAGCGCTGGATGTGTAATCTGTTGAGTTGATATCATGCCCGCGACTATGGCCACATCCAGATGAACACATCAATTCATAACTATCGTGATCTGTATAATTAAAACCAATTACCGAATCATCATTCGGTTTCATCAAGTGAATTTCATCCGACGAATTGCCTAAAGAAAAAACCATAGGTCCAAAGACAGTGGCTACTTCCGGATAAGCCAATTCAAACGCATTCACATCGGTAGCCACCACGGCATACGCGTTTGGTTCAAGCGTGGCACCTTCCGGGAAAGTAAACGTGTTGAAATAATTGCTGTCCTTGATTTTCCAATTGCTAAGATTCACTTGAACATCCGTGTTGTTGTGAATTTCAATCCAGTCTCCTGATCCATTCTGCGAATCTGGATCAAACATCATTTCAGTAATAGCGATTGGATTGCTCACCGGAGCTCCTTCAAACACGGCCGTGAAAGTGAGGTTTTCTGTGAAATTCAATACATGTTCTCGTGTGGTATTGTTTTCTGAAAAAATACCATTCGCTTCCCAGTAACTAAAGGTGTAGCCCGGATTTTCATACACGGTAATGCGTACCGGATTGCCGTTGAAATACACCCCCGTCCACGGATATTCTGCCTCATCCGGCTCGAGCGTGCTGATGTGAATACGCCCCGCACCGGCTGGCTGCACATCAAGCGTAATATCTACTTGATCATTCATTCCAAAATGACTTTCAACGACATCACGCCCCCCCTGAACACGCTCTTCTGCCCAATCCAATCTCCATTCAAGCGTTCCGGTGAGAGCACCACCATCGGTGCCCCATCGCTGTGCATGACGCTGAAATATCGGCTCAATCTCGTCGCGCATGGCATGAGCCATAGCTGTTACTTTGTCAATTTGAAACTCTGTATTAATCAAATCAGCATAACGATTGATGAAGTAATTCCTAAATTCATCATTTTGGATCAAAGCATCCCATAATTGATCCGTCAGAAAACCGTCTCCACCGGCTTGCCAGATATAATCATCATAGGGCGAATTGCCCGCCAAGCCCATTCCAAAATCCATATCCATCAACATAAATCGCCATTTTCCTCCTGGACGGTCATCATGCCACAACTTGGTGTTATTTTGATATCCATTGCTCCAGTCTCCATTGCACCAATACGTTTGCGCGATGATATAGTCCGCATAATTTTCTATGTCCAACATACCCGAAATCGCCGCAAAGTAATCCGGTGCGTTCGGATCATTGGAAGTCGCAAATTCATGCAAATCAAAGAAACTGGTTGGATCACCATTTATCACGTTAAAACCTAAATAATTTGCGCTCACCACCGTAACATCGGAGGAGGAAATATCATGATTATTGGCCACAGCATGCTGATCAAGATTTTCTCTTATTTCCATGAATCCCCAATATTGGCCATTCAGGAATACCACTGCAGGAGAATACGCCATGTAATCCACATGCGTATTGCGACAAGTTCTTTCGATCAAAGCTTCATGAAAACGATGTTCCCAATAGCCATTCCCACCGTTGCGCAGATTAAACCCTTTAAACGATTCGATGTAGGGCTTATCTGAAATCATGGGATAGTCCATACTTTCAAATCCGTACTTCCCTTTGGCTTGAAGGCGAAGGCTCTTTTGCTCATTCACCCTGCTCCATCCGCCATGAATCTTCACGCCCACAGGGCCTTCAATTTGTTTAACGTGATTCGCATCAAAATACTCCATGTACGCTGTGCGTTCCCAATCTTCCCAAAAATTGGCTCCCCAATGCGGTACACCTAGATCATAATCCGGCGGACCAAATACGTGAATACCCGTCACCGGATCCCACAGATTGGCCGGATCGGTGGATACACTGATAATGGGGATCTCTATTTGATCTTCATTGATGAAATATGAATTTTTCACTACAGACGACGGCAGCGTATTTTCACCAAAAGCACGCGCAGCCACCACCGCAGAACCCGACACCGCAAAACCGCCGGTGTACAGCATATCGGATTCGTCGGGAACACCGCCATCAAATGATATATAAATCTGTGCGTCCGGATTTGGACTTGAAAGTGTAATGTAAACGGGCACATCATATGCGCCACTTTCAACACTAAATACAGGAGCAGCCTCATAACCCGAAGCGCAAATGCCTTCGTTGGTCGTTCCCGGTGTCGGCGCAGAACTAAAACACCAATCGGCTCCTCCGTCCGTTGATCGACGAAAGCTATGATCTGATTGCATCGATTCCACAAACTTACTCTCCAACACCGTCCCGTCTGATGATTTTAGATACAACGTTTCCCCTGCACTCAATCCGAAGCTGGCATGATTGAGTGGAAATTCAAGACTCATCCATTCAGGTGCTTCTTCCGTTTGTATTTCAGGACTGGCCATGCCCAACACGACATAAACGCTTCCGGTCATATCACTTGAAAGAACATCCGCATTGTGTACCTGCAATGCAATGACATTTTCACCTTCCTGCAACAATGCGCTGAACACAGAAAAATCAATAATCAAATTGTCGGGAGTAATTCCTTGATAGACCAATGCTTCATGACCACCATCCGCGGGCGTGTCAAATGTGGGCTCCACGCCCACGGTTCCAATATTGGCTCGGGCTATTTCAACGCCATTCAAATAACAAACGAATGCATCATCGTAGTCGATATTCATCAACATAAATGTGACATCATTCGGATCATTCAACTGAAAAGTCGTACGACTATACACGGACAATACGCCTCCACCCACATCCGTTCCATCATCTCCATCACCGAATCCAAATCCGCCATTGCCCGCACCCCAACTGCTATCGTCAAAACCAATTTCATTCCACGATGCATCGGGCTGAGAGGAAGGAACAAGATAAGTCCACCAATTCCAAGGATACACCGGAGACTCCAAGTGATCGATGATCGGACCATTTCCATAGCGATCTTTCCCCGAAGCAAAAATCATTACATGTTGTCCCGCAGCCAACACTGTGTAGGGCAGGTTCCAGTCATTCTCGGCGTCTTCCTTATCTGAAACAATGTATTGACTCAAATTGATAGACGTACTTCCCGCATTGTACAATTCAAACCAGTCTTCGTAGTCGCCTTCTTCATCCTGAATGGTACTCAAATTCGTCACTTGAATTTCGTTGATCACCACTTGTGCACTCGCGCTGATGGAGAGAAATAGAACGAGAACGGGAACGAGAACTGGAACTGGAACGAGATTTCGTTTCATGCGAAGGATATACTGCGTTGTATCGTTTTTCATAAATATCAATGCTGAACGTTAAATGATTGTGTCAAAACTTGATCAGCACTTTCTATGGTGATCACATACATGCCGGCTGCCAAAGCAGCTGTATTTAAAGTAAAAACTTCCGAACCGGACCATTGTTTTTGAAGCACCAAGATTCCAGTAGCATCAAACACACGGCAAAAAGCACTTTCCGATTTTTCGAGTTGAATATAAAGTTGCTCATTCGCCGGATTCGGATAGAACACCAAGGGCGATGAACTCATTTCATTCACCGCAATGCATGACAATACTTCAAAGTGTAGTGAGTCGGAAGAGGCACAACCGAACTCATTGATCACATTCAACTCAATGTCATATTCGCCAACCGGATATTCTTCACCCGATAAAATCACTTGTTGCGTGACATCCCCGGTCGACCAAGAATACAAAGGCACATCGGGACCACTAATCAAAATATCAAAGTTTGAGCAAAGAGTGAGGTCTTCACCCAAGTCAACCGTGGTAGCGGGCAAGGTTTCCACTTCCACAGGCAAGGAAACAAAACAGCCATGATCATCTTCCAAATACAGGTAATACATTCCCGCTGGCAGATCGCTCTGAATTTCTCCTTCATGTTCGGTGCCATCTGGAAAATGCCACGAATAACTGTATGGTGCTGTACCTCCTGATATGGAAAATGCCACGCTACCATCCGTGTTTTCAGCACAAGTATGTTGCGCTTCTCCGCTCAATTCAAAAGGAGATGGACCTTCCACCACATATACTTCATCTACCACAGCGCCGCATGCATCTTCTGCGTGATAGGTATAAGTGCCTGGACCAATATTTTCTAAGAAATAAGCATCCGAAACAAATCCATTTGGACCTGTCCAGTTCGTCGTATAATTCATTCCCCAACCGGTGACATTCGGTAAAATCATGCCTTCAGGATCGATTCCCACACCCACCGGACAAAGTACCCCTTGAATCACCTCTTCAGTGACCGGTCCGTTTTCATAAGGCACTACAGACAATATCATGTCTCCCCATTCATTGTTGTATCCATCAATTTGAATATACAAAGTCATACCGGCAGGCAAACAATGGGTATAGCATCGTGACGATTGCGGATGCCAAGATGCACTGCCATTGCAGTTCAATACCGCATCAAACAGAAGCGGTTCCACTGTTACTGGCTGAACATTGAGCAATTCTTGTCCACTTGGATCCGTCAAAATTACCACGACTTCCTCAGGCCAATCTCCAGCCACAAATTCGATTTGCAACGAACTTCCAGAAGCGACGTCAAAAGTCCAAGAAGCAGAACTGCCTTCATTTAGCGTGTAATCCTCAGAGACGCCATCAACCGTCACCGTGATATAGTTGCCATTCCATCCGTCTCCATACGTATCCATTCCTTCGATAGTGTATGTACACGTTTGTTCTTCAGACAAGCAGGTTCCACTCATCGCATCATACATGGTTTGACAGGCATCGTCCCAACCTGTTTCGCAACACGCGGGAAAGGCTTGTAGCACATTGAAATACGCCGCAGAACCGCGGTCCACGCAGGATGGAGGATTGGCATTGCATTCAGCAATGCCACTTTCACCCATAAAATCATCATTGCCGCTGATATAAATATAGCTCGACATATCCATGCAATCTTCCGCATACCAAATCGCCATTTGCGTATTGATAGACGTGCCGGGATGCACTGTAGAAATTTCATAAGCACCGTCATCCGGCACGGTAAACTTGGCCCATGCAGTGTGATTGATCTCGTCGGGACACCACACCCCCATGGCCTGACAATTGCCTTGTGGGGCATGTACCTCGTTCACTTGAGAATAGCAATTCACGTTAGACAACTCTATGGCAGATCCCACCACAACTTCTTGTGCATTGCATGGACTATCATGTGCTCCAAGAAAAGAAACACCGGTCTGAAAAGTCCACATATTGCCGGCTCCTGTGCCTGAATAGAATCCAGAAAAAGCACCATCTTCAAACGTTTCAAAATACAATCCCCCATCTCCGAAACTATCTACAAAATACAAGGTGTAGTATTCCCCTTCATTCAGACAAATATTGGTCACTTGAACCATGCCGTATCCGGGATATCCTTGATCGCCGGCACCGTTTGGGTCGCCATTGCCAGGACAGCCAACCCCACTCTGATTGCTTCCCCAAATAATGGTACCATCGCCACAGGCATTGGTTCCCGGCACCAATTCCCAATACGTTTCATTCGGCCAGCCGTCCGTATAAATATTTATGCTTAAGGTGATTTGGCCATCAGCACATTGGGCATAGGAGCAAACCACGCCTGCCATCATCAGCAGAAGGACGAGCCATTTTTGGAGAGAAATAAAATTCATGAATCGATTCAAATTCAGCACCGCTTCAACGGAAAGACGGATTCTCCAAATTTAACACGAGGCTAACATGAACAAACACGTTGTTGTAGAAACAAACAACATCGCTTTGTTGGAAAGCTAAAAAGTGTGCTAGAGTCAGAGGATTAGATCGTGAGATCGATAGATCGGGAGATCTAATGATCCATTGACCTGCTGATCAAACGCTCATTCTGTGCCAAAATGTGGGAATTCTGCAAAAACGAAACATAATTATATAAACATTCATTCACCAAAGAAAAAAAAGTGAAGCCTTCTGAAAACTTGCGACAATTCCCGCCTTCGAATTCTTACCTTGCCCCAAGGAACCATCAGCATGATTAAATGAAACTATACATCAAATACATGGTCAGCCAACGCTGCAAAATGATGGTTAAAGAAGAACTCTTAAAACTGGGACTTCACTTCATCATAATAGACCTCGGCATGGTAGAAATACTTGAAGATATCGATGAAGAAAAAAGACAATTACTCAAACAAAATCTACTTAAATCGGGACTTGAATTACTGGACGACCATAAGAGTATTCTCATTGAAAAAATCAAAGCTGTGATCGTCGAAATGATCCACTATTCAGACTTTGTACCTAAGGAAAACAATTCTCAATTTCTTGCCGAAAAATTAGGATACAACTACACCTATCTCGCCAATACTTTCTCTGAAGTAAAAGGTATTACTATACAACAATTCATTATTATAAATAAAATTGAAAGAGTAAAAGAACTCTTATTGTACGACGAATTATCCCTTTCTGAAATCGCCTATAAACTGCACTACAGCAGTGTAGCGCACTTGTCCAATCAATTTAAAAAAGTCACCGGACTCTCTCCTTCTTTCTTCAAAAAACTCAAACAAAAACGATTATTCAATTTAGAAAACCTGTGAATTGTGTACGATTCAAGTCCTTTTGTGTAACATGGAAGATGTGCATCAGTCGCACATTTGTCATGTAATAATTCAGTTACAAAATTATCTTACCCATCATGGAAGAAGCAGTAAACAAAAGCATCGAAGCTTTCAAAATCACAGGCAATTGGGAAAAACAATCTAAACTACTCAAAGAGAAGTATTCGCAGCTCACAGATGCAGATCTCAAATTTGAGCCCGGTAAAGAAAATGATTTACTCAAACGCGTCGAAACACGCTTGAACAAGAAGCGCGAAGAGGTGATTAACATCATCAACAAAACCCTACCAGAGAAGGTTTAACGACACTCTGACCTAATTCAAACTAATCCCTTTCCAAAGGGAGGTCGTACAAAAGGTATATGCAAAGCAAAAGACTGCCTTTTTCAAAATGGGCAGTCTTTTTTTATCTAATAAAATTATACATATGAAAAATTCATCCCTCATTCTCATTGGGAAAAATAGATATCATCAAATGACTATTTCCTATACTTCCAAGAAAATTCTGATAGGCATTCTTTTGACTGCTTTGATGATGCTACTACTTGGAATATCTGGATGTTCTTCATCCACCAAAAAAGAAGAAAAACCTGTTCAAATGAATTCAGAAGCGCAAGAGCAAGCAGAACAAGATGCAATCAATGCAGAAACAAAAAAAGAAATGGAAGAATACACACAACAACTGAACGCTCAAATAGCTGAAAATGAAAAAAACTTGATCGATTTCAATGCCAGAATTGCCAATCAAAAAGGCGATGCTAAAGCGGAATACGAAAAAAAAATAGCCGAGCTAAACATCAAGAACTCCGATTTAAAGAAAAAACTAGCTGACTTTAAAACGAATAGTAAATCACAATGGGAATCATTCAAGTCAGAATTTAATTCGGATATGGAACAGCTAGGAAAAGCCCTAAAAAATCTCACAGTTAACAATGAAAAATAAAATTACATACTTATTGATAGTTAGTATTTTTGCAGCTACGTTGACATCAGCCCAAACTACAGAAGATCCAAGAGAAAAATTTGACGCAGGAATAAAAGCCGGAATCAATGCTTCTAACGTTTGGAATGCAGAGGGCGAAAACTTTCGTGCAGACACCAAATTAGGCATAGCTGCTGGGGTTTTTGCAGGAATCCCAATTGGAAAATTCCTAGGAATTCAACCCGAATTGCTCCTTTCTCAAAAAGGATTTCAAGGCTCAGGAACTCTTTTATCTACTAACTACTCCTATGTGCGTACCACTAGTTATATTGATGTCCCCATTCAGCTACAACTAAAACCGCTGCCATTTTTCACCATTTTGATTGGCCCACAGTATTCTTACTTATTCCACCAAAAAGATGAATATCACTTTGGTTTGAACTCCTACGATCAAGAACAGGAATTCAACAACGAAAACATTCGCAAAAACATTCTTGGATTTACTGGTGGTGTCGATTTAATGTATCATAGTCTGGTCGTTTCCGGCAGAGCAGGTTTGGATTTTCAAACGAATAATGGAAATGGCACTCACACTACCCCCAAATACCAAAACCGTTGGGTTCAATTCACAATTGGGTTCAAATTGTAAAAACAAATGCCGTCTGAAACGCGCATTTTTCCTTAACCTTAACTCTTGAGCACAAAAAAAGCCGATAGCAAAACTATCGGCTTTTTGTAGGGTGATCGATGGGGCTCGAACCCACGACAGCCAGAACCACAATCTGGAGCTCTACCAGCTGAGCTACGACCACCATTTTTGAGGCCGCAAAGATATAACCACTTCGACCAATTTTCCAAGATTTTTCATTTTCCGCAAATTCTTATCGTCCTTCGTACTTTGCAGACCTAATTCAAATGGCCGAAAATCATCGTCTCCATATTCTGCTCCTGGCTTCTTGGTTCCCCCACGAAGGTGCGCCTAAACTAGGCAACTTCGTGCACCGCCACGCTCAAGCCATCTCCCAAAAACACACCGTTTCCGTGCTCTATCTTGCCCCGCAACAAGGTGATTCTCCTACTCGACTCGTGCACGATTCGCTCGAAGGCATCGACACTACTTGGGTTTACTATTCGAAAAAAGGCGTTTCTATATTTACCCGACTTCGCGCTTTTCGACTAGGCCTCGACGCCCTTATCAACGAACGAAAAATCAACTTCGACCTCATCCACCTCAATGTGATTTGGCCGGAAGGCTGGCAGGCCGTCATCGCCCAACGCCGATTGAATATCCCCATGGTCATCACCGAACATTGGACGGGTTACCATGAAACAATCCGCGGAAAACAACCCTTCAAGGTCAAAGCCCTGTCGCGTTGGGTCGCTTCCAAAGCTTCCGTAATCTGTCCTGTATCAGACGATCTCGGTCGAGCCATGCGCCGTTTCGGACTTTCAGGAAACTACCACACTGTTCCCAATGTAGTGAATACAGCCGTTTTTCAATTGGTCGATAAACAATCCAAACCGCTGCAATTCTTACATGTTTCTAGCTTATACGAACCCCAAAAAAACATCCGCGGAATATTACGCGCTTGGAAAAAATTCGCTGATCTACATGTCGATGTTCACCTCACTATAGGCGGTGATGGTCCTTGGCAAGACGTATTGAAATACGCTCAAGACCTGAATATCCGGCCAAATTCCATTACTGTTTTTGGTGAAAAAGAATGGAACGAAATCGCCGCGCTGATGCAGCAAGCGCATGTCCTGCTCTTGTTTAGTAATTTCGAAAATCTGCCTTGCGTCATCGTTGAAGCCATGGCTTCAGGAATGCACGTCATCTCTTCCGCTGTAGGAGGCATTTCTGAACATATCTCCACAGAAGTCGGCCTATTGGTGCCGCATCAAGATGAACAAGCACTGTTTGATGCGTTGGTCACGATGTACACCAAATATCCGTTGACCAACGCGGCCGATTTGCGCGCGATTGCGGAACAAAAATTTTCGATGCAAAGCATTGCTCAGCAATTTGACCAAGTCTACCAAATCGCGTTATCGATCTACTCCAAATCATGAATAAGCAACGCATAGCGCTTCTGGCTTCCCGCATCATCATTATGCTAAGTTCGCTCGGCATCGTGTGGATGAATACCTATTTTCTTGGCCTCGAAGGTCAAGGTGAAGCCGGACTGATCAGCTTCGGAATTCTGATTGTAGCTACGGTAAGCATGTTTATCACGGGCGGCAACATCGTTTACTTCACCCCACGCATGCAGCACGGTGAAACCATTCGCGTTGCATGGATTTGGAATACGCTTTCGGCAGTATTGGTTGGCTTGGTATTGATGGCCATTCCCATTTTTCCAAAAGCATTTATTTTACACATCATCCTCTTGGGTTGGCTTCAGGGCATCTTCACTTACCACATGCAATTGCTCCTTGCCCGCCTGCACCTGCTGGCCTATGCGGCGACGCTCATTGTCCAATCAGGCACTTCTTTTTTCGTCTTGTTTTATTTCTACCACTTCGTTCCAAATCCCGACATTGGTCACTTTCAATCGGCGCTGTATGCTTCATTTTTTATCACCATGCTCGTGTCTGGAATCATGGTGAAAAACGAATACCGTAGCGGCACCTTACCGCCATGGAAATCGACTTTCAAATCGCTTTGGAACTATGGCAAGTGGGGACAAACGGGCAACATTTTTCACCTTTTCAATCAACGCGTCAATCTCTCCTTGCTCAATAATTTGTTGTTTCAAGGAAAAGCTTCGGCAGGACTATTCTCGATTGCGATGTATGGCGCCGAAGTAATTTGGATGGTGGCCAAGAGTATTTCAACAGAACAATACGCATTGATAGCCAACTCTGAAGATGCTGACCATCAGATCGACATGACACGCAAAAACCTGCGCTTGGCCGTCATTATCGGACTTATGGCTTCGGTTGGAATATTACTCGTACCTGAAACAATCTACCTCTTTATTGTGCACAGCGCAACCGACGCACTTGCTCTAAAGGAAACCTTGATGTGGCTGATACCCGGTATTTTGGCCAACAGCGGGGCAATTATTCTGGCCCATTACTTTTCCGGCATTGGTAAACCAGAGCACAATGCCATCGCCTCTGCCGCGGGATTTGCTTTGGGATTGCCTGTCGCCATTTTGCTGATACCAACAGATGGCATCATCGGAGCAGCGGTAGCTACCTCGTTGGCTTTTCTCACGCAAACAGGCTATTTTCTATATCACTGGAATAAATTGGTCATTGCAAATCGAAAAGATCGTTTACGCCGGGCGCACGGTCAACCATAAACCCTTCAGCCAATAAATACCCACTCGGACGACCAAATTCCATGGCGCGCGATTTCAAAAAATCGAAAAACTCCTCGCCAGAAATCGGTGTTTTCGGCTCCGATGAATTCGGATCAAAAAACTGCGAAGAATAAGCTTTCAGCGCCATCATTTTGATATCCCAATACTCGGTCACATTCACCACAAAATCGGGTTTGTTGTAATAATCTTGGTTAAACATATAGACCGCTTTTGGACGCCAATGCTCCTGACCGGTTTCAATCTTACGCAAACCACTATAAAAACAAGCGTCGCGCACAAACTTCGAAGCCCGTCCATGGTCAGGATGGCGATCTGACGGTGCGTTGGTGAGTACAATTTCCGGTTTATAATGACGAATTTTTTCGATCAATTTTACCATCGATGTTTGGTCTGCCGTAAAAAATCCGTCGGCCAATTCCAAATTTTCACGCGCTGAGATTCCAAGAATCTCAGAAGCCATCGCCGCTTCTTTCATGCGCAACTCACCTGAACCACGACTTCCAAGCTCACCCATGGTCAAATCAATGATGCCTACTTTTTTACCTTGTGCAATCGACCGCGCCACGGTTCCGCCAACACTTATTTCTACATCATCCGGATGGGCCGCTATGGCTAAAATATCCAACTTCATGATTTTCAATGAATTAATTTAGAAAGAAAGCTTTCGACAAAATTACAACAGATTCTGTAGTTCTTGGCTATTCGATTCCTTTTTCAACTTTCATCGTTCATTTCTTTCAATTCGTCGATAATTAAAACCGGGTTGCCCAATATTAACGTTTCGTTGACAAGAAAAAATCGGTTTCATAGGAATGAAAGAATATTTTTGCCGCCAGAATGAGAAACCTGCAACCCTATATCATTCTTGCACTGTTTTTTTCAGTGACAACCGGCTTCGCCCAAGTTGAATCCGCTATCGAATTGATGGCAGACACAGCGGCCTGGGATAACTATGAGCCTCATGTAGGTGGTTCGATCGAAGCCTTTGAGGATATGTCTTTATTTAGCGATGTGAGCATGGACATGGGCCTTTGGACCGTGTCTGATTCTTTGGCGCGCATTCCTGGTTACGACACATATTGCAGCTGGGACACTAAAAATCTTTTTGCCGAAAAGGACGGAAAGACCATGGTGGATTCTCCCATGTTGTTCACCCTTTGCCACGAAGCCTGCGACTTTGTTTATCCTGCGAATGGCATCATTACTTCACCATTTGGTCCGCGCTGGGGCCGCATGCACTATGGCTTAGACATCGACCTCGAGACCGGCGATCCTGTAATGGCTGCCTTCGAAGGCATGGTACGTATTTCTCAATTGCACGCTTCCTACGGCAACGTGGTGATTATTCGCCACGCCAACGGATTGGAAACATTGTATGCCCACTTGAGCCAGCGCAATGTGAAGCCCGGAGACTATGTTCAAGCCGGCGATCTAATCGGTTTGGGTGGAAATACCGGCCGCTCATATGGATCTCACCTCCACTTTGAAGTACGCTACCGCGGAGACGCCATTGATCCCAATTTGATTGTAGACCCCAACCAAAAAGCATTGCGTGAATGGGAATTTGTACTCCATCGTTTCCATTTCGACTATTCGAAAAACGAAGAATACAATGCAAAAGCCAAGGCCGCTCGAAACGAATCTACCGGAGGTAAAAAATACCACACGGTGAAACGCGGTGAAACATTGAGCAGCATTGCTCGCAAACATGGCACTTCTGTTTCGGCACTTTGTAAAATGAACAAACTGCGCGAATCCTCCATCATTCGCGATGGACAAAAATTACGTTACAGGTAAACCAAAAAATATCAGTACCTTAAAGCCCGATTGAAGGAATCGGGCTTTTTTTTTGTTTAACAATTTAACATTCAAACTTGAACAAAACTCCGCTCCATTCTGTTCTTTTAGGAATTCATCGCTATGGGAAATAAAGTTATTGTTATCGGTTCAGGATTTGCGGGCTTGTCTGCTGCCTGTTCACTTGCCCAAAAAGGACATGAAGTGGTCGTTTTAGAAAAAAACACGACCACGGGAGGCCGATGCAGACACTTTTCGGCCGAAGGGTTTATGTTCGATATGGGTCCAAGTTGGTATTGGATGCCTGAAGTATTTGAACAATTTTTCAATCGCTTTGGCAAGAGTGTAACCGATTATTATCAATTGGTTCGTTTGAATCCGTCTTATCGCGTTATCTTTGATGAAATGCAATTAGACGTTCCCGCCAATTTGAGTGAGTTCAAAGCGATGCTGGAGCGAATAGAGCCCGGCGCGGGCAAGGCACTCGACAAATTTCTCCATGAAGCCAAGATCAAATATGACACAGGCATGGGTGAGTTTGTTTGGAAGCCGTCCAAGTCAATCATGGAATTTGCCGAATTCCGTCTTCTTAAAGAAACATTCCGATTGCAACTCTTCACTTCGATGAGTTCACATCTGCGAAAATATTTTTCAAATCCGAATATCATTCAACTGCTCGAATTCCCCGTTTTATTCTTGGGGGCGAAACCATCAAAAACGCCTGCATTGTATAGCATGATGAATTATGCTGACATTGTTTTAGGTACGTGGTATCCGCAAGGAGGCATGATTCGCATCACGCAGGCCATGACCGATTTAGCGAAAGAACTCGGAGTGAAATTTTTATTAAATACCGCTGTAGAAAAAATCGTGATCGAACAAGGAGAAGCGCAAGGGGTGATTGCCAATGGTGAATTGATGCAATGCGATGCCATTATCGGCGCTGCAGATTATCATCACATCGAAACCAAACTTCTCGATCGCGAATACCGCAGTTACGATGATGCATATTGGGAAAACCGCACCATGTCGCCTTCGTCATTGCTCTTTTATTTGGGCATTAACAAGCGCGTACAAGGCTTGCTGCATCACAATTTGTTTTTTGATACCGATTTTACCAAACACGCTGAAGAAATTTATGACAAACGCGTGTGGCTTGAAAATCCGCTTTTCTATGTGTGCGCACCGTCAAAAACAGATCCTACCGTGGCCCCTGAAGGCATGGAAAATTTGTTTGCCCTGATTCCTGTTGCTCCCGGCATGAGCAGCGATGAGGCATCGCGTGAAAAATATTTGGATATGATCATCGATCGTATTCGTGAAAAAACGGGCGAAGACATTCGAGAACACATCATTTACAAGCGCAGTTATGCGCATGAAGAATTCATTGCCGATTACAATTCATTCAAAGGAAATGCTTACGGATTGGCCAATACACTCAAACAAACGGCGTTTTTGAAACCGCGTATGCAGAGTAAAAAAATTGCCAATTTATTTTATGCCGGTCAGTTGACCACTCCCGGTCCGGGTGTCCCTCCAAGCATTATCAGTGGCCAAGTTGCCGCTGAAGAATTGCACCAATATTGCCTTTCCAACACACTTGAAACCGCTTAACGCATGAACCAAAAATCTCTATTTGACTCCGTCTCCATTGCGTGCAGCAAAAAAACGACAACGTCGTACAGCACGAGTTTTAGTTTGGGTATCAAAACACTCGGAAAGAAATTTCGTAATCCCATCTATGCGATTTATGGATTTGTGCGCTTTGCCGACGAAATCGTAGATACATTTCACGACTACGACAAAGTATCACTCTTGGCCCGCTTCCGCGAAGATACCGTGCGTGCCATCGACGAAAAAATATCACTCAATCCCATTCTCAATAGTTTTCAAAAAGTATATCACGATTTCAATCTCGATTGGGAACTCGTAGATACTTTTTTGAAAAGCATGGAAATGGATTTGGATAAAACCATGTACGATCGCTTTGGCTACGAAGTCTACATCCTCGGCAGCGCCGAAGTGGTTGGATTGATGTGCTTGAAAGTATTTACCGAAGGCGACCAACAGGAATATGAGCGACTTAAGCCCTATGCAATGCGTCTCGGAGCCGCTTTCCAAAAAATCAATTTCTTGCGCGATTTAAAAGCGGATTACCAAACATTGGGACGCACCTATTTTCCGCAATTGGATATGGCCAACTTCGATGAAAACATGAAGCGAACCATCGAAAAAGAAATTGCCGAAGATTTTCATGAAGCCTATAAAGGCATTCTGATGTTGCCGAAAGACGCCCGTTTTGGGGTCTATGTGGCTTACACTTACTATGTGCGCCTCTTCCAAAAGATCAAATCACTTCCAAGTGATCGCATCATGGAAGAACGTATTCGAATTCCTAATCAAAAGAAATTTGCGTTGATTCTTAAAAGTTATGTGCAGCACAACCTCAATCTCCTTTAAGACCTTGTGGGTTGTGCTCGCATGGCTACCGTTGATGGCCAGTGCACAACTCGACAATTACCGCAATTTGTTTTTCAGTGCACGCGGTGAACAAGGTATTACGGCGTTTTATACGTCATTGCAATCTGCCAATGAAAGCAATGCCGTTTATAAAGCATACAAAGGCGTGGCCGTAGCCATGTACGCCGAAGTCGTATCCAGCGTTGAGAAAAAAATCAGTCACTTCAATGAAGGGAAAACCAAGATTGAAGCGGCCATTCAAGCCGATTTTTGGAATCCGGAAATTCGATTTCTACGCTATGCCATGCAATCTGAAATTCCGTGGTTTCTCAATTACAGCGGCAATCTTCAAGAAGACGCCAACATTGTGCTCGACGCATTGCGTAAAAAAACCATAGATCCGAAAACCGATTTTTGGAAGAAGGCCATACAATTTATCATAGACAGTGATGAAATGCCTGACTCGATCGAAAGTGAATTTAAAAAATTTCAATCATGATGACCTCAGAACATGTCATACTTGTTGATCATCATGATCAACCCGTTGGAACGATGGAAAAGATGGAAGCACATCGCAAGGCCATATTGCACCGAGCTTTCTCCGTTTTCATTTTCAACGATCAAGATGAAATGTTGATTCATCGCCGGGCGTTTTCCAAATACCACAGTGGTGGCCTATGGACGAATGCCTGCTGCAGTCATCCCCGCCCCGACGAACTCACTGAAGATGCGGCTAGCCGCCGCCTCCAAGAAGAAATGGGATTTACCACCCCTGTCGAATATGCCTTTTCGTTTATCTACAAAGCGCCTCTCGACAATGAGCTAACGGAACATGAATTCGACCATGTGTTTATTGGTTATTACAACGAAACTCCGCTCATCAACACCGAAGAGGTCGAAGAATACCGCTTTATTCCGGTAAGCCAATTGATGGCCGATGTCGAATTGCATCCCGATCATTACACGGTTTGGTTTAAAATTGCACTCCCACGACTCCTCGAATACAGACTTAAAATAGCGATTTAATATGATTTCAGTGTTCATTATCATTGCCACCTTCATAACCATGGAATTCATGGCGTGGTCGACACATAAATTTGTTATGCACGGATTCATGTGGTATTTTCATGAAGACCATCACGTGCCCCATTCCAAAATTTTCGAACGCAACGATGTATTCTTTTTGATCTACGCCATTCCGAGCTGTTTGCTTATGCTCTTTGGTGCACTTAATCATTACGACTATCGCTTCTTCATCGGCACCGGTATTTTATTTTACGGCATCGCTTACTTTTTGGTGCATGATGTATTGATACATCAACGCTTCAGCTGGTTCAAACGCACCGATAATCTTTATTTCCGCGCCATTCGCAAGGCGCACAAAGTGCATCACAAGCACCTCGGTAAAGAAGAAGGCGAATGCTTCGGCATGTTGCTCGTTCCGTTGAAATACTTTCGTGAGGCGGCGCAATATCGCGCGAATAAAAAGGCATAAACATGTCGTCTCACCTGTTGTATTTAGCGGTCGACTTGGGATGCATTTTGTTTCCCTTCATCTTTAGTTTTTACCCAAAAAAACCATTTTACAAACTCTGGCGCTCAGTAGTTGTGGGCACATTGGCCATGATGGCTGTATTTATACCGTGGGATATGTATTTCACGCACATTGGTGTATGGGGATTTAATCCAAATTATTTGCTTGGTTATCAATTGGGGAATCTTCCTTTAGAAGAAATCCTTTTCTTCATTTGCATTCCCTATGCGTGCATATTCACGTATGAAGCCATTAAGTATTACGGCCACAGAAATCGCTTCGAAAAATGGGGCAAACCCTTGAGCATTGTCTATATGTTCATCTCCATTTTGCTGATCATTTTCTATCCTGATCATTACTACACCCTTTCGGCCAACAGCGTGCTTTTGGTTTTGCTTTTCATCAATACATTTGTGCTGAAAAGCCGCTATATGGGCTGGTTTCATCTCAGTTGGATCATTCTCTTGATTCCATTCTACATTTCCAACGGCATACTCACTGGTCTGGATTTTACCCAATACCCGCTTTGGAACACACATCCGGAACATGTAGCAGATCAAATCGTGTGGTACAACAATGCGCACAATTTGGGGATCCGCATTTGGTCGGTGCCTTTAGATGATTTTTTTTATGGAATGGCGATGATGCTACTCGCTGTAACAGTGCATGAGGCCATGCAAAAGAAAATTACTGTGCAGCCTGCTCGGGCTTGAGTCTAAATCCTACCACAACGGGAAAGTGGTCTGAAAGATCGACAGACAGGGTGCGGTAATCCAACGCTTCAATCGCTTCGCTGTGCATCACATAATCGATTCGAAACGATGGAAAAATGCCGTTGTATGTATTTCCCACTCCCGCGCCACATTCACTAAATGAATCTTCGAGCAAATCAGAAAAAGATTCGTAGGTATACGACACTGGAGTGTCGTTAAAATCACCACACAACACCACCGGAAAACGGCAATCTGCAATACTCGCTGCTACTTTGTCTACTTGCGCTTGACGTTTCAAAAAAGCCGTCTTCAAGCGTCGCGCAATGCGTCGAACACCGGTTTCCAATTCTTCTTGATTGCGATTGTCGTCTACAAAAGCGTAATCTTCCGGTTTGAATCGAATGGATTGTAAATGAGCATTGTAAATACGAATTGTATCTTCTTTCACTTTGATATCAGCGTAAATGCAAAAATTATTGACGTCTGATTCAAAAGGAATGAACCCTTTATTGATAATCGGATATTTCGAAAATAGGGCAACACCAAAATAATTTCGCCCATTCATAGCGTGCGTATAGCGTTCGTGGTAATACTTATTGGAGGTAAACTCGACAATGCTATCCCGCGTGGTGAAATACCCCAACTGATCGGAATGAAAGAATTCTTGAAAGCACATAAAATCGGCTTCCTCTTCATCCAGAATATCAAAAATTTCATCGCGTTTCGCTTTGTTTTCCTTGTCGTACAATCCAAAGAGATGTACATTATAAGTCAATATTTCCAATCGATCTTCGCGCTGTTCGACTTTTGATTTTCCCAGAGAAAACTGAAAAAAGTCGGTTAAATGGGTAATGCCTATCAATATGGCCAAGGCACTAAGCAACATGAAACGCTTCACTTTAAAATACCAAAACACAATGAAGATGATATTGGCCAACAGAATAAACGGATAGGCCAATCCGAACAACGTGATATACCCAAGTTTATCGGGACTAAAATGGGCTGGTAAATACGACAAGAAAAGGCAGGCAATAGCACCTACATTCAGCCACAACATCACCTTGGTGAATATGCGGCGCTTCTTTTTCTTGCTTTCATTTACTGCAGCCTCCATGCCTTATTTCTGACTGTATTTAAACAGAAAATCTTTTTCGGCTTTCGTCAAACTTTCATATCCCGACTTTCCAATTTTGTCGAGAATTTGATCGATTTCCTTTTGACGTGAAACCCGTTCCGCATTAAACTCATCATCTGTCTTCGGACGCTTGTGCACGGTCTTTAGTTCATTTCGACCGGTAAACATGCCTTTCAAACGACTGAAGAATTGATCTAACCACCCGCTCATGGTATTTCCTTTTTTGAATTTCGTTCCAACATAAAATCCATACATGGCGCCACCCAAGTGACCAAGGTGTCCGCCGGAATTAAAGCCTTTTTGCAAGCTTATCAAATCTACAAAAACCAATATGATGCAAAGCCACATCAATTTCATTTCAAAAACACCAAACAATTTCACCGTAAAATTGGGCTGAACCACGCCAATGGTGATGACCAACGCCATCACCGCTGCCGAAGCGCCCATGATCGAAGAATTTGCATTTAGCCCCGGAAAAATATTGTGTGAAATGACGTAGAGCAAAAATCCACTTAACCCACCGAGCAAATACGTAGTCACCAATTTGCGTGTACCGATGAAATGCTTAAAAATCCGCCCTACCACATATAAACCCACTATATTGAATAGGAAATGGGCCACTTCAATATGCGTAAACATATGTGTAATGATCGTCCAAGGTTTGCGAATCAGCACATCGAGATTTGCCGTCGATGCCAAGACGATTTTGGGAAAAACTTCGGGATGAAAAGGTGTCAGACTAAAGCTCTTCACAATGATCACCACCATGTAAACGACAAACACCGCCACATTGATCGCAATCAATCGACCCAGACCATCGCTCTTTCGAACGCTTTTCTTCACCTCCGAAAACACACTCATGGATTAAAAAATTGGACCGTTTCCAAAATAATTGCCGTCTTTCTTTTGCCAATATTTGAGCAATAGATAACCAAAGATCATCCCGCCCACGTGCGCATAGTGGGCTACGTTATCATCCGGTGCGCTGCGCAAAGCCATGATCAATTCGATACCGCCATAAATCAACACAAACCAACGCGCCTTGAGTGGAATAGGTGGAAACATCAACATCAACTCCGTATTCGGGAACATCATTCCGAAAGCCAACAGCACGCCGAATACACAACCCGATGCACCCACGATTCCACCATTCACCGCTGAGTTCAAACTGCCCAAATCAGGATCTATATAATTTTTGCCCTGACTCATTATTTCAGCTCCTTCGGTGAATACGGTTTGAATCATTTCGGGAGACATCACCGCCATCATCTGCTGAATTTCCAAGTAATTGATAAATTCATGCAATCCAAATGCGCCCAGTCCCGAGAAGAGATAATAGAACAGAAATCGCTTTGGTCCCCAATAGCGCTCTAGGTGCGAACCAAAAGCAAACAGGGCGTACATATTAAAAAAGATATGGAAAATGCCTTGTTGCGAATGGGCAAACATGTGGGTAAAAATCTGCCATGGGCGAAATAATGGACTGCTGAAATAGTGTCCCGCCACTTGTTCATTCAAACCAGGAATGGCATAACACGCGAGCCAAACCAACACATTGAGAATGATCAAATTTTTTACTACCGGGGTAAGCTGATTGAACATATTATCTAAATTGTTGTAGCAATTGCTCCAATGTAATTTTCACAAATGTAGCCTTTCTCGACTCGGCAAAATTGGGTTGTTTACAAGTCGACAAACGCTGAATTAAATCTTTCATCTCCGGCACCGTGAGCATTTGTCCGCCGCGAATAGACGTGCTGCGCGCAAGGGCCCATGCCAATTTCTCGCGGGGTGTATACGTCAATTCGCCTTGTTCATTTTTCAACTGCTCTACAAAAGTCTCCATCAATTTCTCCGGATCGTGCACCTCCGCATCCGCCGGAACTCCGGTGATCTGAAATTGTTGCGGTCCACTCACTTCCATTTCAAAACCCAAACTGCGAATATCCTCCAAGAGTTCATTGACCAAGGCAAAATCGGCTGCGGACAAAACAATATCTTCCGGAAACAATAATTGTTGCACTGCAAATTGGGTACGATCAAACTGCGAAGAAAACCGTTCAAACAACACGCGGCGATGTGCGCGCTCTTGATCAACGACCAAGATTCCGCCGTCCGTTTGACACACAATAAACCGACGATGCATTTGAACCATGGTCACATCCTCATCTAGCTCAAACAAACGCTGCACCTCATCACTGGTTTCTTCCACATCCGGATTCACCATTTTCGAAATCGCCATCAATTCTTCCCAACCTGTTGTGCGTTGGTTGGAATGGTCAAACCAGCCTTGCGCCAATGATTCGCGCTTCGGCTTGGTGTCGAATGGGTTGTAATCTGGATTGACTTTGATAGTAGGAATTTGGATTTCTGTATCACTGCGCATCGGTTGCACATTGATCGACATCTCTTGATTAAAATCCAAAGTTGGAGCAATGTTGTGCCTTCCCAACGCTCGCTTCACTGCGGCGTGCAGAATGGCATAAATCGCACGTTCATCCTGAAACTTAATCTCTGTTTTTGTTGGATGAATATTGATATCGATTTGTGCCGGATCGATATCGAGGAAGAGAATATACAAGGGAAAATTTCCATCGGGAAGCAATTGATCAAAAGCCGTGTTGACAGCATGATTCAAATAACTGCTTTTGATGAAGCGCTGATTAACGAAGAAAAATTGCTCGCCCCGGGTTTTCTTAGCTGCTTCCGGTTTTCCCACAAATCCATTCACGGAAACAATATCTGTTTCCTCTTCTACCGGCACTAATTTTTCGTTGTATTTATTTCCCAATACATGTACAATCCGCTGACGAATCGATGCTTTGGGCAAACTAAACACTTCCGATCCGTTGTGATGAAAACTAAACTCAACATCCGGATGCGTGAGTGCTACACGATGAATTTCATCAATGATATGACGCAATTCAATGGCATCGCTTTTCAAAAAATAGCGCCGTGCAGGAACATTAAAAAATAGATTCTTTACGGAAAGATTCGTTCCTTCCGGACATTGATCAGGCTCCGACAATTTGAACTTCGAGCCCTCTATTTCGATACGTGTACCAAGAGACTCGCCTGTTTGACGCGTGCGCATTTCCACTTGAGCGACCGCCGCGATACTTGCCAATGCCTCACCTCGAAATCCTTTGGTCACGATATGAAATAAATCTTCCGACTTCTTGATCTTTGATGTAGCATGACGCTCAAAACACATGCGTGCATCCGTGGCCGACATGCCCTTTCCGTTATCAATCACTTGAATGAGCGTTTTGCCCGAATCTTTGACGATGATTTTGACTTGTGTAGCACCTGCGTCGATCGCATTTTCCACCATCTCTTTGATGGCAGAAGCAGGACGCTGAACCACCTCGCCCGCGGCGATTTGATTGGCTACATTTTCAGGTAATAATTGGATAATATCAGGCATAAGCGCAAAAGGGTTTCAAATGTACGCCACCCCGCGCAAAATACCTACCCTTCAATAAGCTGATCCAATACGTTTTCTATATTTTTTGCATCTGGAAAAAATGCATGCACTTTGCGCAACACCGCCTCTACGATAGGATCCGGACATGACGCGCCACTGGTGAGCACAATAGTCACCGGACGGGTGGTCGGCAACCAATTATGCGTATTCTTCAGCATATGCGCACCATATTCGAAATGATTGATATGCATATCCGAAGCAATTTCACTTTGATCTTTGATAAAATATACCGGCATCTGCTGACTCAAAATAGTCACCAACTGCGAAGTATTCGAACTATTGTAACCTCCGATCACCAGCGCCAAGTCGGCCTTTTCTTTCAATACCCACGATGTGGCTTCCTGATTATCATTGGTCGCATAACACAGCGTATCTCGTGTATCGGCAAAATGATCGGCACCATATTTCAAGGTCAATGTCTGTTTGAAATAATCGGCTATCTCTTGAGTTTCTTTGGCCAACATCGTTGTTTGATTGACCACGCCGATGCGCTGTAAGTCGCGCTCCGGATCAAAACCTTCGCTGTATTTTCCTTTGAATTCATCATAAAAACCAGCCATCGGTTTAGTGCCGTGCATATAAGCCGCCAAACGCTCTGCCTCCGCCATGTCGCGAATGATGATGCTCGGTGAATTGCGGAAACTGTGTGAAAATGTTGCGCGTGTTTCCTCGTGCTTATGCTTACCATGAATCACAATGCTGTATCCTTTTTTTCCGATTTCAGCGCTGCGTTTCCATACTTTCTCTACAAAGGGACATGTGGTGTTGTAGGTCTTCGTTTCGACACCTTTGGCTTCCAGCAATTCTTCAATTTCAACCGTGGTACCAAAAGCCGGAATGATCACCACCGACTCTGAGGTCACTTCATCCCAACTCACCAATTGCTGCCCTTCTGTATCCATTATGAATTCGATGCCACGCGCGATCAAATCATCATTTACTGCAGGATTGTGAATCATTTGACTCAAGAGAAAAATGCGCTTGCCGGGATTTTCTTCGATGGCTTTGTACGAAATTTCAATCGCGTTTTCTACGCCGTAACAAAAACCAAAATGACGTGGAAGTATAAAACGGACACTGCCGAAATCCAGAATGGTTGGGGTAAAATCCTGCTTTCGCGGATCGAGTTGCTTGCGCCACTCTTTTACTTTGCCGATAACAGTAGAACGATATTTTTCCGGAATGTCGAATTTCTTCATGACTTCAAAGCAATTTAACCGAATCAATGTTCGGTGACGGACTCATTTTTCCCGTTGAGCAACTCCTTTACATATTCTTTCATCTTGCCCCTGCGGTGCGCTTTGAGCAAGTCTTTCGTGCATTTTTCTTTTGATTTCGATTCGCTCTGGGCCACCAAATCGGCTACCACTTCAAGTCCTTCGAGGTAAATCTTTTCTTGATCTTCCTTATTCATGTGTTTCAATTGATACAAGGCCATGCCGTGAATCATGGAGAAAAGTAAGTCGTCATCTTCTTTTAGAAAAGGAAAAAATTGGGTGTCCAATTTCACTTCAAGGTAGGGACAACCGGCAATCCATGTGAGCACATAAGCGTTCATTTCAGATCGCGCCACCATCTCTATTCCGTAAGGTGAATTGCACAACCATTTCAAACATTTTTCAATGTCCTTTTCCGAAGCTTGATATTCTTCTGTGGTATTCCAACGGTATTCTTTGGGATATTCCGGAACTGGAATTACGGATTGAGCGATGATGCCCAACCAAGCCAAACACAACACTATAGTCAAGACCACAATTCTCAATTGACCTCCGAAGTTTGTTCGTGAAATACGATGCCGAGTGTTTTCAACTCATCCATCACCGGACGATAAATCTCGGGAATAATGGGCAAATGCACGCCAGTTAATTTCAGGCGCCCGTTCAAAATCAATTTTGCAGCAATCGCAATGGGTAAACCAACGGTCTTGGACATGGCAGTGTATGTCGTGTCATCTCCCTCAGTAATTAAGCTGGATGTGGTGCATTGTTTTTTGCCATCGAGTTCAAAATAGAATCGGTGCCACATCACAATCATGTCTTTATCGCCTTCATCCAATTTCCATTTGGTTTCAATGAGGCGCTGTAGGGCTAGAGCAGGAGACCCTTTCACAATATCGAGGGGCGACTCGTCAAATATACCTAGCCATGTCAATTTCATCATCATCTCATCATCACAGGCGAACTTGGTTTTCACCACATCCTCCAACCGACTTCCGGCAGGAATTTCCACGAAAGAAGCCGCGAGTTGGCGCCAAGTTTTGCTCGCCGGTTGTTCGATTTCGAAAGAATCATCCGTCAAACCCAATTGAATCAAAACATTCCACGCTTTGCAAAATCCACCGCGACGTAAGGTCCCGCGATACAAGGTGGGAATGGATTCGAGGTTGTAGATTTTCTTGTATTTCAAAGAATCGCGGTTGGCATAACCATCAAACTTGCCCATGGGAGCCACCTCGATATCCGTAATCTCTTGAAATAGGCGATGATATGGAATGTACTTTGTGTCGCCATCTTTTTGAAAACGAGCCGTTCCGCCATATCCAGCCAAGACCACATTGCGTGGATTCCATGTGATTTTATAATTCCAAGGATTGCTGTCCGACTCCGGAGCGATCAATCCACCGGTAAACGACTCAAAACTGAGGAGCTTTCCTCCTTTTTCATTTATTGCATGGATAATCTCCATGGCCGACATGTGGTCGATGCCCGGGTCTACGCCCATTTCATTCAGCAAGACCACACCTTTCTCTTTCGCCAAAGCATCCAACTCCCACATTTCGTCGGGGATGTAGCTTGGGGTAATTAAATTTTTACCCGCAGCCAAACAATCCTTGGCCACTTCCATGTGCATAAAAGCCGGAAGCATAGAGATAACCAAATCAGCTTGAGCAATTTCGCCTCGTCTTTGATCCGGATTTTGACCATCCAGTTGGAATATTTCACCAAAAGGGGAATCCCCCACTTTCGATTGAGCAAATTGGATATCCAAATCGCCTACACGCACTTTCCACCCCTCATTTTCAGCATGTTGGAGTAAATATTGGATCAAATTGGAGCTACTGCGGCCCGCCCCGAGGACTAAAATTTGGTTCATGAATCGAAAAAAAAGCAGTTTTCATGATGAAAACCGGTCAAAAATAGGGCAACTTGCACTGATTTTTTTTTTTTGGCACAACCTTCGCCAATAGGCGACGAAACATTATTTTTAACCGCTCAAAAAAAACCAGATGAAAAAATTCTTTACCCTCTGCATTTCAATGGCCACTTTCGGTTTTGCCGCTCAGGCTCAACTCGCCAACGCCGTTGTTTTCTCTGAAAACGGAGAAAAATTCACCTTGTATCTCAATGGTGAAGCACAAAACACCACCCCACAAGCCAATGTGAAAGTCAAAGACCTCACCGGCGAATTCTATCAAGCCCGTGTCGATTTTGCGGATGCTACATTGGCCGATATCACTAACAACAACTTTGCGGTGCACAAAGGATTCGAAGCCACTTATAAAATCAAAGCCAATAATAAAGGTGTATATGTTTTGCGTTGGCAGTCAGAATCTCCTCTTTCGGGCACAACAGTAAGTTCACCTTCATCAGAAACCGTAGTTGAAGACTATGCTATTGTAGAAGAAGAAGTGGAAATGGTCGAAGAAAAAGCGCCGGCCAAGTCTACTCCCAATGGTGTAAACATTTCAATGAATACCAATGTAGATGGCACCAATGCCAATCAAGACGTGGTCATTGAAGAAACCACCACCACTACGACTACCACTGCCAAACCTGCAAAGACAACCACCACGCCGACTACCGGTGAGAAAGTGAATGTCAACATGAATGTTGGTGGAGTGAATATGGGCATCAACATGAACGTAGAAGGCATGGATATGGAAGTTGAAGAATCATCATCAACCACCGTGACTACCACCACCACCACTACCAAGTCAACACCCGCTCAACCAGCCAAACCAGCGCCAGCGCCGCGTCAAGAAGTAGTTGTTGTTGAAAAAACTACCGGTTGTGGTAAAGCTATGGATGCAGCTTCATTCAATACAGCAAAATCAAGCATTTCATCCAAAGGTTTTGATGAAACCCGCTTGACTGTTGCCAAGCAAGTAGCCAAATCAAATTGTTTGTCCACTTCACAAATCAAAGAAATCATGAACATCTTCGGATTTGAAGAAACCAAACTCGATTTTGCGAAATACGCTTATGACTACTGCACAGACCAAGGCAATTACTATTTGATCAATGATGCCTTTAGTTTTGAAAGCACTATCGATGAATTGAATCAGTACATCGAATCGAAATAATCTTTAGAACCGGTGGGCACATCTGGTCTCCACCGGTTCTTTTCTCTCTTCGCCTTTTCTCAATTTCAAGCACTATGAAAAATTTATACATAATTCTTTCTATCGTCATTTTCTTAGTTGCTTGCCAAGGAAGTAAACATTTTACCAAATTGGCAGCAAAGCAAGAAGCTGCCGGTTTGACAACCGAAGCCGCGAATAGCTATTACATCGCGCTTCAGAAAAAACGCAACAACGTGGACGCCCAAATTGGGATGAAAAAAAACGGACAGTTGTTGCTCAATCAAATGCTCAGCGAATTCGCTCGTGAACGCAGCTTCGGCACTAACCGCACGGCGGTGTATGCCTATCACAAAGCCCGCGACTATCAAAACAAAATTCAAAATGTGGGGATCACTCTCGACATCGCTGAATTTTATAAAATCGACTATGAAAATTCCAAGAATGCGTTTCTGACCGAATTGTATGAAGAAGGAACGACCTTATTGGAACAAGAAAAATATGCCGATGCCGAAACCCGTTTTGCCGAGATTCGCACATTGGACCCCAACTATAAAGACTCCAAAGATTTGGCCGACGTGGCCTATATGGAACCCTTGTATTCAAAAGCGTTGACTGCCATGAATATGCAGCACTACCGTGAAGCCTATGAAAGCTTCGATTTGGTTGTAAAGCGCAAAGTGGACTACAAAGAGGCGAAAAACCTCAAAAATCAATGTCTTGAAAAAGGCATGTACACCATAGCGTTATTGCCCTTTGTTAACTCCACCCCGACTACCGGATTGGATGCTAAAGTTTCTGCGTACACTTTGGAAGCATTAACCAGTATCAATGATCCTTTCTTGCGTGTAGTAGACCGCGAACACATGCAAGCCATTTTGCAAGAACAAAAATTGCAGTTGAGCGGTGTGGTGGATGACGCCACTGCCATAAACGTTGGTCAATTGGTCGGCGCTCAAGCGATTCTCACTGGAACCGTATTGAGCTATGTTCCGAAAAGTGGTACCATTCGTTCAAAAAACAAAGAGGCGTATGAAGCCTATAAGGTGAAAAAGCAAAATCCGGATGATGGTAAATACTATTATGAAACCCGCTACAAGCCGGTGACTTATACCGAGTATTACAATTCCACTTCATGCTCTGTGAGTTTTCAATATAAACTGATCAACTTGAGCACCGGCGAGATCATCAAGACGGAGATTATTGAAAAAACCATTACCGATGAAGTGACTTATGCGCGCTATGACGGCAGCGTGAATGACCTTTATCCTTCAGCAGGAAATACAGTGAGCTTGAACGCGCAGGACAGAAGATACTTGCAAAACTTGATGAGTGCGCGTCAAGAAACCAAACAGTTGGGAGAGCTTTCTAATGAATTGTTCAACATCATTTCAAAACAGATGTCGAGCGAGATTGGAAATGCAGTGCTCAAGATTGTACAATAAGATGATGAATTTTTCTTTCAGAAATATCGTTGCCGTGTTGTTTGCCTTTGCGGTGATCTTGGGCGCTTGCGGCGACAAGAATGCCACCAAAGGAAATGGCAAAGTAGAATATGCACCTGCGCCCGAATGGATCAATCAACGCCCTTCGGCGAGCGGCTACTACATTGGTATAGGATCATGCAGCAAGACCGCTCAGCCGCTCGATTATCAAAGCATTGCCAAAAAAAATGCATTAAACGATCTCGCTTCTGAAATCAGTGTGCGTGTGCAAGGATCTACTTTTCTCAACACGTTAGAGGTCAATAAAGCATTCAACGAAGAATTCATTTCCAACATCAACACCACCACCGACGAACAAATCGAAGACTTTGAGGTGGCCGGAACATGGGAAAATTCCACCGAGTATTGGGTGTACTACCGCCTCAACAAAGCCCAATTTCAAGCTGCCAAGCGCGCCAAGAAAGAACAGGCTATGTCGGCCGCTTACGATTATATGAGCAAAGCCAAAGATGCCGAAAACAAAGCAGACGTAGTTACCGCGGTGGATCTCTACTTGCATGGATTGTTTGCTATGAAAAATTATTGGAATGAAGTGAACGAGTTCCAATCGGAAACCGGGAAAGTATTTATTGAAAATGAAATCTACACCAGCTTGCAACGCCTCATTACCGGTTTGCGTATTGATGTAGGGACCAGCAAAGTGGTACTGGCTGCAGAAAACAGCTATCGCTACAACGGCAATGTGCGTGTGACCTACAACAATCAACCCGTGAAAGGCATTTCGGTCAACTACAGTTTTCCAAAAGACAAGTACATGAAGCCAGTGGTGCAAATCACCGATGAACTTGGCCAGGTAGGCATGATCGTATCCGATGTAGCATCGACCGACAAAGCCCCGAGTTTATCGGTAAAAATCAATACCGATAATATGCAGCCTGCCGATTTGGATAAAAATCTGACCTCCGGCATCATGAAAAATTTGAAAGCCGAGAGCAAGAATATCCCGATCGAAATCCTTTTTCCGTCGTTTTCCATTGTCTCAGAAGAAAAAATGTATGGTGCTATTGGCACAGGCACCGTGTTGGCGTCTGGTATGCAAGCCAAATTGGTAGAACGCGGAATGCGTATCGCTCCAGTTGGTAAAAGTGATTATCAGGTGAAGATTATTTCCAATACCACTGATGGAGGGACCTCACAAGGCTTCACCGTAGTATATTTGGAGTTGACAGTGAATGTATTCAATAGTCAAGGCGAGGTGGTGTATTCCGAGTCGGTAAACAACATCAAAGGCTTGCAATTGAACAAAGATGCAGCCGGGCAAGATGCCTACAAAAAAGGGCGTTCCCGCATCGAAGAACAAATGGTTTCGTCCATTTTAGAAGTTATTTTTTAGTTTTGGCACGATTGTAGAAAAAGCACAAATACAAACAATGAAAAAAACAACCATTATGAATACCCGAAAATTTACCCTCATTCTTTTTGTTGCCCTTGCTAGCACCATCGTAGGTGTTGGTTGTAAGAAAAACAAAAAAGCCGTTGAAGCTCCTAAGCCTACCGGCGAAACCTTGATCAACGAGTATTGCACCGGCGATCAGTACATGAGTACAAAAGAAGCTTTCCGCGCTACCGCTACTGGTGAGTCGATGGACCGCGAAACAGCTAAGAAAAAAGCCCGTTCTAACGCTCAATCAGAGTTGGCCAAGACCATCAACTCAACCATGAAAATTGTTGGTGACAACTATGTAAACTCTACAGAGTTTAACAACAAAGAAGAAGTGACTGAGACTTTCCAAGAAATGGCTCGCACTGTGGTTGACCAAGAATTGAAAGGTGCCATAGAGATCTGTGAAAAATTGACTCAGCGTGCAGACGGAACCTATGTATCCTATGTAGCTCTTGAGCTTTCTGGATCAGATATCGCAGATGCTTACAACAGCAAACTCTCAAACAACGAGAAGATCAAAGCCGATTACAACTACGAGAAGTTCAAAGAAACTTTCGAGAAGGAAATGGCTAAGTTCAGCGAAGGCAAATAATCTCAAGTTGAAATACGAAAAAACGCTCCCGATTTGGGGGCGTTTTTTTTTGTGTGCTATTGTGCTAGAATGCTCGTGTGCTAGAGTTATTCGTGTTATTTTCGGCGAATGAAATGGTTGATTTCAAAACCGCTTTTCTGGGTTTTGCTGATTTGTCTCGGCGTGAGCTTTACCGCCGCCAATCGCTATCGCTGGCGTGGCAACGCGGCTCTCGAAATTCTCGCCGCCGATGGCGTGGGGTATTACTCCTACTTGCCGGCTACTTTCATTTACGACGATCCCACATTTGAGTATTATAAGGAAATCAATAAAAAGTACCGCAACCGCGATGACTGGGGACACTTCATGACCCTGCTCGATGGTAAAATGCTCAATAAGTATTATTACGGTGAATCTATTTTGGTCGCCCCCACCTTTTTTATAGCCCACGGCATAGCCCATGTTGCCCAACTCGATGCGGATGGGTACTCAAAACCCTATCAAATCGCCATGGTGGCCGCCTCGGTCTTGTGGGTAATGATCGGCTTGTATTGGCTTTATCGTTTCTTGATTCACTTTGTCAGTCGGCGCACTGCCGCCATCTCTGTAGGCCTTATCTACGGGGGAACCAATCTCTTTTACTATACCATATTCGAGCCTTCTGCTTCTCACCCGTATTCCTTCGCCTTGATCGCAGGTTTCATTTATTTCGGATACCAATCGATACAGCGCAAGTCGCACGCTTCGTATTGGAAAGTCGCGCTTATCCTGGCGCTCACCATTGTGGTGCGTCCATCGAACGCCCTCATTGTGCTTGCCCTTCCTGCACTGGCGGGCTCATGGTCTGCTTTTGTCGTTTGGGTGCGTCATTCGTTGACCATCAAAACATGGTTGCCAGCCATAACCATGCTCGTCCTTCTGATTTTTCCGCAAGCATGGTTCTACAAACAGCAAACCGGCCACTGGTGGGTGTATGCGTATGGTGAGGAAAAATTTCATTTCGACCAACCCCATTTCTGGCAAGTCCTGGCTGGATTCCGCGTTGGCCTGCTCATTTATTCTCCCATCATCATTCTGGCAGTGATTGGCTTGGTTCGTTTGATTCGTCAATATCGATTTACAGGCATTTGGTTGAGCGTATTTCTCTTTGGCAATATCTGGCTGATCTCTTGTTGGTGGATGTGGCATTATGAAGGCACATTCGGCATGCGTCCCTTGATCGATCACCTGGCTTGGTGGGGACTGCCTTTGGCATTATTGCTTCAATCAGCAACCAAATATGGGCGACAAGGACTTTTAATACTTGCCGCGTTTTTTGTGATCGTCTGCCAAATACAGGCATTCCAACGCTTTCAAGCCATCATTCCATGGAGCAATATGAATTTTCAGAAATACAAATATGTGTTTCTCAATAAATCACGCATTCACGCCCACCTCTTTACGGATAAAGACTTCCCCGATTTTCCAGAAAAGCCGACCGGTATTTTCTTTAAAAATATCCATGATGAAAATCCGCATAGCCATGATGGGATCTTGATGGTGAAAGAA
>JBMOFW010000007.1:0-31187 GCA_049318685.1 Flavobacteriales bacterium
TGATTATCTTCTGGTGGGCAACAACAATGGCGCATTGAGTTTTTCGGCCTACGTGGGATCGAATTGTGCCATCTCTACCATGCTCAATCGCGCTTGGAAAGCGGAAGAAACAGGAGAGTGCGGTACAGTGACTTTAACATTTGACTTGTCTTCATTGACTGGAATAAATCCGGATGATATTGTGTTGATGGTGGATCAGGACGGCGATGGCTACAATGATGAAAATCCGATTGAGGGCACCTATACCGCACCAAATATGGTGTTTACGAATGTGAATTTCTCAGACAATGCTATTTTCTCTCTCGCTGAAGGAGTGTCCACGTGGTACGCAGTGGCTTCCGGAAATGTGACAGATGCGATTTGGTCTAAAACACCCACAGGTAGCGCACAATCGATTTCTTCTTTGTGCAGCAAGGTAAATATGCATATTCAAGCGGGCTACGCCGTAACCAATAACGTGGCTCTTGTGGCGCGCAATTTTACGATTGCAAACACGGCCACATTTATTCAGAATGCGACAAATATGACTCTGCACGGCACCTACACCAACAATGGTACACATACCATTACTAGTGGTGCGGTGAATTTCAACGGTACGGTCAGTCAGACTATTGGCGGTACAACGATTACCGAATTCAACAATGTGAACTGCAACAATGCCGCAGGGGTTTCTGTCTCGGGCAATGGAGCCAAAGTGAAGGGTGTATTGCAAGTGAATTCTGGTGTATTTTCAACGAATGGCAAATTGACCTTGACTTCATATAGCGGCACCGCCGCCAGCATCGGTCCATTGAGCACAGGATCTGTGGTAGGTAATGTCACCATCAACCGTTATCACAATGCAGTCGCTGCAGGTTGGGTGAATCTTTCCGCTCCCGCTCAAAGTCGCACGGTATCAGATTGGAACGACGATCTAATCACAACGGGATTCACTGGATCTGACTACCCATCATACAATTTTAACAATATTCAATATTATCAAGAAAGCAATCCTGGAACGCGTAATCAAGGTTTCAGCGGAGTGTCTTCTTTGGCAGAAGCGCTTGTAGCCGGACGTGGCTATTTCGTTTATATGAATGCAGGAGTGATGAACTTGGATATCGACGGACCTATTTATAGCGGAGCACAATCGCTGCCTGTGTCATACACGAACAATGGCAATGCAACAGCAGATGGTTGGTGTCTTGTGGGCAATCCATATCCATCGGCTATTGATTGGGACGGTAGTGGCTGGACCAAAACCAATATCAACAACGCTGTTTATATTTGGGATGCAGCCACCGCACAATATACCACCTATGTCGGAGGTGTTGGAACCAATGGCGGAACAGGGGTGATTCCAAGCTCTCAGTCGTTCTTTGTATTGGCCAATGCGGCTTCGCCGGCGCTCGCAGTGAGTGAGACCGTAAAAACATCTTCTGCAGGAACATTCAAAACAATGCGCACAAATGGTGTATTGTCACTCAAATTGAAAATGGGTGGATATGGTGATGAAACTGTTCTTGTTTGGGACTATCAAGCGGATACGAAATATGAAAATGAATTTGATGCCTTCAAACTCAAAAGTGAAGTGAGTGGTGTTCCATTCATGGGCACCATGAGTACTGATGGAGAAGACTTGTCGATCAATGCGCTCCATACCGATTTGGAAGAAATGATTATTCCAGTAAAAATTGAATCCACAGAAGGAGGAAATGCTGTATTGACTTGGAACGCTTGGACTGTTGAAGGGTACACTGCTGTTTTAGAAGATAAAAAAATGGCACGTCATTACGACTTGAGTGTTGAAGGAAAAGCACATTTGCCCATCTACGCCAATGATGAAGATGCCCGATTCCAAATTCGATTAATGAAAACGTCATCTTCTGAAGTAAGTGAAGCAGAGCAGATAGAAATGCCCGTAACAGCGGTATTGACTTCAGAAGGTGTTCAAGTGACATTCCATTTTGAAGAGAATACGGCAGTTAAAGTTTCTGCTTACAATGTGCTGGGTCAACAATTGATCGAGCCAATCTATGGCACCTATGGTCAACAAACGATTCAGTTTAGCGACGAACGCTATGCTGCACAGGCGATCATAGAAGTGCTCAACACCACAACCGGAGAGCGAAAGGTGATTCGATTGGGCAACTAAAATTTTAAACATACACGATGGCTGAAAAGGGAAGTTTCAAAAAGAGGCTTCCCTTTTGGCTTTTTTTTTCATTTTTTCTTGTAACGTTTTTTTGGGGTGGTGCGTCATACTTTCAAACAAACAAAACAACCATACCATGAAAACACTCGCCATCACCCTCGCCTTCATTTTTGGAATCACATTGACTTCAATGGCGTCCAACGATACCGTGAGTAAAGACAAAAAAGATAAAAAGCAAACAGAGTTGAAGCGCAACATGGACAGGGAAGTGCAAAAGCATATTTTCTTTCCTCAAAATGAAAAGGAAGCCATGGAAGGGTCAGCGGACGTGATGTTGCAAGTGTATCCTGACGGGGATGTTCGCGTCATTCTCATTCAAACAAAAAATCCATTGATCCAAAAATTCATTGAAGCACAAGTGGCAAAGATGAAAGTAGATAAAGATGCCGTAGTGATTGGCCAAGTTTTTCGCTACCGTTTTTCTTTCCGTAAGATGAATTAATCGACTAGGCTGCAAGTAGTAATTTTCATAACAAACAGGTTGAGAAGGGCCATTCCGAACGTAGGAAGGCCCTTTTCGTTTTGTGGAGTATCTTTGCCCCCGCATGGCCATCGCTAAAAAAGATATTCGAACCCTTGATCTCGACGCAATTGTTGCTTTTCTCGAAGCACACGGGGAGAAGAAATTTCGTGCAAAACAGATCATGGAATGGCTTTGGAAAAAGTCGGCTACGTCGTTTGACCAAATGAATAATATTGGTAAAGGACTCCAGCAATTGTTAAGTGAACATTTCGAATTTCAAACCATCACGCTGGCCGATAAGCAAGTGAGTTCGGATAAAACGGTGAAGTGCGCATTTGAGGTCGGAGAGAATAAAGTGATAGAAGGCGTATTGATTCCGACTACATCGCGCATGACTGCGTGTATTTCATCGCAAGTGGGATGCAGTTTGGCTTGTAAATTTTGTGCCACCGGTCGATTGAAAATGATGCGCAATCTATCCGCTGGTGAAATTTACGACCAGGTGGTCTATTTGCGCAACGAAGCGAATACACGATACAATATCCCCTTGTCGAATATTGTGTATATGGGTATGGGCGAGCCCTTGCTCAATTATAAAAATGTGTTGGAATCGATTGAGAAGATTACTTCTCCAGATGGGTTGGGCATGTCGCCTCAACGCATCACTGTGAGCACTGCAGGTATTGCGAAGATGATCAAGAAGCTAGGGGATGATGGTGTGAAGTTCAATTTGGCGTTGTCGCTGCACGCGGCCAATGATGAAAAGCGCAATCAGATTATGGAGATCAATGAGACCAATAATCTCGCTATTCTCGCCGAAGCGCTGCGTTATTTTTATGAAAAAACAGGGACCCGTGTCACATTTGAATACATCATTTTCAAGGAATTCAATGATTCGATTAAAGATGCACATGAATTAGCGGATTATTGCAAGAATCTACCTGTGAAAATTAATATTATCGAGTATAATCCCATTGATGGAGGGGAATTCAGACAAGCTGCGCCGGAGCGTGTGGATGCATTTGCGAAGTTTTTGGAAAGTCGCAATTTGATTGTGAATGTGCGTCGTTCACGCGGAAAAGATATTGATGCAGCCTGCGGTCAGTTGGCCAATAAAAATGCTGCGGTGAAATAAAATTTTTGTGTAGATTGCTCAGCTAAATTTTTTTAACCCACATAAAAACCACAACATGAAAAAACAATTTGCAATGTTCGCTATTGCTGTTGCAGCAATTTCTTTCACTTCTTGCGGCGGTGGATGGACAGATGAAAACAAAACTGAAATGAAGTCAACGTGTACTTCTCTTCAAGAGATTATCTATCCAAACGATGCTAAAGCAATTTGTGATTGTTATGTAGACAAATTGGCTGCTCAGTATCCAAACGCTGACTTCTCACAAGAGCAAGCTGGTGTTATTCTTGACGAGTGCTCTGCTGACGCTAAGAAAAAAGCGGATGAAGAGATGAATAAGAAAATGGATGAAATGATGAATAGCATGGATGCAGCCACTGAAGGTGCTGCTACTGAAGGCGCGACTACCGAGCCTGCTGCTCACTAATATTCAACTAAAGAATAAGAAAAGGCCATCGATTGATGGCCTTTTTTTTATAGTGACATAGCGAATTTGTATTTTCCTGTGCCAATGACCGAAAGGTTTTTACCTCCACGATAGGTGTAATAGTGAATTTGAAATCCTCTATCGGTTAAGTACTTGCGCAATTCTTTATAGGTGTCTTGTTCGCCTTGACGCTGACTGTCGTCTACGATTATCAGAAATTCATCACCCGGCACAAGCACATCGAGAAAATAACGGATATCAAAACGCGAATAATGGTCAGTTCCAAAGGGCCCATCCACGATGTACAACTCATGCTTTACAGAAGTAATGGATTCGATGTTTTTGTAGCCGAGATAACGCTCATTGTTGTACGTTTTTTCTTGGAGCTCGAATACTTCAATACTTGATTGATTGCTGAGTGAAAAGCGCGATTTGAACGCGTTTACCCATTCGGGATCGTGCTCCACAATGGTGTGTTTTGTAGCAGTCAATTCGTTTTCGATATATCGACTAATAAATTTGCTCGATTCACCAAGTCCAAATTCGATGACGGAGGATGGTTTGTAATCGCCCATCAAACGATTGAGTACATAAAAGAAGGCATATCCACCGGCCCAACGTCCAACATTGAGGGGAAGATTTTCTAACCACGCACGGCCACGAATGCTATCATGATACACGTCGGCCCATTGAAGTTCCGCCAATTGTGCATTCAACTTTTGTTGATTCTGGTCGATACGATGAACGGCAGCGGAGAGATTCTTGATTTTTTCAAGCATGGTCATGAAAGTTTGTGGGTGAATTGGAGCATGATATGCCCTTGATTCATTGGAATAATCTGGCCGGTGTTGTAATAGTCTTTTTCAGATATGGTAAATGGCATAACATGGTCAAGCCAGTCGGCCACTTCTTCATTGATCAAACAGAAGAGATTGCAGTCGTAATCATCTGGAGTGAGGTTGAGATTCGAGATGTCAAATTCGATCATGGTGTGATGATTCTCAATCTTGAAATCGGGCAGCAGGATGGTACTGAACCAAGCCACGCGAATGTCTGTGCTGCTATTAATTCCTACGTCAATCCGACAAGAACGAATAACGATCGTTGGGTCAATTTGGAAGAAAATGCGCATTTTGGTGCGATCCAAAGAAAACACCACATTTTCAGCTCCCCCTTCTTGTACAATTTGTCCGCGAGTAAATTGCAATGTCTGATTTCCTTTGCGCTTTTCAGATTGGAATAAGCCTCCTTCTACAATAGGCGCCTTGGTATACTTCATGTATTCGCGCACGACTGAGGCCGTGTCGTTGTAATTGATCAACGTGCCTTTACTCATCAATATGCTCTTGCTACAAAGGTTCTGAATGGCCGCCATGTTGTGACTAACAAACAAAACTGTGCGTCCTTCGTTGGAAGTGACTTGCCCCATTTTACCGAGACATTTTTTCTGAAACTCGATATCGCCCACGGCCAATACCTCATCTACAATGAGAATTTCACTTTCTAAGTGAGCGGCTACGGCAAAAGCCAATCGCACATACATTCCGCTGCTGTAGCGCTTTACAGGCGTATCAATGTAGCGCTCAACACCGCTAAAGTCAATGATTTCGTCTAGTTTTCGGGTGATCTCACTCTTGCGCATACCAAGGATAGCACCATTGAGATAGATGTTTTCTTTCCCCGTGAGCTCCGGATGAAATCCTGTTCCTACCTCTAACAAACTAGCAATGCGGCCTTTGATTTTTATACTGCCGGTAGTGGGTTGTGTAACGCGAGAAAGAATTTTTAATAGCGTGGATTTTCCGGCTCCATTGCGACCAATGATTCCAACGGAATCCCCTTGGTTGATTTCAAAATCGACATCTTTCAATGCCCAAACATATTCTGAATTGCCCTTGGCGGTCCGATCGTTGCTTTCGCCAATTTTGAGATAAGGATCTTCTTTTCCGCGAACACGATGCCACCAGCGATTTAAATCGTGCGACAACGTTTTTGTACTCACCATACCCAGGCGGTACATTTTGCTCACATGTTCTGCTTTTAAAACCACTTTTGACATAGTAAACAATTAAACGGTGTCCATAAATCCTTTTTCAACCCGATTGAAAATAACGATGGCGATGGCGAGCAATGCAAATGATACGATCGCACTATAGCCGAGCATTCCAAAATCAAATGAACCTGTTCCTAGAAAAGCGTAACGAAATCCTTCGATAATGCCGGTCATTGGATTCAACAAAATGAGTGTCTTGAGTTTGCCTTGAATGGCTGATGCCGTGTAGACCACGGGTGTGATAAACATCATCAATTGTACACCAAATGCAACGAGATGCACGAGATCGCGATACTTTGTAGTCATTGATGAAATAATCAATCCCATCGACAATCCCAATATAGCCATAAGCAAAACCAAAACAGGACTCAGCAAAATGTGCCACGAAAGCTGAATGTCTTGATTGCCGGTCAGTTTGTAATATGCGATGACGATGATGAAGAAACTAAATTGTACAGCAAATTTCAGGAGATTGGACATGACTACAGAAAGCGGCATGATCAAGCGAGGGAAGTAGACTTTTCCAAAAATATTGGCATTGGCAACAAAAGTAGAGGCGGTGGCATTGAGGCAGGCAGCGAAGTAATTCCACATGATTACCCCAGATAAATAGAATGCCAACGGTGGAATACCATCTGTGCTCAAGCCCGCTATTCTATTGAACAAAACCATGTACACCAAGGTGGTTAATATGGGCTGAATGAAAAACCAAATGGGCCCAAGTATGGTTTGTTTGAATGAGGATACATAATCTCGCTTCACAAGCAAGAGTAGTAAATCACGGTAATGCCAAATATCTTTAAGGTTGAGATCGAACAGTCCGGATCTTGGTTGAATCTCGGTGTCCCATTTCTCGTGTATTTCTTCCATAAGCGAAGGCGTTTGCCCGTATGTCAGAGCAGTTCTGGTTTGGCGCGAAGATAACAAAAATGGTAGAATGGGACTTATTATGCATCTTTGGGCCATGGTTGAAAAATGGGGCCGAACTTGGGCATTGTTAATCGGATTGGCTGTGGTAATTATTTCTTGGTTTCCCATGGTCACTCATCCCGACGACTATTTATTTTCCGCAGAGGGCGATGGCCTGAAGAATTATTATACTTACGCCTACCACGTGGCTTTTGACGAGGATCCTCTGGAAATGAGCGGTATGAATTTCCCCTATGGTGAAAGCATTTTTTATACAGATGGACACCCTCTTTTGGCAGAAATGCTGCGGACTGTAGGGCAGTTCTGGCCTTTTGTGAAACAGCATCCCGTGGGAATACTCAATGTTATCTTATTGATCGCGCTTCTCTTTTCTTTTCCAGTCAATTTCATTCTTTTACGTGAACTGAATGTAAAGCCTTTGTTGGCTCTAGTTTTCGCGGTTGCCATTGGCATGATGGCGCCTCAGATCATGAGACTCTCTGGTCATTTATCACTTTCATATGCTTTGGCCATTCCACTCACGTGGTTTTGGGCCATTCGAACTTTGCGTTATCATCATTTACGTTGGACAATCGCGTTGACTTTAGCGATCACGTTTTGGCTTTTTACACATGCCTATCTCGGCGTCATGATCGTTTTTTTTCTTTTCTTATTCTATGTTTTTCAGAAAAAATGGTCACGTATTCCGTCGATTCTCGCGCCGCTATTGCTTTTTTTCTTAAGTATAAAAACGCTTGATCACCATACAGATCGCAACGATCAAGCGCTTGGCTTTTTTCAATACAATGCCGAGTTAGATGATTTTTTGCTGCCACATCATGGTCCAGTAAATACCTTGCTGAAAAATATTCTTGGCTTACCAATCAAGCAACACTATGAAGCGTTTGCCTATCCGGGGTTTTTCTTTGTGTGGTTGCTCTTGCCTATGATCTTTTTTGCTTGGCGAAAACGATCATTTCGCTCTGAACGTATTTTTCACCCTGCTTTGAAACCTGGGTTGTTAGCGGCTTTAGTCGTCTTTTTGTTTGCTATGGGCTGGCCTTTTGTTTTCTTTCCGAAACTCTTAGATTATTTCCCTTGGATAAAGGCATTTCGCGCCACGGGACGATTTGTTTGGCCTTTGTTTTTTGTGTATTCTACTTACTGCGTGGTGTTTATCCAGTATCTCTACGAAACCCGTTCAGATTGGAAAAGATCATGGAAAATTGCCGGGATTTCTTTCATGGTCATTTTTCAAATTATTGAGGGTTGGTCTGCGTTTCCCGGCGCTTTTGCCTATACTGATTTGGCAAAAAACTCCCTGAAGCCGAAAGTGTCATACGAACGTTCTCCTCAAAAATATGAGGCCATCATTGCTTTGCCTTTCTTTCACGGTATCTCTGAGTCTTTCTCTCGACCAGTAAATGGGGATGTTTTCCAACATGCATTGTCCCTGTCTATGCGCACCGGATTGCCCATGTTCAATGCCTATCTCACACGCATCAGTATGACCGAAAGTAAATCGATCATTCAATTGATGTCACCTGATTTTTGCACGAAAACATTGCACAATCATTTTTCTCCGGAAACCAAGTTCTTGTTGATATGCACCAATGTGCAATTGACAATGCAGGAAAGTATTTTGCGTGATCGGGCTAGATTGATTGAAACACGCCCAGATTACAACATGTATGAAATTTCATGGGGAGATTGGATGAAATTTTCTCCCGAAAAATATCTGACAGAAGCAGAAAATTGCAACAACACCCTTTATCGAAGGCATCATCTTCCTCACCCGGGTGTGGTGTACCAAGGTGGGAAATTGGATGTGTATGTCGGAGCGGATACGGCAATGAAAGCGGGTAAGAACTATGTGGCTTCGATTTGGGTTAATAATGATTTTCCGAAATTGCTTGGCGACAACCTTCAATTGGTAGTCGAAGAAATAGACGATCAATCAGGTCAAGTCGTGCACAAGTCGAGTGAGTTAATCGAGCGTGCCGAAGTGATTTACGATCATTGGTCTGTCGTGGAATGTCGATTTGATAAGCAGCAAACCAATTCCACATTGCGGGTTTACCTCGAGGGCAATCAAAAATCAATGCGTCCATTAGTCGTCAAAGATTTGATGTTTTTTGAATTTGGAACTACAGTCGTCGAAAAAATGAATGTGCCGAATGCAGTGCGACGAAACAATCAAATTGTCGTGCTTTCATCGCCTTTGTAAATGGATTGATTGGAACTGACAGAATTGTCTTTTCTTTGCACTACCAAAATTACTATGCATGAATGTCTTGGTTCTTGGCTCCGGTGGCCGTGAGCACGCTATAAGCTGGAAGTTAGCGCAAAGTTCGCATCTGAAATCTTTATTTATTGCGCCCGGCAACGCGGGTACCGCCAGTGTGGGAACCAACGTCGATTTGAATCCAGAAGATTTCAAGGCGGTGAAAAAATTCGTTTTGGAAAATGAAATCCGCATGGTCATCGTCGGACCCGAAGCTCCTTTGGTGAAAGGAATAGTTGATTTTTTTGAAAATGATAAGCAGCTAAAAACAATACCAATCATTGGTCCTACAGCATTGGGTTCACAGTTAGAAGGGAGTAAGGATTTTGCAAAACGCTTCATGCAGAAGTATCACATCCCTACTGCGAAATACGCTTCATTTACTGCTGAAACATTGGAGGAAGGAAAAAAATTCCTCGCCGGAATGAAAGCCCCATATGTGCTTAAAGCAGACGGACTAGCAGCTGGAAAAGGTGTTTTGATAATTGAGAAATTGGCCGAAGCGCAAGTTGAACTCGAATCGATGCTCCGTGATGCGAAGTTTGGAGAGGCGAGTAAAACCGTTGTTATCGAAGAATTTTTAAAAGGGATCGAATGTTCGGTGTTTGTCTTAACAGATGGTCATTCATACAAAATACTCCCCGAAGCAAAAGATTACAAGCGTATCGGTGTGGGCGACACTGGCCCCAATACGGGTGGCATGGGCGCTATTTCTCCTGTTCCCTTCTGCACACCCGAATTCATGGATAAGGTGGAAAGCCGCATCATTATTCCGACTGTCAAAGGCTTGAAAGCAGAGCAAATCGGCTACAAGGGATTCATCTTTTTTGGTTTGATCAAAGTACATAATGATCCGTATGTGATCGAGTACAACTGCCGCATGGGCGATCCAGAAACGGAAGTCGTGATGCCGCGTATCAAATCGGATTTGCTCAATCTCTTTGAAGGTGTGGCAACGGAAACACTTTCTGAATGCGATCTACATGTGGATGAACGCGTAGTGAGCACAGTGATGCTCGTGAGCGAAGGTTATCCGGATGCCTATGAAAAAGGCAAAGAGATCAAAGGATTGCATCGCTTGGATGAAGCTATTGCATTTCACGCCGGAACACGCAAGGCCGGACAGAAAATTGTCACCAACGGAGGTCGTGTGATTGCGGTGAGTGCCTACGGAAATAGCATTTCTGAAGCAACCGAACGTTCATTCGATGGTGCTGAAATGATTGAATATTCCGGAAAGTATTTCCGCAACGACATCGGCCAAGACCTGATCAAGATTCTCGAAAAACTCTAATTAGAGCTTCGTACCGTGTGCCATAGCCGTGAGTATTTGCACGGCCCGGTTCATCGTTTTCACATCGTTGAACGACATGCGCAAGGTGTCTTCTTTTTCATACATCTTGCCCGCATTTGGATTGATCTTGATAAACTCCAAAACCCGCGTGAAACAATCACTTTGGTAATATGGAGAGTCTTGTTTGGTGATGAAATAGCCAATCATTTTTTCTGATTTCAACACCAGTTTTTCCAAACCAATCTCTCGTGCTAACCAACGCAGGCGCATGGTTTCAATCAATCGATAAGCAGGTTCAGGAATAGGACCGAAACGGTCGACCAAATTCTTGATGTATTCGCCCATTTGATCTTCTGTTTCCAATTCATCCAATTCTTTATATAAAGCAATACGCTCTGTAATGCTGCTCACATAATCATCCGGAATCAGAATTTCAAAATCGGTTTCGAGCATGGTGTCTTTGACAAAATGCTGGGTCTTTTTCAATTCCGCATCATACAAGTCGCGGAAATGCTCTTGTTTCAATTCATCAATGGCTTCATTGAGAATTTTTTGATAGGTTTCAAAACCAATATCATTGATAAAGCCGCTTTGTTCACCTCCGAGGAGATTGCCCGCGCCGCGGATATCCAAATCGCGCATGGCGATGTGCATACCAGAACCAAGATCACTAAACTGCTCTATCGCCATCAAGCGTTTTTTCGAATCACTCGGCAACAAATGCAAGGGTGGTGCAAGCAAATAACAAAACGCGTGTTTGTTGTTTCGTCCTACGCGGCCGCGCAATTGGTGAAGATCGCTCATCCCGAAATTTTGCGCGTCATTGATAATAATGGTGTTGGCATTACTGATGTCAATACCACTTTCAACAATGGCTGTGCTCACCAATACATCAAACACTCCTTCAATGAAATTGGTCATCACTTCTTCTAATTCATCACCACTCATTTGTCCGTGCGCTATTCCAACACGCACATCGGGAACGAGGCGTTGAATCATACCAGCCAATTCTTTCAGATTTTGAATGCGATTGTGCACGAAGAAAACTTGACCTCCACGCTGCACTTCATAACTAATGGCATCACGGATAATCTCTTCATTGAATGGACGAATTTCGGTTTGAATCGGATGACGATTGGGCGGAGGCGTGGCAATGATACTCAGGTCACGAGCGCCCATTAAAGAGAACTGTAATGTCCGCGGAATGGGCGTAGCCGTGAGAGTAAGTGTATCCACGTTTTCCCGCATCGTTTTCAATTTGTCCTTGACAGCGACACCGAATTTTTGTTCTTCATCGATAATTAAAAGACCGAGGTCTTTGAATTGCACTTTCTTGCCCACAATGGCGTGCGTGCCCACCAAAATGTCTATTTCACCTTTGGCAAGCTTGGTGAGGGTTTCGCTTTGTTGTTTGGCTGTCTTAAAACGATTGATATAATCGACGCGCGCCGGAAAGTCTTTCAGTCGTGCGGAAAAGCTCTTGTAATGTTGCAATGAAAGAATGGTGGTGGGCACCAACACAGCCACTTGTTTGTTGTCAGCCACTGCTTTGAATGCCGCGCGAATGGCGATCTCGGTTTTTCCAAATCCAACATCACCACACACCAAACGGTCCATCGGTGCGGTGTTTTCCATGTCTTCTTTCACCGCGATCGTGGCCTTCAATTGGTCTGGCGTGTCTTCGTACATGAACGAGGCTTCCAATTCAGTTTGCAAATAACTATCAGGCGTATAGTTGAACCCAATTGTGGCTTTGCGTTTGGCGTAGAGTTTTATCAAGTCGAAAGCCAATTCCTTGACTTTGGTTTTCGTCTTGCGCTTCAGTGTTTGCCAGGCATTGCTTCCCAATTTATCGATGCTTGGCGCCGTGCCTTCTTTGCCCACAAACTTGGAAATGCGATGCAGGCTGTGAATGCTCACATACAGAATGTCGCCGCCTTTGTATGTTAAACGAATGGCTTCTTGCTCTTTTCCATTCACGTCTATTTTTTGCAACCCACTGAATTGACCAATACCGTGGTCGATGTGCACTACGTAATCGCCCGGTTGCAGGGACATGATTTCTTTGATGGTCAGCGCTTCTTTACTTTTCTTAAATCCCTCTTTTAATCGGAAGCGATGATAACGTTCGAAAATTTGATGGTCGGTATAAAGTAAAATCTTAGAAGCCTTATCGACAAAGCCTTCGCTAAGTTCAAGGTTTAATGGATGAAAGTGCACCGCATGATCTTTGTCTTCGAAAATTTGATATAAACGTTCGATTTGCTTGGCTTGACCGGCTGAAACAATATTGGTGTAACCCGACTTTTGGTTGTTGTTTAGGTTTTCACCGAGCAATTCAAAGTTCTTGTTAAATGCAGGTTGTGGAGTCATTTCGAATTCAAGTACCGTTGACTCAATAAATTTGCGTTGTCCACCAAACTCTACACAGGTCATCTTTTCGATGATGCGATAGAAATCGTTTTTAGAAGAATATAGTTCTTCTGGTGTTTCATGCGCAGTGACCGATTGGAGTTTTTCAAATTGCGTTTGTGCTTTTTGCACTTCTTTGTCGCATTGTTCCATGGCGCCGGCCAAGTCGCGCACCCACACTACCGCATCTTCAGGAAGGAATTCCAGAAGGCTAATGCGGGCTTCTTCAGCAGCGCGATTGCTCACATTGGGAACAATAGTCGCGCGGGTCATTTTATTGATCGAAAGCTGATTGGATGGATCAAATTTTCGGATGCTCTCCACATCATCACCAAACAATTCGATGCGGTAGGGATGATCGAACGAAAATGAAAAGACGTCGAGAATGCCTCCGCGAACGGCGTATTGACCCGGTTCGTAGACATAGTCCACTTTTTCAAATCCGAAGTCATGGAATATTTCATCGACAAATTCGAGTGAAATTTTGTGTCCCACTTCAATGTCGAAGGTGTTCTTCGCCATTTCTTTTTTGGTCACTACCTTTTCTGCGAGTGCTTCGGCATAAGTGATAATTACTGCGCCTTCCGGACGTTTGTTGATTTCATTCAATACCTCTGCGCGCATCGCTACATTGGCATTTTCCGTCATTTCGGTTTGGTAGGGCACCCTTGCACTGCGCGGGAAGAAAAGTATATGCGACTTACGTGCTTTGATGATTTCCTCTTCATCTTTAAACGTGCCCGAAGAATCGGTTTCTTGAAATGGGAATACGATGTTTTCCAGATCATTGAGAAAATAGGCCGCGGCTTCTTTGTCTTCGAGAATAAATACGGTTGTTTTTCCGCTTTCTTCCAGAAAACCGGAGGCAACCAATGCACTGGCTGAGCCAACCAATCCCTTCAAGAATGATTTTTCACCGCGCTGCTGCGCTTGCTGCACCAAGCGTGTGGTGTGCGGGTGATTTTTATAATGATTCTTTAATTCGTAAATATTCATGTCGAAAATGATGAAAACACAAAAGGGACAAGTCTGTTCAGACCCGTCCTTTTTATGTGGCGGGGCAAAGGTAGTGTACTAAATTCGCCGCAGAAATGGATCCCGTTAAAAACATCAATCGATTGGCTTATTGGACCGCCTTGGCGGCTTCTCCTCAATGGGGAGGCTATGCCTGTGTATGGCGCCCGAACGCGGAGGTATGTTATGTAGCACTGGGTGTTGATGAGGTAAAATCAGGCGATGAATTATCTACTCTGGATACTATTCAACATGCAGGTCGCTATTGGTTCGGTTTTTTATCTTACGACCTAAAGAATCGAATTGAAAAATTGACCACCACGCGGCCGCACCCGATGTCATTTCCTGGCTTACTGTTTTTTTCGCCAAAATTATTGGTCCGGATTGAGCAGGGAAAAGAAGAAGTCTTAGTGGATCTGACGGATGGACATTGGAAGAATGAAAAAGTGACTATAGAAGGCATTGAGTTGCGCAAAGCTTTTGATTGGAAACTTATGCAGTCACGCGAGTCGTATCTCGAGGCTGTGCGTCAATTGAAAAAGCATATACAACAAGGAGATATTTACGAGGTCAATTATTGTACGGCTTTCGAAACGGAAGCGATAATTGATCACCCGTTGGCGCTATTCAACGTGTTGAACGAGCGCACAGAAGCACCATACGCGACGTTCTTTTCTTGGCCCGGACGCACCGTGCTTTGCGGTTCTCCTGAATTGTATTTGGAGAAACAAGACAAACGCCTGATTTCATCTCCCATTAAAGGTACTGTGAAGCGCGGACAAACGCCTCCAGAGGATGAAGCCCTTGCCCGACAATTGCGTGAGGATATAAAAGAACAAGGGGAGAATGTGATGATCGTGGATTTGGTGCGCAACGATTTGAGTCGCATTGCCGCAACAAATAGTGTCGTTGTCGATGAATTATTTGGCATATACACATTCAAAACGGTTCATCACATGATTTCAACGGTGAGTTGCATGGTTCGAGACGGCATTGGTTTAAGCGAAATAGTGAAAGCGACGTTCCCAATGGGGTCGATGACCGGTGCCCCAAAGATTAGGGCAATGCAATTGGCTGATCAATATGAAGTGATTGGTCGCGGGATCTATAGTGGTAGTATAGGTATGATTACACCAAACGGGGACTTTGAGTGGAACGTGGTGATTCGGAGTATGCTGATAGATCATGAAGCGCATAAGGCCTATTGTCATGTAGGTGGAGCCATTACCGCTTTGTGTGATGAAGAAAAAGAATATGATGAATGCCAATTGAAGGCAACAGCAGTGTTGTCGATAGAAAATTTGAAGTACATTTAATCATGCACCAGATTCAGCGCATCGTGGCCGATTTTTCCGCTGATACCGAACGTTCATTCGGTGTTAATGCGCAGGAGAGAATTGTTGTGGCCGTTAGTGGCGGTTTAGATAGTATGGTCCTGTTGTATTTGATGCATCACGCGGGATTTCAATGTGTGGTAGCGCATGTGAATTATCATCTGCGGGGGACTGATTCGGATGAAGATGAGGCTTTGGTAAAAACGTTTTGCGAAGCTCAAAAAATTCCCTTCGAGGTATGTCATGCTGATCCGGCAGCGATGCGCGAAGGAAATTTGCAAGACAATGCACGCGTTTTTCGCTATGTGTTTTTTGAAGAAATTCGAGTGAAATACGCATGTCGCTTTGTAGCTGTAGCGCATCATAAAGATGATGCCGTGGAAACAGTGTTGTGGAAATTTATTCGTGGAAATTATGGTGTAGTTCCATCGATTATGAAGCGTCAACGCGAGGCGATCATTCGTCCGTTGATGGGATATACCAAGAGTACTTTGCGCGATATTGCTTTAGGTTATGCCATTCCATGGCGAGAAGATCTGTCGAATCAACGGTCGGACTATACACGCAATAAGATTCGCAATGAAATTATTCCGGTCATCAACCTGATTCAGCCCGGCTTTCATGATATGCTCTTAGAGAAAACACACCACGGTTCGATGGTGGAGGAGTATGTGAAGATGAAACTACATGAGGAAATGGAGGGATTGATCGAAAAAAGAACCACCGAATGGTTGATCGGTCAAGCGTGGTTGAAACAGGATGGATTTGATATACTGCGTGCCGGATTTATCTGCGAGAAATGGCAATGGCCCGTTCACCGGGCAGAAGAACTTGTACGCTTACAGGAAGGGGAGAATGGAAAATTTCTCGAATCGGCTTCTTGGCGAATTGTCAAACAGCGCGACGGTTTGTTGGTGGTTAGAAACCAAACAGTGCAACAAGAGCGTGTGATTCTTTCGAAAGAGGATTTGATGTCGGGGCAGAATACCATTACAGGTGAAATGGTTCCCGTGGTCATTGATACAACGCTTCCATCGAATATGATATTGGTAGATGCTGATCGACTAGAGTTCCCGTTGGTATGGAGACCTTGGCAACAGGGCGATGCGATTATTCCTATAGGCATGCGGGGACGAAAATTGGTCAGCGACTTGTTGATTGATTTGAAAGTGGAAATAGAGCAGAAAAAAAACGTATTTGTTTTGTGTAGCGGAGAGCGCATCCTATGGGTAATAGGACTGCGTATGAGTGATGATTTTAAACTGACAGAGCAGACCAAGACGGCAATTAAGTTGACGGTGAAATGAAACCTTTTGCTGTCGGGGCAAGTTAAAAGACTTAACCTGACAGAAATGATGAAATCCGAAAATAACGCAAAGCGATTCCGCTTTAATATTGATGAGCACAGTCAAAAATCTGACGATGTGCTTTCTAGCCAAAGAGATCGAATACGCCGCAAGGCACAGTTGCTTCGAGCAATGACTTTAGAAGGCATTGATCAAACAGAAGTGATATTGACCTATCAAGATCAATTGGAACTACGCCGCTTACGCACACGTGTATTGATTACCGGCGATGATGCCATTGTCCTTGCACAAGGAACGACGCTGCCTATCCATTGTATTTTGGATGTTGAATTTATCGATTAATAGGATTTGTGATTGCAATAATGTGACTCGTAACTAAATCAAAAACAACTATATAATTTAATAAGTGCCTTTTGGAATTCCAAGAGGCATTTTTTATTCGAGGAAAGTCAATGTGGCAAATCGTGTATTTTTGAGCCAATCAAAAAAAGTAACATGAGGAAGTTTTTTTCTTTAATGGTGTTGACCGCTGTGTTCAGTGCCTTGGTCGAGAAGGCATTCGGTCAAATTGAAGAGCCGGTGAAATGGAAGTTTTCGTCTGAAATCGTTTCAGAAACAGAAGCAGATATCATAGCTTCCGCTACTATTGAAAAGCATTGGCATGTCTATGCACATGTGGCCAGCACAGACCCAAAAGCAGAACTCGAAGGACCGATGCCATCTAAGTTTATTGTCAGTAATGGAAAGGAATACAAGACCACAGGCAAAGTGGTAGAAAGCAAATTTGTGACACAGCAAGATCCTATTTTCAATATGGCCGTCAACTATTTTGAAAATAAAGTGGTGTTTAAGCAACGCATTCAATTTACCGCAACTTCAGAATTTAAAGTAAAAGGCACATTGGAGTATCAAGCGTGTGATGATGCCAAGTGTATTTTTCCTGAACCCATTGAGTTTTCTGTCAAAGTTCAGCCCACAGCCAAAGTTGGAGAGGAAGTAGTGACCGAAGAAGCAGATCAATCTGTGGCATCGAGTGGTATTTTAACTCCGGTGAAATGGGAAGTGAAGATCGTTAATCTCGGCAACGGAGAATATGAATTGGTGATGATTTCACATGCCGATCCAGGCTATCATTTGTATGCGCAGAAATTGGAGAGTGACGAAGGTCCCATTCCAACCACTTTTGAATTTACTCCAAATGCCGATTATACTGCCGTTGGTGGTGTTGTGGAAGGCAAGCCAACAGTTGAATACGATCGGAATTTCGTGATGAATTTGAGCTATTTCTCCGGAACGGCAGAATTCAAACAGAAAGTAAAACTCACTGGCGCCAATAAGCCAGTGATCGAAGGAAAAGTGAATTTCATGTGCTGCAATGATGAAGGCTGTTTGCCTCCAGCGAATGTTCACTTTCGATTTGATTTGACGAAAGGCGAAGCAGTGATCTATGACCCATTGACTGGCGCAGTGAGCGGACCGGCTAAATTTCGCTACGATATTCCCGGCATCGATCCTGAAAAGCCGATAGTAGGTAATTGCTTGACGGCTGCGGCTCCACAAAAGGATTCTACTTTGTGGGATATTTTCATCCTTGGATTCCTTGGTGGCTTGGTAGCATTGCTTACTCCGTGCGTGTTTCCGATGATTCCACTTACAGTGAGTTTTTTCACGAAGAGCTCCGGACAAAGTCGCAAGAAGGGCATTATGAATGCATCCATCTACGGGTTGTTCATTTTTGGTATTTATCTCTTACTCAGCTTGCCTTTTCACGTTTTCGATCAGATTGACGAGAATATTTTGAATAATATTTCGACCAACGTGCCGCTGAATCTCGCCTTCTTCGCGATTTTCATCGTGTTTGCGATTTCGTTTTTCGGTTATTTTGAAATCACATTGCCATCGGGATTGGCCAATAAAATGGACAATGCATCGAACGTGGGCGGTTTGCTTGGTTCATTTTTCATGGCACTTACCTTGGCCATTGTATCCTTCTCGTGCACAGGACCTATCCTCGGCTCGTTGCTTGCCGGTTCGTTGAGTAAAGATGGCGGAGCCATTCAGCTCACCGTCGGCATGGGCGGATTTGGTTTGGCGTTGGCCCTTCCATTTGCTGTATTCGCAGCATTCCCCGGCATGTTGAAGTCGCTACCAAAATCAGGTGGATGGCTCAATTCGGTGAAAGTGGTTTTGGGTTTTGTGGAAGTGGCTTTGGCCTTCAAATTTTTCTCTCAAGCCGATATGGTATCGCACTGGGGCATTCTGAAATATGAATTGTTTATGGGCGCTTGGGTATTGATCAGCATCCTGACCGGTCTTTATGTGTTTGGGTTCATTAAATTTCCCCATGATAGTCCGATTAAAAAACGGGGTTGGTTCCGTCTTACGCTCGGAAGTGCCTTTGTTTTATTTGGACTTTATCTCGCCACCGGATTCCGTTATGATGAGCGTTATAACACGTATCATTCATTGAGCGTGCTTAGCGGATTGGCGCCTCCTGTGGGGTATTCATGGGCTTATCCGAAGGACTGTCCGCATAATCTCGATTGCGAACACGACTACACTTTGGCGCTCGAACGCGCAAAGCGTGAGGGCAAACCTTTATTTATCGACTTCACCGGATACGCTTGTGTAAACTGCCGTAAAATGGAAGAGCAAGTGTGGGTGAAAGAAGAAGTGCTCAGTCGCTTGCGCGAAAAATTTGTGGTGGTGTCGCTTTATGTGGACGACCGAAAAGAATTGCCTGAAGACTTGAAAGAGGTGTTTACTTCTCAAGTCACCAACAAAAAACGCAAGATTGAAACGTACGGCGATCGTTGGTCGACGCTACAAATTGAGACTTTCAACAACAATTCTCAACCTTGGTATTGCATTGTGACCCCGGAGGAAGAATTGCTCAATAAGCCGACCGGGTATACACCGGATGTGAATGCTTATGTGCAATGGCTTGACTGCGGTATTGAGGCATTTGAAAGCCAGAAATAGACCTTTCAACATTGGGGTTGTAATAGTTCGCTATTTCACATCAGAATTGTCACTTTTTTTCACTTTATTCGTAATGTGATTATGAAGTGGATATTGCGGGTATTTCTCCTGATTTTCATTGGCTTTTCGGCTATCCAAGCGATGGCCCAGAAAACTATTGTCTCAGGAAAAGTGACAGATGCCACTACCAAAGAGCCCTTGCTCTTTGCGCCGGTTTTCTTTGTGGGTACCAAGAGCGGAGCCATGACAGATGAAAATGGAGAATATCGCCTTGAGACCTATTACAGCAGCGACTCTTTGCGGGCTACCAGCGTTGGGTACAATCCGATTACGGTGAAAATAAAACAGGGTACCACCTCGGTTGTCAATTTCGAATTGACGTTGACCGGCGATTTGCAAGAGGTGATTATTCGTCCGGATGAAGGCCCCAATCCGGCCATTGCGCTGGTGAAGAATATTCTTCGCAACAAGAAAATCAATAACCGTGAAAAGCTTGACGCGTATGAATATGAGGTCTACAACAAAGTTGAGTTTGATCTGAACAATATCACTGCAGAATTTCAAGACCGCAAGATTTTCAAACCGTTTGAATTTGTCTTTGAAGGGGTAGATACTACACAAGAAAAGGCCTACTTGCCGGTATTTATGACCGAGTCACTTTCGGATTATTATTTCACGCGCGATCCGAAAGTACAGAAGGAAGTCATTAAAGCAACTAAGGTTAGCGGCGTGGAAAATGAGAGTATCAACCAATTTTTGGGCGATATGTATCAAAACGTGAATATCTACAACAATGAAATTGTCGCTTTTCAAAAGAGTTTTACTAGTCCGATTTCCGCCTACTGTCTTGGATTTTATGATTATGATTTGATCGATTCTGCATGGATCGATGGCAAGTGGTGTTACAAATTGCAATTCTTTCCTCGTCGAAAAGCGGAACTCCTTTTCTTCGGTGAAATGTGGGTGAATGACAGTACCTACGCCATTAAGAGCATTGATGCGACTATTGCTGAAGGCGCGAATATCAACTGGATCAAGGAGTTTAAAGTGTATCAAGAATTCAATGAAGTGGAAGACGAAGTTTGGATGATCACGCGCGACGAACTCTTGATTGATTTTAATATTAGCGATAAAAAAATGGGGGTGTATGGTCGAAAGACAGCCACCTACAAGAACTTTGTCATCAATAAACCACGCGACCCGAAGTTCTATTCGGGCATAACGGACATCGTCGTCAATGAAGATGCTTCCGAAAAGTCGGAGGAATTTTGGAATGCAGCGCGGCACATCGAATTGACTGATAAAGAACTTCAGATCTATCACATGGTGGATACGCTGAAAAATTTGCCTCAATTCAAGACGGTCGCCAATATCATCTCTCTTTTTGTGAGTGGGTATAAAGTCTTTGGTAAATTTGAATTAGGGCCGTATTACACGTTTTATAGTTTCAACCCGGTTGAAGGAAATCGTGTGCGTTTGGGCGGACGAACGAGCAATAATTTTAGTAAACGCATCATGCTCGATGGCTATTTGGCTTATGGGTTCCGAGACGAGCGTTTTAAGTATGGCGGTGGTTTCATATACATGCTCAATAAAAATCCACGGATGGCCTTTGGAGCAAGTGGTAAGCGGGATATGGAACAGCTGGGGCAAGCCACAGGTGCTTTTCGAGAGGATAACGTGTTGAGCTCTGTATTCCGGCGAAATCCGGCCAACAAACTCACTGATGTTACCGAACTCAATGGCTATTTTGAGCGGGAATGGATGTATGGCTTGTCGAATAAAATAATGTTCAATCATCGCGTGCTCAAGCCGGCGGGAGACAAATACCGCTATGTGCGCTTCGAACCTGATTTGACCGCGCAACAACAAGTTGATTTCTTGATCACCACGGAAGTTTCGCTTTACACCCGTTTTGCATACAAGGAAAAATTCGTTTATGGAGAATTTGAAAGAGTGAGTTTAGGTACAAACTATCCTGCATTTGAATTCATTTACAGTTATGGAATACCGAAAGTGTTGGGTTCAGAATATGAATATCAAAAACTGATCGCGCGCGTACAAGACAAAACCTACTTTGGGCCATTCGGCTATATCAACTACACTGTTGAGGCTGGTAAATTCTTTGGCAATTTGCCTTATCCGCTGCTGATGATGCACCAAGGTAACGAGACCTTCTTTTATGATGAGAGTTCATACAACACCATGAACTTCTTTGAATTCGTCAGTGATGAATGGGCGAGTGTATGGATCACCTATCACGCTGAAGGTTTGGTGTTGAATAAAATTCCACTCATGCGCCGTCTAAAATGGCGGGAAGTGGTTTCTACCAAAGCCGTAGTTGGTGGTTATGATGAAAAAAATGACGACATCCTCTCTCGCGACTGGGACTATGATGGCCAACCCGATATTTACACATTATCAAAACCCTTTGTAGAAGCTGCATTGGGCGTGGAGAATATCTTCAAAGTACTTCGTGTGGATGCCTTGTGGCGTCTTTCTTACCTAGACCATGAAAACATCGTGAAATTTGGTATTCGCGCGATGTTCCAAGTTAATTTCTAGGGTTTCGTATCTTCGCGTCATGAAGCTTTGTGCTAATAATATTGTAAAACGCTACGGACAACGCACCGTTGTGCGGGGAGTATCTTTTGATGTCAATCAAGGAGAAATTGTTGGACTCCTCGGTCCGAACGGTGCCGGCAAAACAACTAGTTTCTACATGGTTGTTGGCTTGATTAAACCCAATGAAGGCCAAATTGTATTGGATGATGTTGAAATTACCCATGAACCCATGTACCGCAGAGCACAAATTGGTGTGGGATATTTGCCTCAAGAAGCTTCAGTGTTTAGAACACTTTCCGTAGAAGACAATATCAAAGCGGTACTCGAAATGACCAAGCTCACAAAGAAGGAACAGAGCGCTAAACTTGAAGAATTGTTGGAGGAATTTGGTCTTACTCAAAAGCGCACATACATCGGAAATCACCTCAGTGGAGGAGAAAGAAGACGTACTGAAATTGCGCGTGCTTTGGCAACCGATCCCAAGTTTATTCTTTTGGATGAACCCTTTGCCGGCGTCGATCCAATTGCCGTCGAGGATATACAACGGATTGTTGCACAACTTAAGCTCAAAAATATCGGCATTTTGATTACCGATCACAACGTGCAAGAAACGTTGAGTATTACCGATAGAGCTTACTTGCTGTATGACGGATCCATATTAAAATCAGGCACTGCAGAAGAATTGGCTGCAGACGAAACAGTTCGTCGAGTTTATCTCGGACAGAATTTTGAGTTAAAGCGACATAAGGTTCTTTAAAAAAAGTTTAGTTTAGCTGCTACTAACGACGATTTCATGAAGCAGCGCCTGAACAAAAATATTTTTTGGGGATTTTTCGCGACTGGTGCGTTGTTTATTTTGTTTGCAGTTATTCATACATGGTACAATAGACAAAATGTTTATTGGAGCGCCCAGATGGAGTCTACAAATCTGCTGATGAAAGATCTTGAGCACTTTTATGAGCAACTCGGAGTCGTCGACCAATAGAATGTTAACGGGATATGTCATAACGCTCATCTGGATAGAATTGAACGTTACAAAGGACTCCCGAAAAGTGGAGCTCTGAAATACTAAGACTTGTGAAAGATGTGTAGTTGAATCGACTACACCATTTCTGCCTCGACCCAATCGCCATGTTCCTTGATCAAGTTGATCAACTCGTCAACAGCTTGGTCTTCAGCAACATTTTTCTTGACCACTTCTTTTTCTTTGTACAAAGTGATTTTGCCAGGGCCTGTACCAACGTAGCCATAATCTGCATCTGCCATTTCACCAGGACCATTAACAATGCAGCCCATAATGCCGATCTTGATGCCTTTGAGATGTGAAGTTTTCGAACGAATTTTTGCAGTCGTCTCTTGTAGATCAAATAATGTTCGTCCGCAACTTGGACAAGAGATGTATTCTGTTTTGGATATACGTGTGCGCGTGGCTTGCAATATGCCAAAAGCGGTGCTATTCACTTTCACAGGAGCAATATGTCCTGCGCTGAGCATTATTCCGTCGCCGAGGCCATCAATGAATAATGCTCCAGTATCTGTAGAAGAATACAAAGTGAATCGATCTTCGTCGATATTGGAATAATGCGCCCAGTTAATCACTGGCACATCGAAATGGGCATTCATCAAACGGAAGTAAGCTGCACGACAATCCGCCATACCATGCGCATTTTCGCTGTGAAGAATCAAGACCAAATTGTTGGCTGATCGAATCCACTCAATAAAGTCTGCCGTGACCTCATGGGCGAAAACATGTAAAAAGTTAAGAGCTTCATGGCGATTTAGCCCGCTTTTCCATGATTCGATGGTGTGCAACGGATAGTGGCGGTCTTTCGATACAGCGTTGGGCCATTGGCTTTGATCTACGATAATGCCCAATGTGCCTGGGATTTCGAAGCTTATTTGATGTTGACCGATGTAGATGTAATCACAAGCAAGATCGGTCAAATTCCATTTATCCAATTGAATGGAATAATTGTATCCCACTGAAAATAATGTAGCCGCTGTGACTTCAGCACGTTCGCTAAAATCCATGATCACGCGAGGTACGTTTTTACCTCCGATGTTATTTACCGTGTCGGTATGTCTGCGTGCATACTCAAAGGGATTTATTGGGCAGTGCTCTTCCGCAATAGGGGCATGATCGGCACGGTTAGTATACCGTTCGGCCAATGCACGTGCCACTGGTATTTCGGCTTCCGGAGCTTCTGTCAAGGAGACCCGAATAGTGTCGCCAATCCCATCTTCGAGAAGGGTTCCAATTCCCACAGCCGACTTGATGCGGCCATCCTCGCCGTCGCCAGCTTCGGTTACTCCCAAGTGAAGGGGATAATTCATATCATTTTTCATCATCTCCTGCACCAAAAGGCGATACGCTTGTACCATGACTTGCGTGTTGGATGCTTTCATGGAAATGACGATTTCGTGAAAATCGAGGTCACGGCAAATGCGCAAAAACTCCATGGCGCTTTCTACCATGCCCTGAGGTGTGTCGCCGTAGCGACTTAGGATGCGGTCACTCAACGAACCATGATTGGTTCCAATACGCATTGCTGTGCCGTTTTTCTTGCACAATAGAACAAGCGGAGTGAATCGCTCTCGAATGCGATCCAACTCCGCTTGATAAGTGTCATCTGTATATTCGATTTCCTCGAACTTCTTTTTATCCGCGTAGTTACCGGGATTGACACGTACTTTTTCAACAATTCCTGCCGCTATTTCAGCAGCATTCGGCGTGAAGTGAATGTCTGCAACCAGTGGGGTTGAATAGCCTCTGGAGCGAAGTTCTTTTTTGATATTGGCAAGGTTTTCGGCTTCGTTTTTACTCGGTGCCGTGATGCGAACAAGTTCGCAACCTGCTTCGATCATACGAATACTTTGCTCCACTGTTCCTGCGGTATCCATGGTGTCGGTAGTCGTCATGCTTTGCAAACGAATGGGATAATCGCCTCCAAAAACGACGTCACCAATTAGGACTTCGCGCGTTTTAAAACGCTGGTAGGAAAAGGGACTGGAGCAGTACACGTGGAAAAGAATTAATTATTTACCGGCTTCAAAACGACGAGACACTTCTTCCCAATTGATCACATTGAAAAATGCGCCAATGTAGTCGGGACGGCGGTTTTGGTAGTTTAGGTAATAAGCATGTTCCCATACATCGAGTCCGAGGATAGGCAAACCACCGCAACCGATGTTTGGCATCAACGGATTGTCTTGATTGGCAGAAGAACAAATTTCCACTGTGCCGCCTTTGTGAACGCAAAGCCAAGCCCAGCCTGAACCAAAACGTGTAGTGGCGGCTTTGCTGAATTCTTCTTTGAATTTGTCGAAAGAGCCGTAGGCTGTGTTGATTGCGTCAGCTAACTCTCCTGTTGGTTGACCACCACCATTGGGCGACATCACTTCCCAGAAGAGATTATGATTGTAGAATCCGCCTCCATTGTTGCGCACAGCAGGAATATCAAAACCTTTCACGAGGATTTCCTCTATGCTGAGATTTTCTAGTGCTGTGCCGGCGATTGCAGCGTTGAGGTTGTTGGTGTATGCTGCGTGGTGCTTGTCATGGTGAATTTCCATGGTACGTGCATCAATATGTGGTTCCAACGCATCAAATGCGTAAGGAAGTGGAGCTAGTGAGAATGCCATAATTGTATATTTTTTAAAATGATGAAGCAAATATACAACACCCTGACGGAGGGATTGTTCGGGGGGAGGTTTGAGGGTTTGATAGTTTGATAGTTTGAGGGTTTGATTGTGAGTTCGTGAGGTCATGAGATCATTAGATGATGTGATTAAATGATCTCTCGACCAACTGAACTCTCGACCAACTGATCTCTTGATCTATTGACCACCCGATCAAACGAACTGCCGCTCCACGGTTGATAACTCGCGAAAATTGTTGAAAGGCGCGGTGTGCAAATCATCTAGATATAAAGATATATTTGTAGCAAATTGCACGTAAAATTGAAAATCCTGTAAATCAGGGCTTTTGAGTAATCGTCAGGAGAAGTTAACCTCAAGAAACCAACGCACATGGGCATTTTCAGTTTCCTTACACAGGAAATCGCTATTGACCTCGGTACCGCAAATACCATCATTATTCAGAACGACAAGGTCGTTGTGGACGAGCCCTCCATCATTGCCCGCGATCGCGCAACAGGCCGTACAGTGGCTGTAGGCCGCGCGGCGCAACAAATGCACGGCAAAACGCACGAAAACATAAAAACCATACGTCCGCTCAAGGACGGTGTAATTGCCGACTTTCACGCAGCTGAAGACATGATCAAGGGAATGATCAAGATGATCAACCGCAGCAAGGGAGTTTTTCAACCCTCTCTGCGCATGGTAATCTGCATTCCTTCAGGCATCACTGAAGTGGAAAAGCGCGCTGTTCAAGATAGCGCTGAGCACGCGGGAGCCAAGGAAGTGTTCCTTATTCACGAACCTATGGCTGCGGCTATCGGTATCGGTATCGATGTGGAAGAACCTATGGGAAATATGGTCATCGATATCGGAGGGGGTACTTCTGAAATTGCCGTTATCGCTCTTGGCGGTATCGTTACCGACAAAAATATCCGTGTCGCTGGTGATGAGCTTACTCAAGACATCGAAGAATATATGCGCCGTCAGCACAATATCCTCATTGGTGAGCGTACAGCGGAGCAAATTAAAATCGAAGTAGGTGCTGCTTTACCCGAACTCGATAATCCACCGGCGGATTATAGTGTGCGTGGTCGCGACTTGATGACAGGTATTCCGAAAGAAATTACTGTTTCCTATTCTGAAATTGCGCACGCTCTCGATAAATCAATTTCGAAAATCGAAGAGGCCATCATGAGCTGTTTGGAAAATACACCGCCTGAACTTTCAGCGGATATTTACAAAACAGGAATCTACCTTGCCGGCGGTGGCGCCTTATTGCGCGGCCTCGACAAACGCATTTCAATGAAAACAAAACTCCCTGTTCACGTGGCCGATGATCCATTGCGCGCGGTGGCTCGCGGAACAGGAATCGCTTTGAAGAACGTAAATAAATTCCAGTTCCTCATGAGAGGAGCTTAAGGAATAGGGCATGAGAAATATACTCAATCTTATTCAACGTTTTTATGTCTTCTTGCTATTCCTGGTCCTCCAGGGATTTGCAATGTATATTCTCTTCAATAGCAACAATTATCATAAAGCGGCTTTCGTTAATCATAGCCGAGATTGGGTAGGCAGTGTTTATTCTAAACGTGCACAAATGCGCGAGTACCTCATGCTCGGTGAAATCAACGACCAGTTATCACGTGAAAATGCATGGCTCCGGAGCCAATTGCCGGATAACTTTTTGCTTGTAGATACGGTGGTGCTTCATGTTAATGATACTTTGTTTTTGCAGAAATATGATTATCGAACAGCCAAAGTGGTGAATATTACCCTCAATAGAGAAAGTAATTTTATCATGCTAGATCGCGGAAGTATCGGCGGAATAAAAAAGGATATGGCTGTAATTGCCAATGGTAATATTGTTGGCAAAGTGACCAGTGTTAGTGATCATTTTGCTGTGGTGATGCCTGTTTTACACAGCAAATTTGTAGCGAGCGTGCGAATGAAAGGTAGTGGAGATCTCGGCTTGTTGGTGTGGCAAGGGGGAGATCCTGAATTGGCCACAATCAAGGAAATTCCAAAGCACGTGCCTGTAGAAATCGGTGATACGGTAATGACTTCCGGTTTGGCTGAAAGTTTCCCCGATAATATCACTGTGGGCTATGTCTCCCAAATGGACGACCGTGCAGAAGAAAACTTCCACCGAATAACCATTCGGTTGAGTACTGATTTTAGGAAATTGAGTCACGTCCAAGTGATCAACGATAAATTCCGTTTGGAACAAGATTCTTTGCTTATTCAATCTCAAATCACTGATGGGGATAACAGTAATCGTTAATATACTGCGCATCGCTTTCTTGATTCTGCTCCAAGCTTTAGTGGTGAGCAGAATGCAACCATTGGATGGTTTGATTTTGCCATGGATATATATTTTCGGCATACTCATGCTCCCATTCTCAACACCGCGATGGCTTTTGCTTCTCGTCGGATTTAGCGTGGGGATGACAATGGACTGGTTTTCCGGGCCTCCGGGTTTACACACAAGTGCCTGTCTTTGGCTCGCTTTTGTTCAACCGCTCGTTCAACGCCTTTTCGCGCCGCGTGAGGGGTACGATGTCAGTATGAAACCCACCGTTCAAAAAATGGGATTGGCTTGGTACCTGACCTATGCTGGTATTCTCACTTTCGTTCATCACACTTGGCTTTTCTTTATGGAGGTCATGCGATTGAGCGATTTTTTCTATCAACTCTTGCATATTATCTTGAGTGCCGCTGCGACACTCTTGCTTATGACCATTGGTCAATACCTCATTTATAATTCAAAAAGCAACGAATTGTGAACCTCGACGGCAGAAGAATTACCATCATTCTGATCGTTAGCATAATTGGAATCATTTATGCTCTGCGTTTGCTTTCTCTGCAAGTGCTGAATCCCGATTGGAAAAACAAAGGCACTGCACTGACCGAAAAAGAGGTTATTGTCTATCCTTCTCGCGGACTGATCTACGATCGTAAAGGGCGATTGCTCGTAACCAATCAAACGGTGTATGATCTAATGGTGCTTCCCAAAGATGTGAAGCCGTTTGACACGGTGGCGTTTTGCGAATTGGTAAAATTGACACCCGAAGAGTTGCGCGCAGGATTAAAGAAAGCCGTGTCGTGGCCCAATGTCAAATACAAGCCTTCGCCGATTATCAAACAAATGACCCCTCCGGAATATGCCAAGATTTCGGAGCAACTCTACTAGTATCCAGGTTTCTTCGGAACACCGCGTACCCTTCGCGTTTATCCTCAATCTATCGGTGCGCTACTATTAGGTGACGTAGCAGAGATTGATAAGAATGAAATGGAAAAACATCCAGATTATCGTCGTGGAGATTACATTGGAAAGAGTGGTATTGAAAAATCGTACGAAGAAGAACTTCGCGGAACACGCGGTGTAAAGTATGTGTATCGGGATAATCTTGGCGTGGAGCGCAATGTAGCTGATGGAAGCCTTGACATCGCCGCTGTTGAAGGGACGGACTTGATTGCTACCATTGATGCCGAATTGCAGCGCTACGGAGAGGAATTAATGAAGAATAAGCGTGGGTGTATCGTGGCCATAGAACCCTCGACCGGAGAAATCTTGGCACTTGTGAGCGCACCAACTTACGATCCTAATTTGCTTGTGGGACGTGCTCGTGGGCATAATTTCAAAGTGCTTAATTCGGATAAACAAAAACCCTTGTTCAATCGTGCCACACAAGCGCAATACCGTCCTGGTTCGATTTTCAAACTAGCACAATCGTTGGCTGCTTTGCAAATCGGTGCCATTACGCCCGATACGCGCATCGCCTGCAATCGCGGCATTATTGGTTGCCACGGTTCGCATAGTATGGACAATTTGGAGATGGCCATAGTGCACAGTTGTAATCCTTATTTCCGTGGAGTGATGCAGCGTGTAGTAGAGGGTGATCGTGATAAAACTAGTCGCTTTAAAGATGCACGTATCGGATTGGGTATTTGGCAAGAACACATCAAACGCTTTGGATTTGGAAGCAATTTGAGTACAGATATTCCCAATGTAAAATCGGGATTGGTGCCCGGTGTTGCATACTACGACAAGTGGTATGGCGAATTGCAATGGGCATTCAGTACCATTTATTCGTTGAGTATCGGTGAAGGAGAAATGTTGGTGACGCCTATTCAAATGTGCAACCTGGCGTGCATAATTGCCAATCGAGGTTGGTATGTTGCTCCGCATACGGTTAAGCAAATTGGAATTGGCGGAAAGCCCAGAGAAGAATTTATGGTGCGTTATGACACAGGTATCGATACAGCGTATTTCCGCACGGTGGTGAATGCCATGGAAAAAGTATTGGAGCCCGGTGGTACTGCGTCGCGCGCTAAATTGAAAGATATTGTGATTTGTGGTAAAACCGGAACCGTGCAAAATGAACCACGCGAAGACCACGCTGTGTTTGTGTGTTTCGCACCCAAGGATAATCCAAAGATCGCGTTGAGTGTATACGTCGAAAACGCCGGATTCGGCGGTACTTGGTCGGCACCTATCGCGAGTTTGATGATCGAAAAATACTTGACAGATACCATCACCAACGTTGCGGCTGAAAAGCGCATCCTTGAAGCAAACTTCCTCGATCAGTGAAAGATAACCAGTCACTCGCCCTCGAACGCCTCGATTGGACCACGATTATCATCTACGTGGCTCTCGTGCTTTTTGGTTGGATGAATATTTATAGTGCTGCCTATGATTTTCAGCATCCAAGTTTGTTTGACTTTAGTCAAGAGTATGGCAAGCAGTTCATTTGGATTTTAGTTTCTTTTTTTCTGGCCGTCACTACGCTTTATGTAGAGGGAGATTTCTTTAATAAACTAGCCATTTTTATATATGGTTTTTTTGTGTTGCTCCTGGTTCTTGTATTGATTGTGGGAAAAGAAGTGAATGGGGCAAAGGCTTGGTTTGGCATTGGTGATTTTGGGATTCAACCTTCGGAGTTTTCGAAGATTGGCGTTGGACTCCTACTCGCCAAGTATATTTCATCCTCGGGATCGCAATTTAAAAATTGGAAAACGAGAGGGGTAGCAGCTGCCATTATAGGTTTACCGGCCTTACTTATTCTCAAACAACCTGATGTAGGATCGGTGCTCACATTCACGGCATTTATTTTCGCGATGTATCGAGAAGGTCTTTCGGGCAACGTGCTAATCATTGGACTTGGTGCCATAGTCTTT
>JBMOFW010000008.1:0-29910 GCA_049318685.1 Flavobacteriales bacterium
CCGGTTGATCCAAGTATTGCAAGCTTCTTCATAGTTTCTGGTTTCTGGTTTCTAGTTTCTGGTTTCTAATCTCTAATTTCTATCTCTAGCACACTAGCACACTAGCATACTAGCAAACTATTACAGAAACCCTAACTCCAACATGGCTTCTTGACTCATCATGCTTTTATCCCACGATGGTTCCCAGGTGATTTCGACTTTGGCGCCGCTTACGCCTTCGATGCTGGCAACTTTTTGTTCAACTTCGGGTGGAAGGGTTTCTGCTACAGGACAAGAAGGCGAAGTGAGGGTCATCGTTATAGTCACGAATTGGTCGTCGTTGACATCGATATTGTATACCAATCCCAACTCATAGATATCTACGGGAATCTCTGGATCGTAGATCGTCTTGAGGACTTCGATGACTTTATTTTGCATTTCACTTCGTGTCATAAGGCTGTGCTTAGAGCTTATTGCCTACCAAGGCATATATTTTCATTTGTTTGATCATGGAGGCAAGTCCGTTAGAACGGGTCGGACTAAGGTGTTGGGTCAATCCGATGTCCTGAACGAAATGCAAGTCTGCGTTGGCGATGACGTCTGCGGGTAAATTATTCATTACCCGAATCATCATCGAAATCAAGCCTTTGGTAATGATGGCATCACTATCCGCTTTGAAAGAGATGGTTTCGTCGGCATTACGCTCGGCATGCAACCAAACGCGCGATTGACATCCTTTGATCAAATGATCGTCGTTCTTGTAAGTTTCATCAATAACAGGCAAGTCTTTCCCGAGTTCAATGATGTATTCATACTTCTGCATCCAGTCGTCGAACATGGCAAACTCATTGATCAATTCCTGTTGTCTTTCTTCGAGAGTCATTTAACGCAACATTGTGAGCGCTTTATTTAGCGCTGCGATGAATAGGTCCACTTCTTCTTTGGTATTGTAAATCGCGAAAGAAGCCCGAATGGTTCCGGGAATACAAAAGTACTCCATTAAGGGCTGCGCACAATGGTGTCCGGTGCGCACGGCAACTCCCTGATTGTCGAGCAAAGTTCCAATATCAAAGGGATGAATACCTTCCACATTGAATGAGATCACAGATACTTTTTCGTCATGGTCGGCATAAATGGTCACACCGTCGATGGCACGCAACTGCGCCGTGGCATACCGCAGCAGTTCTTGTTCATGATGATGAAGTGCTTCATGATCAAGTGATGATGCAAAGTCGAGGGCGGCGCCGAAGGCGATAATACCTTCTATATTGGGTGTACCTGCTTCGAATTTGTGCGGAATTTCGTTGTAAGTGGTGCCGCTAAAGGAAACGGTCGAGATCATTTCACCTCCACCACGATAGGGCGGCATGGTTTCGAGAACTTCCGCTTTTCCATACAACACGCCGACACCGGTGGGTCCGTAAATTTTATGCGCACTGAATGCATAGAAATCACAGTCGAGGGCTTGAACGTCAATTGGAAAGTGCACAACGGATTGAGCGCCATCAATGAGTACGCGCGCACCAACAGTTTTTGCTTTGGTGATGATAAGCTCGATCGGATTGATCGTGCCCAAGGCGTTGGATACGTGATTTACCGCTACCAACTTGGTTTTCGATGAAATCAAGGAATCCAATTGATCGACGTCCCATTTTCCTTCTTGTGTAATTGGGATTACCTTGAGAATGGCACCTTTTTCTTCACAGAGCATTTGCCAAGGCACAATATTGCTATGGTGTTCTAACCAAGAAACCAAAATTTCATCACCCGAATGAATGTTCATTCGGCCCCATGTAAAGGCCACCAGGTTGATGGAATCTGTAGTTCCGGAAGTGAAAATTATTTCGCGGTGTTCGCGTGCACGTATGAAAGCAGCGGTCTTTTTGCGCGTACTTTCAAACGCTTCTGTCGCCAAAGTGGCTAAGTGATGCACCCCACGATGAATATTCGCGTTGTAGTTGAGATAATAATTGGTAATGCTTTCTACAACAGCTAAAGGCTTTTGAGAAGTAGCAGCATTGTCAAAATACACAAGCGGATAGCCTTTTATTTCTTGGTGAAGAATGGGAAATTCATCACGCAAAGTAGCTACATCGAATTGTGTTTTGGTGGTTTCCATGATTAACTGTATAAGAGTCCTTTTGCGGAGAGGGCCTCGAGTACATGGATTCGAACAGCTTCGTTATCGACTTTGTTCAATACATCATTGATGAAAGCGGTGGTTAAGAGTTTACGGGCACTATCTTCACCGAGTCCGCGAGCGCGTAGATAGAACATAGCGCTTTCGTCAATTTGGCCTGTAGTGGTGCCGTGGCTGCATTTCACATCATCGGCATAAATTTCCAACTCAGGTTTGGTATTCATCGTGGCATCTTCTCCCACAAGCACGTTCGCGTTGTTTTGATACGCGTTTGTTTTTTGAGCGTCTTTGCGCACATATACTTTACCATTGAATACACCTGTAGCCTGATCGAAGAGGATGCCTTTGTACAACTCATTGCTGTTGCAATTGGGGTAGCGATGTTCCACCATTGTGTGATTATCGATCAATTGCTTGCGGCGTGGCAGATAGAATCCGTTGATGTGTGCTTCGATGTTTTGACCATCGAGCACCATACGCAAGTCGTTGCGCACCCATCCACCATCTACGGTAAGTGTGTTGAAATTGGAATAGGCATTCGAAGCAAGGTGAAGACGATCTATGGCAATATGAAATTGATCATCTTTTTCTGCTTGGATTTTTACATATTCCATGCGGGCATTTTCCTCGACACGCGCCTGGAGACCTCGAATGATCAGGGTTTTTGTGTTTTCAATCCCGTGAAATGTTTCTGTAATATGGATAGATGCACTTTGGAGTACATGCACAAACACCGCTGCGGTAGAGAGTGTTTGAGCGGAATTGTTGAGGTGTACAATATGGATATTTTTATCCAAAATTGTATTCTTTGCTACCTGAATAAATACTGCACTGCTGCTTGATTGACGCGCCAGTGCATCGAAAAAGTGAATGGCTTCTTCCGGTTGGAATGAGGCTAGATCAGCAGATGAAATATTCTGATTGAATCGAATAGACAAACCCTTGATGTCATTCAATTGAGAATGACTTGGGCTATATTGACCATTAATAAATACAATGCGTAGTGCATTGAGATCAGTAATGATGGTGTCTTCGAGACCTTGTGTGTTTTCTTCTTTGGTCCACTTCCATTCTTCAGCCGCGATGCGCGTTGTGCGTGTGTATTTCCATTCTTCATGGCGTGTTGTGGGCAGTTCAAAGTGCTCCACATTTGCTGAAGAGGAAAGTACACCGGCATGCGCAGCCAACGTGGTCCATTTTTCTTTCGGTGATGAAGCCGTTGTGGTTTCCATGATTAGGCTTTTTCTGCTACTTCTTCTTTGATCCAGTCGTATCCGCGCTCTTCCAGTTCAAGCGCCAATTCTTTGGTACCTGATTTTACGATGCGGCCTTTGTACAACACGTGTACAAAGTCGGGAACGATGAACTCCAACAAGCGTTGATAGTGTGTGATGACTACGAATGAACGTTCGGGACTGCGCATGGCATTTACGCCATTGGCCACAATACGCAAGGCATCGATATCGAGACCAGAGTCTGTTTCATCGAGAATTGCGAGTTTCGGATCGAGCATCGCCATTTGAAATACTTCATTGCGTTTCTTTTCACCACCACTGAAACCTTCGTTGACAGAGCGATTGGTGAGTTGACCATCGAGTTCAACGAGTTTAGATTTTTCATTGACCAAAGCCAAAAATTCTTTGGCTGAGAGCGCTGGTAAACCGCGGTATTCACGCACCTCGCCAACAGCCGCTTTAAGGAAGTTGATGTTGCTAACCCCGGGGATTTCTACCGGATATTGAAATGCGAGAAACAGTCCTTCGCGAGCGCGATCTTCTGGACTCATTTCAAGCAAATTTTTTCCATTGAAAATGACTTCACCGCCGGTTACTTCATAATCTTCCTTGCCTGCCAATACGGAGGCGAGTGTAGATTTTCCGGAACCATTGGGTCCCATGATGGCGTGCACTTCGCCCGGCTTTACTTCAAAATTCAACCCACGAAGGATTTCCTTCTCTTCGATGCGGGCATGTAAATTTTTTATTTCAATCATTATTTTTGGCTGTAAGCTGTAAGCTATAAGCTACAAGCATTAATATCTAATTCTCTAATTCTCTATTTCATTTTCTCTAGCACACTGCCACACTAGCATACTAGCCAACGCTTCCTTCAAGGGAGATCGCTAATAGTTTTTGTGCTTCAACTGCAAATTCCATAGGCAATTTGTTGAGTACTTCTTTAGCGTATCCATTTACGATCAATGAAATGGCTTTTTCTTGATCGATGCCACGTTGGAGGCAATAGAAGATTTGGTCTTCACCAATTTTCGATGTGGTGGCTTCGTGTTCCACTTTCGCGGTTTTGTTTTTTACCTCGATATAAGGGAAGGTGTGTGCTCCGCAATGATCGGTCATGAGCAATGAATCGCATTGTGAAAAATTGCGTGCATGATCGGCCGATTTGTTGATTTGCACCAACCCGCGGTAGCTGTTGTTGCTGTTTCCGGCGCTAATACCTTTAGAGATGATAGTGCTATTGGTATGTTTTCCAATATGAATCATTTTGGTGCCGGTATCTGCTTGTTGGGCATTGTTGGTCACAGCGACAGAATAGAACTCGCCAACACTGTAGTCTCCTTTCAAAATACAAGAAGGATATTTCCAGGTAATGGCTGATCCCGTTTCAACTTGGGTCCACGAAATTTTAGAATGATTTCCTTCACAGAGTCCACGTTTGGTAACGAAGTTGAACACGCCGCCTTTGCCATTTTTATCACCGGGATACCAGTTTTGTACGGTGCTGTATTTGATCTCGGCATCTTGATGTGCAACGAGTTCAACGACGGCAGCGTGCAATTGGTTTTCATCACGCTGAGGAGCGGTGCACCCTTCGAGGTATGAAACATAAGCTCCGGCGTCGGCCACCACCAAGGTGCGTTCGAATTGTCCGGTGCCAGCTTCGTTGATTCGGAAGTACGTGCTCAATTCCATAGGACATTTAACGCCTTTTGGAATGTAACAGAATGAACCGTCGGTGAAGACGGCACTGTTTAGTGCAGCGTAAAAATTGTCTGTCTTAGGAACGACTGTGCCTAGATATTTTTTTACCAACTCAGGATGTTCTTGAACAGCTTCACTCATTGAGCAGAAGATGATTCCGAGTTCGGCGAGTTTTTCTTTAAACGAGGTCGCTACAGAAACCGAGTCCATTACAAAGTCGACAGCTACACCGCTCAGGCGTTTTTGCTCTTCGAGCGAAATGCCGAGTTTTTCCATGGTGCGGCGCAATTCCGGATCGATTTCATCGAGGCTGTTGTATTTCTTTTTTTGCTTTGGAGCAGCGTAATAAGAAATGGCTTGGAAATCAGGTTTTGTATACGAAACGTGCGCCCATTCGGGTTCTGTCATTTTTTGCCAGATGCGAAAAGCATCCAAGCGCCATTCGAGCAACCATTCGGGTTCTTCCTTTTTAGCGGAAATGAAACGAATGATGTCTTCATTGAGACCGGCTGGGGCTCTGTCAGATTCGATATTGGTGGTAAAGCCGAATTCGTAATCTTTATTGGTAACCGAGTCTAATAATTCGTCGCCTTCGTATGCCATGATCGGTTAGATTGAGAAACTTTCTCCGCAACCACAGGTGCGAGAGGCGTTTGGGTTTTTAAATTCGAATCCTTTGCCATTGAGACCTCCGGCATAGTTGAGTTCGGTTCCAACGAGGTAGAGAAAAGATTTTCTATCAACCACTACTTTCACTCCATTGTCTTCGAAAACTTGGTCTCCTTCTTTCATTTCTTGGTCGAAGGTGAGTTGATACATCAGACCACTGCAACCACCGCCTTCGACGCCAACTCTTACGAAAGATCCGGCAGGGTGTTTTTCATCTGCGAGCAATTTGATCACTTGTTCGCGGGCGCTATCATTCACTTTGATCATTTGTGCGTTTTTACGTTAAACCCGTAGAAGTGTAGAATGTTCTGGGCCGCCTATTTTTATTTAGACCACTTCTAAATTGGGTTTGGAAGGCAAAAATACCATGAAAAAGGTATTGAGCCAAAAAAATTGCGATTTGTTGGCTCGTTTCAGTGCATGAATGGCGCGAGGATCTTGAGTAATAGAGTATCACACCGATTTTGGCGGTTGCATTGTGCGAGGCTCCTAGAGCAAATCTTCGGGTTTCCGTGGATGTCTCGGTGCGGTGAATAAATCTTGAGGGTACTTTTTCAAGTACTTTCTAAGAAAAGTGAATATTTCTGGGGTTTTACGGATACTAACTCCTCGGCTTTTACAAGCGAAGTAGAAGGCGAGACCAAAGGAAACCGCGAAATTGATAAATCCAATAAACAGGATACCAAAGAAAACAATGAGAATTTCATTCAAAGGGACCATGCTTCCGGCAGAGTAAAGTGCGGAAGTAAATGTGCCTGCGGCAAAAGTGATGTGTCGAATATCAAATGGAAACCCGGTTATTTCACCGATAAACGTGGCGAAACCAAGAAAAAAGCCCAAACTAATATTCCCGGCGAGCGAACCCGCATTTTGGTCTAAATATTTGGAAAGTGCTATGGTGCGCTTAAAACCGAGGAAGCGATGAAGGTTTTTCATTTGTCGAATTCGCTCGGGAATGCGCGAAAAAATCATCCGATTATCGCAATATCCTGCAATGATTCCACTCATGAAAAGGAATATTCCTGTGATGGCAGCGAACCAAAGTGAGCCGGAAAGCCAAGGGTGTTGATTCTCAATTACACCAATAGCTTTTTCCGTAGAATAAAGTTGGTAACCGAAGCCGAGATCCAGTAGCCAAGCGAAAATAAATGGCAAGGGGAAAACGATGAGCAGATTTCCAATGAATGAAATGGTCTGGGTATGAATAACTCGAACAATGGTAATTGCCAGTTCGGCGAAATTGGGTTTGCCATCTTTGCTATCTATTGATCGCGCTATGGCTGAAGCGGTCATTGCCGGTTGCTTGGTGGCCAGGGTGAAATGAAATACTTGAATCAATACAAAGCCTAGAACATAATTGAGCGAATAAGCCAAACCCTCCCAAATGGGAGGAAATCCTACTTTGTGAAGCCAAGCTTTAAAGAATACCAAAATGCTTACGATGAAGCCTGCACCTATTGCAGCAAACATGAATTGACGATATTCTTTAGCGTTTTCGGCGATGTAGTGCTCGCCGGTGTGGCTTGTATGCTCTGATACACGAAGGCTAAGATTCTTCAAGTTGGATTTGAAGAAGTGTGAAAAATCTTGCGAAGAATATTCTTCTTCTACCAAATCTTTTAGCAAATGATGAAGAGCTACATCGGCATGTTGATTTCCGGGCTGTATGAGGTTAATCAAATTTTCAAGTCTGTTGATTAGCTCACGTGTTTTGGTGACCAAGAAAGTTTTTTGAATATCTGTGCCTTGTATTTCTGAGGCATCCATGACGTCTAAAAGGTATCGACTGCATTTGTCGAGGGTATATCTGAGCAAGTCTTTATTTTGCTCGCGATCGGTTGGGGTAATGGCGAGTAAAAAAGTTTCTGCTTGAGCTGGCACAGCCATAAATATGGCGTGATGGATCTTTTCATCTTGATGCCGAATATTCATTCGGTTTTCAATGCCGAGTGCAGCGATTTTGTGCGAAATGATTCTTACAGCGTGCCATACATTGCTTCTTAGTTCTTCAGAACTAATATCTTCTTTTAGTATGCTACGAATTTGGGCAATTTGTTGAATGGAAATTTTTTGGAGCCATGAAGCATCTTGGTCAAAATCGAAAATACGTCGAATGCGAAATCGAAAAGGATTTTCGTTGCGCAATCGGGGAATGATTGAGGCGCGAAGTTTTGATGTAAACTCTTGCCAAAAAGTGCTTTGATGGTGAATATTGGAGGTACTTAGTAAGTCACTCAGACCTTCTAAGGCCAATAGATTTTTTACTTCATGATTGAATGCTAATTTCCAATCAGTGCGGTTTTTCAGTTGATCAATAATTGAATTGAACAACTCATCCCATTCTTCTTCTGAACTTGTGGGATGATGACGCAGAAAAAGCGTAAGCCCTTTTATAAGGCTCCGCTCATTCGAAATATATTTGTCTAATTCTATAGGGTTCACCCAGATTATATAATTACTGATCCAAAATATTTGGCAATCTGTTTTTTCGCATTGTCCAAGGCGATTTTTTCTTTCATTAGCGCGTCGAGCATTTCTTCATTTTGAAGATTCGCTTCCATGTCTTTTTCAACTCCGCGAATCATCTGAATGATCTTGCGCAACTTGAATCTAAAAATACAATCTTTCACCGCCTTTTTCAATTGCATGTCTTCTGTCTCTGGATAGACGCTATGCTTAAGTGTCCAGTTTTCGCTCAATTCATAAGGCGAAGAAAGCACTTGGCTAGTCTCGGAGGATATACTTTGGTCTTGATGAAGAGCAAAATTGCGCGCTTCGGGAAATTCTTCGCGACCAATAAACTCGATGTATTCTAATAAAATTTTCTTGTATACATCGCTTTCCAAAATCATTCCGTCTTGTTCGAGACTACCGATCAAGTATTCGGCTACGCTGATGGGAACGCGTTCTTCTTCATTGAATTCATTGTGCACAACGATTTCAATCGCCTGATCGCCGTAGGTAAGCAAGAGGCGAACGAAATCACGTTCCTGATGGAGGAGGTCATATTCTTCCTGTGATAGTTCCGGATCTGGAATGCCGGTATGCGGCACATCATCAAGAATGGGCAGTGGTTCGTCTTTGCCTTGATCTTTTTTGGAAAGTTTGACAATGACCTTATTCAATTCACCAATGAGGACTTGCTCTTGGATATTCAGCAAGTGACTGCATTCTTGTGTGTACACCGCGCGCGTGATGGCGTCTGGAATGAGAGCGATGCTTTCTACGATACCACGAATTAGTCCCGCACGTTTTACGGGGTCTCCGCCCGCATCTTCGATAAGCAAAGATGTTTTGAACGTGATGAAATCTTTGGCATTTGCCGCAATGAAACTTTGGATTTCTTCGCTGCTGTGTTTACGTGCAAAGCTGTCGGGATCGTCGCCGTCTGGGAAGAGTACCACCTTGACGTTCATGCCTTCCTTGAGGATCATGTCGATCCCGCGGAAACTGGCTTTGATACCGGCACTATCGCCATCATATAAGATGGTGATATTTGGCGTATAGCGTTTGATCAAACGGATTTGACCTTCGGTGAGGCTTGTTCCACTGGAGGAGACAACATTTTCTACACCGGCTTGATGCAGCGAAATGACATCTGTGTACCCTTCCACCAAATAGCAGACATCATTTTTTACAATGGAATTTTTCGCCAAATGCAATCCAAAAAGCACATTGCTCTTATTATAGAGCTCGCTTTCCGGACTGTTGAAGTACTTGGCAACCGACTTGTCCGACTTGAGTGTTCGACCACCAAATGCAATGGCTTTGCCGCTGATATTGTGGATCGGAAAAATGACCCGGCCGCGGAAGAAATCGTAAGGATCTCCGCTATCACGCAGACGAGTGAGGCCCGTTTTTTCTAAGTATTGTGAGTTGTATCCTGCTTCAAGTGCGGCTTTCGACATGGCATCCCAGCGATCGGGGCAATAGCCAAGCTGAAATTTGCGAATCGTATCGGGACGAAAACCGCGTTCTTGAAAATAACTGAGTCCGATGGCTTGACCTTCCTCTGTGTTGAGCAATTGTTCATGAAACCAACGTGCCGCCCATTCCGAAACAATGGATAATTGCTCACGTTCTGATTTTTCCTGCTGCTGCTCTTCGGTTTGTCGCTCCTCTTCGATTTCGATATTGTACTTGGCCGCGAGCCAGCGTAGTGCCTCAGGATAGTTGAGCTTTTCATGCTCCATGAGAAAGTCCACCACGTTGCCTCCTTTGCCTGAAGAAAAATCTTTGTAAATGCCTTTTGCAGGTACAACAAAGAAGCTGGGGGTCTTTTCATTGGCGAAAGGCGAAAGTCCTTTCCAAGAGGAGCCGGATTTTTTAAGATTCACGAACTCGCCAATGACCTCTTCAATAACAGCGGCCTGATATATCCGATCTATGGTGTCGCGCGAAATCATAGTGCGAATATAACGGAGTTTCGGGTTTCAAGTTTCTAGTTCTAGATCTCGTTCTAGTTCTCTACTGATTCGCTTGCAGCTGTTGCAGAAGGTATTTGTCTGCAGGGAAGGAGAGTTCGTTGGGGTGGATGTCTTTTAATTTGGCCCAGCGGAAGGATTCGGTTTGGTGATTATTGGTGTCGAAATCAAATTTGACGGTAGTTGTTCTGAATCGCGCAGGCTCAAGCAGGTGCACTTGATAGTATACGGAAATAATTTGGTCAGAAGGGCGAAATGCGCTTTGAACGAAGAATCCGGTGGTATAAATGTGTTGAACAATTTCGACTTCTTGGCCGAGTTCTTCTATCGCTTCTCTACGGACGGCATCTTCGATGCCTTCTCCCAATTCTACTCCACCGCCAGGGAATTTTGTGTATTTTTTTCCGGCGATCAATTCGTCAGAAAGCAGGATTTCATCATAATCGTTAAAGAGGATGAAATAGGCGCGGATATTAAAGCGGTTGAGAGACATTTTTTTAGTGTGCTAGAATGCTAGTGTGTTCGTGTGCTAGAGATGGTTGGAGAGTTTGGTGATTTGGGAGTTAGGGTTTATCGGGGAAGATGAGGTTCGTTAAGTCTTTGAAGTCTTGAACGGTGAGTTGTTCGGGGCGGAGAGTGAAAACGTGTTGGGTGCTATCGACGGTAGGGGGAATGAGCGATTTGATCGACCCGCGCAACATTTTACGTCGTTGATTGAATGCTGTTTTTACTAATAATTTAAATTTCTTTTCATCACAACCGAATGCTTGTTCGGTTTTGCGCTTGAGTCGAATCACCCCGCTTTTCACTTTGGGAGGTGGGTCGAATTCGTGCTCTCCGACGGTGAACAGATATTCGGCGTCGTAGTAAGCTTGAATCAACACGCTTAAAATACCATAGTCTTTGTTGCCCGGATGTCCAGCCACGCGCTCTGCTACTTCTTTTTGAAACATGCCGACTACCTCGGGAACGAGCTCTTTATAATCCAATACACGAAATAATATTTGTGATGAAATGTTGTACGGGAAATTACCCACAATGGCCACCTGTCCGGAGTAAAGTTGGTCGAGAGGAAGAGTTAGGAAGTCCTTATCAATGATATTTTCCCGCAATTCTGGAAAGTACGCGCGGAGATATGTGATGGATTCCTGATCGATTTCCGCCACTTTGGTGTGAAATTCTTTGCGGCGCAATAAAAACGAGGTTAACGCGCCCGTACCCGGGCCAATTTCGAGTATGTCTTTGTAATCACCATATCCGGTAAGGGCAGCAGCAATGTTCTCACAGATTTCCGGATTTTTCAGAAAATGCTGTCCAAGATGTTTTTTGGGTTTGACGTACATAAGGCAAAGTTAGGGCAATGCGGAGAAGGAATAACCACGATCAGATAATGCCTCAAGGACTTGCTTCAATGCGGGCAGCATGCGCGGTGCTGCTTTTATACTGTCATGAAATACTATGATGCTCCCGCGCTTGACATTGTTAAGCACGTTTCGAACACATTGTTCTTCATCAATTTTTTGGTCAAAATCACCGGTGATGATATCCCACATGACAATGCGGTATTGCTTCTTCAACGCGTTGACTTGTGCTCGTGTAATTTGCCCATAGGGAGGTCGGAAGTATGACGACTGAATGTGTTTTTTTCCTTTTGCTACACTGCGCAAATAGGTGAAGAGTTCCGTTTTTCTTCCATTCGGATGATCGTAAGTGTGATTTCCAACGGTATGTCCTTCATCATGCAAACGCTGGAACAATTCAGGATAGGCTTCAACATTTTTTCCCAAACAAAAGAATGTCGCCTTCGCATTGTGGGTTTTGAGCAAATCGAGCGTTTGTTCGGTTACTAAAGGTGTTGGACCATCATCAAACGTGAGGAATACTTCTTTCTCAAAGGTATGAATGCTCCAGAGGAGATCATTCACTAGAGGTTGAAGCATTTCGGGAGTTTTGACGATATACATCAGTTGAGTTTGTGGGCCAACACGCAGGTTTTTTTAATCTTTGTTGACTGACCGTCTGTTGAGAAAACTTCGAGATAAATGATGTAAATGCCAACTGGGGCAAGCAAACCGTCATCAGTAATTCCGTTCCAACTGATCGAACTGTTGACTCCGAGTAATTCGTTTTTCGTCAAATACCGCACTTGTCTACCAGAGCTATCGTAAATATAAATATTCGCTGTAAGACCTGGCGTATCATCGCTGTAAAGTATGGTCACGACATCTTGATAGCCGTCGTTATCCGGTGAGAAAATTTCAGGATAAATGGTGATTTGTTCTTCGGCAATCACCGCACCGGTAGCTTGTGAATTCAAATAGCCAGGCGTAGCAAAACCCTGCGATTGTGCAGCAGAATGCCAATTGGTTTGCTCATCGCTGGCGCGCACAGGGTCTAAACGCTCGAGTGATACACCATCAAGATCATCAAGCAAAGCAAAGTGCATATCGACATTGTAACTAACGCGATCCATGATAGACGCGTCTGGTGCGAGAAGTACTACAATACCTTCATCATTGTTTAATGTAGGCATATCTTCTACCAACCAGATGCGATCTGACTTGGTAAATGGGTAGTGATTGGACAGGGTGGAGCCGTCTTCGGTGAGCACGATGTATTCACCGGGATAAAGCACCAATTGGTATTCGGTAATGAGATCGATGCTTTCCAGTGCGCCATCCACTTCGCGGGTAAGCGCCCAGTTGGAAAGTGAAATGGCCCGCGGACTATTGTTATAAAGTTCAATGAAATCGCTTCCGTCATCGAAAGGATTGGAAAGAATTTCGTTGATCACGATATCGCCGAGTTGTGCAGCTTGCGGTAAAGTGAATGTACCTATGATATTATTGGCTTCGTTGCCCCAACAATCTGCAATGCTGAAAATCTCGAATTGGTAGAGTTGACCCGCTAAGGCTCCTTCAAAGCCTAGATACAAACCGTCGTGGTCATTGTCTGTAAAACTGATGCTCACGGGGGTCAACGTTTCACCATTCACTTCCCATGTGATACCGTCAAGAATGCCTTCGTCTAAAGGTTCGTCAAATAGCACAGTGACTAAGGACAAAGGACCTGAGAAAACATATGTCACGTATGGCGCAGTAGTGTCGGGTGAATCATCATAAACACTGTTTTGAGCGCCCGGTGTGCCTCCGGAAGTGCTGTTGCTTGGGCGCCAGTTGCTGCCTGTGCTGCACGGATCGAAAGGATTGATTAATTCAAGTGAATAGCCTCCGTCTGCCTTGGAAGGATCTTGATACCATGAGTCTTCATATACGACCTCATCGATTATTTCATTATTAGCGTTAAAAAGAGTAATAGTGCCGCCTGTGTTGGTAAGACCGGGAAATCCATCCATCAAAGCTTGGTGTTCCACAGCAATAAAGTAGAAGGTATTGTCTACATCACCTAAGAGCATGTACTCACCGGGCTGGAGTAAAACCTGATCAGCGAATGTGCCGCTATTTACTTTCATTCCAGATATATCGAGCAATTGTTCGGTTTTGTTGTAAATCTCGATGTACTCGGCACTTGGCGCACCGAATGAAGGTTCGGGATCAGCCATTATTTCAGTTATGATAATATCTCCGATTTGTGGCAGGAAACCAATGGTGAATGAAAACTCCGCTGTGCTTAACGGATTACCAGAACAATCGGTAAGGCCATTGATGACGATGCTGTAAGTGGCTCCTGGAGCGAGATTTCCACTTGGGGTGATAATGATGGCCTCATTTCCACCATACCAAATCACAGTGCTCACAGTAGGGCCCGAGGTAAAATTAATAGTTGCTGATGCCAATGTGTTTTGATCCATGGCTTCATCAAACTGAATAATCAATTGATTGGCGTCGGTAAGGGAATATCCAAGAATAACTGGCGCTTGGGCGTCTGGTGTAATATCATACACGGAGTTGGTTGCATTGGGCGTGCCGCCATTTGGATTTTGAGATTCCATCCAATTGGCGGAAGACTGGCAATACAAAAGTGGATTGATGAGTTCTAGTGTCCAACCGCCATCAAGTTTTTCGGACGTATCGAACCAATCATCGCTGTAGGCCACATAATCGATCAAAGTTCCTGCGTCATTGATCAAAGTGAGACTATCTCCCGCATTCGTGAGGGCGGTGAAAGAAGCGATGCCGATGGCATTTTCAAAGAAAGCAGTATTGGCTGCGTCGCAGAGAATGACAAAACCTCCCGGTGCAAGGTTGTAGTTCGGTAAAATCTTCACGGTGGTAGAATTGACAAACTCCCAGCCTTCTAGGTTGAATGCTTCGGAAGTGGGGTTGTGCAATTCAACAAATTCATAGGCGGGTAGACCCACTGCGGGATCGGGGTCGGCGAGGATTTCATTGAAAACGACATCGCGATATTCGGCGTTGGCGGCTACGAAATATTGGAATACCACATTATCCGAGCTCATAGTATTGTCGAACAAATCGACCATGTTGCTTGCTGTGAGCGTCAAGTCGGTGTTGACGGGAAGTGCACTACCTAGGGTGAGATGCACCAAAGAAGGGTCAATCCCATCCAATATCGCCGATGTAATGGATGCGATTCCGGTGATAGAATAATTCGCTGTGTTTTGAGCGCTAAGTGCAGTAAGGACTTCAGAAAATTGCACATCCACTGCTGTCGGACCGATGGCGACGGCGCTGATGATACTTGGAGGAGTGGTGTCTACCACAATTTCACCGAAATACAAATCATCCAAATAAAAGTTATCGGCATTGGAAGCGGTGTAGGTGCATATCCAACCAATATAGTCTGCGGTAGTGTAGGTGTTGTCTGTTCCTGTGCCCTGCAGAGTGAAATTAGATCCTCCAGCATAATCGGCATAGAGCGACCAAAGTCCGGCGGCATCTCGGGTAATTTTAATACGTGCGGTGAAAGAAGCGGCGATACTACCGGCTGACCCAGTGAGGATTTCGATTGGCGTTCCCGTGCCATCATCTCTGAAAAGGCGCACAGCATCGGCACTTCCGCCCTCTCCGAATTTCAAGAAATAACCCGTGGTGCCGGCTGAATTGTTTCCAGTATAGCTTAAAGTGTAGGAGGAGGAAGACAGATAAAATCGACTTTGATTATTGTCGCTGCCGGCGAAGGTTTGACGAATCCAAAAATTCCATTCTGAGTTATTGAGCGATGCTCCGTTGGCGTCGGCTGTAAGGTAGGCCTGTCCAGCAGCTACATCTGCGGATTGCAATTGGCTCAATGCGTTGACGGTAAACGCACTTGATGTGCCTGTCCACGCAGGGTTTGCAGAAAAATTGCCATCACTGAAATCATCCGACAATTGCGCAAATGCAGGAGCGCCGATGAGCAGTAAAGCCAGTATAAGGAATGTACTGAATTTCATAATTGTTTCAAACATACGCAACGGACGTTAAAAAATCCAATACTGCGTTTTTTTCGAATGTTATGAATTGGGTTGGAGGGCAAATCGGAATAGTTTTGTGGCCAAATTTTTCAAGATGAAAGTAGCTGTAGTCGGTGCCACCGGATTGGTGGGTTCAAAGATGCTGGAAGTGTTGCGTGAACGACAATTTCCGGTCACCACCCTTATTCCTGTGGCCAGTTCAAAATCGTTGGGTAAGTCGATAGAGTGGAATGATCGGAAATGGGAGATTGTAGATGTGCCCGCGGCTTTGGCCATGCATCCAGACCTGGCTATTTTTTCTGCAGGAGGAGCAGCCAGTTTGGCCCACGCTCCTGAATTTGCGGCCATAGGTTGTCGAGTGATCGATAATTCTTCGGCTTGGCGCATGGACCCTTCCAAAAAATTGATTGTTCCCGAAATCAACGGTGATGCATTGACCGCTGATGACATGATCATCGCCAACCCGAATTGTTCGACCATTCAAATGGTGATGGTCTTGAAGCCTTTGCATGACATGTATGGTGTGAAACGTGTGGTGGTGAGTACGTATCAAAGTGTCACAGGTACCGGAAAGGCGGCTGTTGATCAATTGATGAATGAACGCGCAGGCATCGAAGGAGAAAAGGCATATCGTTATCCGATCGACATGAATTTGATCCCTCAAATTGATGTGTTCATGGACAATGGATACACCAAGGAAGAGATGAAGATGGTAAAAGAAACTGTGAAAATTTTAGGTGACGAAAATGTGAAAGTAACGGCCACAGCGATTCGTGTACCGGTGATGGGTGGACACTCGGAGTCAGTGAATATTGAATTTGAAAAGACGCCTGTTATGGGCGCTATTCGGGAAGCATTGAACGCTTTTCCGGGAGTGGCAGTAGTCGATGATTTAGAAGCGTTTGAATATCCAATGCCCTTGCTTCATGCGGCAGATAGTGATATGGTCTTCGTGGGTCGATTGCGTATGGATGAGACCCAGCCGAATACGATCAACTGTTGGATTGTGAGTGATAACTTGCGAAAAGGGGCCGCGACCAATGCCGTACAAATTGCCGAAAAGCTTTTAGCTCTGGGAATTTTACATTGATTAAAGGCGTGATTTTATTTCGTCGATCACGGCTTTTTTATATTCCTTTTTATTGAAATCGATGTATTCTGGACGATGGATGAGTTCAATCCATTGATAGTCGGGCAGCTCTTTTTGCAAGCAATAACGTTCGAGTTTATGCAACGTCAATTGGTGCGGGTAAATGGCATCAAGTAATTGATCGGTATATAGACTTTGATCAATGATTTGCATCAACTCGGGTGTGTGTTTGCGAATCCATTCGAGGGCGTAGGGATCGGGAATATGAATGCAAATCTTGCCATGAGAAGCCAACACACGCTTTAAAGTGGCAAACAAAGCAGCATGTTGTTCAATGGGAATGTGTTCCAACACATCAGGTAAAACAATCAAATCAAATTTTTCAGTCGAAGTAAAATCTGACATGTCCGACACCAGAAATTGAATGTTGGATCGATTGCAGAGATTTTTTTTAGCCAGTTCGATACTTGTAGGACTAATGTCAATAGCGAGAACTTTTCCTGCTTTTTTCACCAAAAGTGAAGTGAGAGTTCCGACACCACAGCCAATTTCCAGAACATTGGAAGTAGTATCCAAGCCGTTTTTTTGTAATCGCTGCATGATACTTCGGTGTCGAATATTGACCCAAATTTTCTTTTGCTGATCGGAATATTGATCATAGAAATCGGCGATTTGCTTCCTGTTCTCTTGTTGCATGGTGTAAAAATAAGGATTCCATGATTTGGAATAAACAACACGAAGATTTAACTAAAAAAATGTAGGGCAAGATGAAGTGAAGATGTAGTTTTGACTGACCAAAAATCTTTACATGTCGAATAAGCTGCGGATTATTGTTCCGACAGCAGTAGTGAGTTGCGCGATCACTGCTGTTATTGTCTGGGGCCTAATGGGGAATGGGACTGTCTCCGAGGAAGGATCAAATGCTTCAAAAAAGAAAGCAAAGAAAGCTGTTGTTGCTGAAGGTTGTGAAATTATGCAATTGAGCATGGCTTCTACCACCGGAGGAAGACATACACACCCACTTTTGTTGACAGAACTTTCATGTCCTTCAAGTGAATATGATTCCTTGCGCAACTCAATGGTGAATCTAATTGAAAAAAGAAAGTCTGAGGGCGTTCTTCAAACAGCATCGGTCTATTTCAAGGAGTTGGGAACGAACAAATGGTTTGATATCAATCCGGGCACGAAGTACAATCCGGGGAGTTTGATGAAGGTGGCCATTTTAATGACCTATTTGAAATTGTCGGAGTCCAATGCGTCTTTAATGGATGAGCGATACACGTTGACCGAAGTGATGAGTGATCGTGTCGATCAATTGCGCACGAGCGCACCATTGATAAAAGGACAATCATACAACGTGAAATTCCTTTTGGAAGAAATGATTGTGAATAGTGATAACGATGCTGCGAATATGCTGAATCAACATATTAATCAGGAGATGTTTTCAAAAGTGATGCGCGATTTGGGTTGCTCAACTCCGGATATTAGCGATCCGAATTATCAAATGACGGTGACCGAGTACAATCGTTATTTCAGAGTGCTTTACAATTCGTCTTATTTGAATGATGAGAATAGTGAGTGGGCACTAACGCTGCTAACACGTTCAAATTATAAAGAAGGGATGATGAAAGGGATTCCAAGCGGTGTTGAAGTGGCACACAAGTTTGGAGAACGTCCCTATGAAAATGGATTTAATTTTCATGAAGGGGGAATTGTTTATTTAAAGAACAAACCCTATATGCTCCTAGTAATGACACGTGGCAAGGACAACACCAAACTGCCCGGTGTGATCTCTGAGATTTCAAAATTGTGTTACGATCAATTGGCCATCTAGTTCAAAACAACTAGAATATCATAGCGTTTATTTCACCTCATTGCCGGCTTCCATTTCCTTTTCAGGAGTGATGATTGAAAGCACACCTTGGGCATTTTCAGCCATTAAAATCATGCCTTGGCTTTCTACACCTTTGATGGCGCGCGGAGCAAGATTGGCAAGCAAAAGCACTGTTTTTCCAACCACTTCTTCTGCACTATAATGTTCTGCTATGCCACTCACCACAGTGCGTTGGTCAATACCGGTATCCACTTTCAATTTCAATAATTTCTTTGTTTTCGGAATCGGTTCGGCTTCAATGATTTTGGCCACCCGTATATCCATTTTTTGGAAAGTTTCAAAATCCACATTGTCTTTGAGAGGAACGACTGTTGAGGCGTTTGTTACTTTGGAAGCTTCAAGCTTTGCCATTTGCGCAGCAACAATTTCGTCTGTGATTTTCTCAAATAGAATGGGCAATTGTCCGATGAGATGTCCTGGATTAAGTAATTGTTCTTCTTTTCCCAAATGCCATTCGGGTTGTCCGAAATTCAATCCTTCACGAATTTTTTGAGTGGTAAATGGAATGAAAGGATCCAACGCAATGGTCAAACGCGCAACTAAATTGAGGCATTCATTCATAATTGTTGTAGTGCGCTCAGGATCGGTTTTGATCAATTTCCACGGCTCGGTTTCCGTTAAGTATTTATTCCCGTGTCGCGCAATGTTCATGGCTTCCATCAACGCTTCGCGGAAGCGATACCCTTCGATTTTTACTCCGATTTGATCAAACGTGGCGAGAATATCTGAATGCACTTGAGCATCAGTTTCTGTGATGGTTTGCTTGGCTGGAACGGCGCCATTGTAGAATTTATGAGTAAGTACAAAAACGCGATTCACAAAATTTCCGAGGATGTCGGCTAGTTCGTTGTTTATGCGGTCTTTGAAATCACCCCAAGTAAATTCACTGTCTTTTTGTTCGGGCATTATGCTGCAAAGCACATAACGCATTTCATCTTGTTTGCCTTTGAAGTCTTCCAAATATTCATGCAGCCATACCGCCCAATTTCTCGAAGTAGAAATTTTGTCTCCTTCGAGATTCATGAATTCATTCGCGGGAACATTCGTAGGCAAAATGAATTCTCCGTGTTCTTTTAGAATAATCGGGAAAATGATGCAGTGAAAAACGATGTTGTCTTTTCCAATAAAATGAATCAGTTGGCAGTCTTCACTTTTCCAATAATCTTCCCAATTCTTTCCATTTTTATCTGCCCAAACCTTGGTGTTGGTAATGTATCCAATAGGCGCATCAAGCCATACATAAAGCACTTTTCCTTCAGCGCCTTCCACTGGAACGGGAACACCCCAGTCTAGGTCGCGAGTCATCGCGCGGCTTTGCAGTCCACCATCAATCCAACTCATGCATTGCCCGACTACATGGGATTTCCATTCTTTTGGGTCATGATGTGAGGCGTGATCCAGTAATCCGGATTTGATGAATTCACCCACCCATTCTTGGTGATGCCCCATAGGCAAATACCAATGGGAGGTATCTTTCAGAATAGGTTTACTGCCACTGATGGTGCTATGTGGATCGATTAGATCGAGCGGACTGAGGGTCGAACCACATCTTTCACATTGGTCGCCATACGCTTTGTCGTTGCTGCATTTCGGGCAAGTGCCCATGATGTAGCGATCTGCTAGAAATTGTTTTTGTTCAACATCATAATATTGCTGAGATGTTTCTACTTCGAAAGCGCCCTTATTGAGGAGTTTTAAAAAAACATCTTGACTCATTTGATGATGTTCAGGCGACGAGGTGCGATGATATTCATCGAATGAAATGCCGAAATCTTTGAACGCGTTGCCCATTAACAAGTGATAATGATCAACGATTTCTCGAGGTGTTTTGCCCTCTTTTTTTGCGCGCAAAGTAATGGCTGCGCCATGTTCGTCAGAGCCACAGATAAATGCAACATCTTTTTTGTTTAGTCGCAAATAGCGAACGAAAATGTCTGCAGGAAGGTAGGCACCTGCGATATGACCAATATGAATAGGACCATTGGCATAAGGTAAAGCCGAGGTTACGAGATATCTTTTGGGCTGTTTTGTCATAAGATTGCATTCTGAAATCCGGAGGATTCCGGGAGCAAAGATAACTTTTAGTCAATGATTTTGATCCCTCCCTATTTGAAGCCCGGCGACACCGTTGGTATTGCCGCAACTGCGCGATGGCTCACCCTTGAGCAACTGGAGCAGGCGATGTTTTTTTTTAAACAAATGGAGTTGGAGGTAGTGGTCGCTGAAAATGTGATGCGGCGCGACTTTCAGCTTGCCGGTAATGCAACAGAGCGCGTTTCCGGGTTCAATACTATGCTTCATGATGAGCGGATCAAAGCCATCATCAGTGCGCGCGGTGGATATGGCAGCGTACATTGTGTGGATGACATTGATTGGGAGCAGCTTATTCGCCGACCGAAATGGATTCTTGGTTATAGCGATGTAACGCTGTTGCTAACAGAAGCCTACAATCGGGGAGTGGCATCAATCCATAGCACTATGCCCATTTCATTTCCAGATGCGACTGAGCGCGCAGTAGCACAAATCAAAGAGGCGTTGTTCGGAGAATTAAAAAACGTGGAGTGGACAAGTCAAGAGGCATTGAAACTTGATATCACCGGTCATTTGATTGGTGGAAATTTATCTGTTTTGTATAGTATACTTGGTTCAAGGAGTTTTCCAGCCTTAGAGGAGGCGATATTATTCATTGAGGATGTGGATGAAATGGTGTATCATATCGATCGGATGATGATGGGATTGAAAAGGGCAGGAGTTTTAAATGGTCTGAAAGCCATCGTCGTAGGTGGCTTGACCCAGATGAAAGACAATACCAAAGCGTTTGGTTTTTCGTTGGACAATCCTTTTGGTGGCAGCGCTCTGAGTCATATCCAGGACGTTGCGGGGAAGTGCGGAGTTCCGGTGGTGAGTGGTTTTCCGGCGGGGCATATGAGCGATAATCGGGCTTTTTATCACGGGAGGCGGGTGCGATTGCAATCGGAAAGAGGGTTATCCATGGTGACGTGGTTGTAAAACGATCTCGTGTAAAACTTGCGATGAAAACGGTGTAACGGATTGTAAAATAGTTGATTTTTGTGACTGAAACTGTCTTTTTTACACAGATAGTGTAAAAAGTACACTAAGTATTGTATCTTGGCCACGCATAACTTTAACATAGATCCTGATTTTGAATTTGGCATTGTCGGCTTGACTTGCCAGGAGCGGGATTATCGATTGGCTTGGGCCTTGAATTTGGCTTTCCAATGGAGTTTGGTTCGCGAACAAGAACATGAAGTGCCGATGAAGAGAGGGAGCTCAAGCCATACGCGGTTTGAGTATAAGGATGAGGATAATATAACGTACACCTTGCTCGCCAACAAAGGCACAGGAGGATATTTGTTGCCGGAGGTAAGTGGAATGGACTTCATTTTACGTATAGAAGGTTATTGTCATATGATAGACGATGATATGTTGCGTAAGATTCGGAAAATACCATTTGTGTTGGCGGCTTTGGAATTGAACAGTGATAAAATAAAAACGATACAAAATCTGATTTCAGCATAATATGGACAGACAAATTTTGAAGGAAATGAAGAAGACAAAAATTGTAGCGACCATAGGTCCGGTTTCAGCGAATAAGGAAGTGTTGAAAGGCATGATTAAAAATGGACTTGATGTGGTTCGATTGAATTTTAGTCATGGTACACATGAAGACCACAAGAAAGTTGTGGACTTTGTTAGAGAGATTGATGCGGAGTTAGGCACAAATACGTCGTTGTTGGCAGATTTGCAGGGACCGAAATTGCGTGTTGGTGAAATGGAAAATGGCTCTGTTGAATTGGTGATTGGACAAACTATTATCATTTCAACTACAAAACAGGTTGGTACCAACAAAGTAATTTACACGAACTACAAAGAGTTTGCTCAGGATGTAAAGAGTGGAGAGCGTGTGTTGTTGGATGATGGAAAAATAGTTATGACTATTTTGAGCACGAATGGCAAGGATACCGTCGAGTGTGAAGTAGTTCAAGGAGGTCCGCTTTCTTCCAAGAAGGGATTGAACTTGCCTAACACAAAGGTGAGCTTGCCCTCACTTTCTGAAAAAGATTTGAGTGATTTGCATTTTGCCTTGAATGAAAATGTGGATTGGATTGGTTTGTCATTTGTGCGTAACGCGGCGGATGTCAAAGCATTGAAGGAGATTATTTTTAGTACAGAAAAACATGCCAAAGTGGTTTCCAAAATTGAGAAGCCGGAAGCTGTGGATGATATAGATGCGATTATCGAGGAAACCGATGCGGTGATGGTGGCACGAGGTGATCTCGGAGTAGAGGTGCCTTTAGAAACTGTTCCGCTTATTCAAAAAATGATCGTTCGTAAATGTGTGGAGCGAGCTCGACCTGTGATTGTGGCAACGCAAATGATGGAAAGTATGGTGACCAATATGACACCAACGCGTGCTGAGGTAACCGACGTAGCGAATGCTGTACTTGATGGTGCGGATGCTGTAATGTTGAGCGGTGAAACTTCGGTTGGAAAATATCCGGTGGAAGCCATCCGTATAATGAACAATATTATTGGAGAGGCAGAAAAATTTGAAGGCTTGTATTACAAAGAAGAAGCGCCGATGGAATTGGATGAAACGCGCTTCGTCACGGATAGTATTTGCTACAGCGCTTGTCGATTGGCAAAGCGTGCTGAAGCTAGGGCCATTGTTACTAACTCATTTAGTGGATATACGGGCTATAAAGTGGCGAGTTGGCGTCCACGCACGAATATTTTTGTGTTCACAGCAAACAAACGCATTCTTACCCAATTGAATTTGGTTTGGGGAGTGAAAGCATTTTACTACGATAAAATGGTGAGCACGGATCAGACGATTGCAGATATCCGTTATTTTCTCAAGAAACATGAATACATCAAAGATGGTGAATTCATCATCAATATCGCATCAATGCCGATTTTCGAACAAGGCATGACCAATATGATAAAACTAAGCAAGGTGTAGTCTTACACCTTGCTTTTGTTTTATAGCGATTTTTACCTGATTATTTTAAATTCAGCACGACGGTTGATTTCGTACTGATCTTCTTCGCAAGGCACGTCGTCGATACATCCATTCGCTGGACGCTGTTCTCCGAACCATTCTGCTTGAATGCGCGATTTTTTTACTCCTTTTTGAATGAGATAGCCTTGAATGGCCATTGCCCTCGACATGGATAGACTTTGGTTGTAAGTCAAGCTACCACGAGAGTCACAGTGTGCTTTGATTAGGATTTTGGTATCTGGATTTTCTTTCAGAATAGCCGCGATTTGATCGAGTTTCGATTTATCGGTTTCACGAATAAATGATTTGTTGTAATCAAAAAAGACATCATCGAGGGCCAAGGTTTCGAGATCGATAATGGGCACGGCAGATTCAAAATCAATTTTAGATTTATCCTCTGCAGGTTTTTCGGTTGCAGATTTTGACTTCGCAAGATCGTCTGTTTTTATTTTTGCTTTGATGGCTTCTATTTCTTTAATACGATTAGCCGCCTCTGTTTTTTCGGGCATCAAACCTTTGGCGCGCTCGAATAATTCGAGAGCTTCATCGTATTTTTTGCTGAGCATTTTATTTTCAGCACTAGAGATAAGTTTGTCGTATTGCGCCTGTTTTTCGGCTTCGGCGATGTTTCCAACATTAATGGTGCTACGACTGATTTCAGGATCTTTGTATGAAGAAAGTGGCCCTATATGTTGGATTTTATTGATTAGTTGCATTTCTTTCACGCCCAAGCTGGTATAGGGGTCTTTGATGGTCTTTGGCACATCATAGATGAAAATGGGTTGATCACTTCCCTTGATGTTGGGATTGGTAAGTTTCACTTCAATGTGATCACCTGGAGCACCAATGTATTGAAATCCGCCTTTGGCATCGAGTTTACGCTCGGTCACTTCTTTTCCATTGGCGATGATTATCACATTTTCTCCTTCAAGTGTGATTAATGGATCTTCAAGGGTTATCGTACCCGCAAGAATCATTTGATCGAGTGTAAGGAATTGGAAAAAGTAAAAATCATCATTCCCTTTACCTGTGCGATTTGAACAGAAGTAACCTCTATCAGCGGCGTCGTCATACCACAGGGAGAAATCGTCAAATCGACCGTTGATGGGTGCGCCCATGTTGGATGGAGCGAGCCAATTGGCTTTGTATTGTTCCGAAAAGAAAATATCCAATCCACCTAATCCGGCATGACCATCACTTGCAAAATAGAGTGTGCCTGTGGAGCTGAGGTAAGGAAACATTTCATTTCCTGCCGTATTGATATTCGGTCCGAGATTGATAGGCGTATCCCAACTGGAGCCATTTTTTTGAGAGACATAGATATCTGCACCGCCGTAGCCGCCTTCTTTGGTCGACATGAAATAAAGAAATTGGCCGTCCGGGCTCAAGCAGGGATGAGCATTGGAGTAAGCGTCGTTATTTATGGTTAATTCTTCTGGTGTGCTCCATTTTCCGTTGTTAATTGTCGCGCGGAATATTTTCAAATTGTAGTTACCAGCTTTTGTTTTTTTCTTGCTTGTTTGTGTAAAATACAAGGTGTTCGTTTTAGCATCCCAGCAACCAGCTACCTCGTGTTTTGTGCTGTTTATTTTTTTATCCAAACGAATTGGATTGATAAATTCGAAACTGCTTTCTTGGGTAACCTCATACATGTCGAGATAAGGTTCTTCTTTTTTCTTATCGGTGGATTTGTATTCAAGATTTACTGCGGAGACTAAGAATTTTCCTGTAGAATATTTTGCAATGCCCATCACTGGATCGGCGTTATTGATGATTAATTTGCGCATCTCGTATTTAAGGGTATCAGCGAAGAGGTCAAGAAAATACTCTTTGTCACGCGTATGACTCAAGGCTCTCGAATCATTGGGATTGGATAAGGCATATTTGCCATACCAAGTCACTGCTTCTTCGTATTGCCCCATTGATTTTAAGGCTTCAGCGTAGTAGAGTTGATCTTGAGTTTCTTTCGAACCGAGTTCAATAGCTTTCTTATAAAAATCTGCGGCTACCTCCGGAAGGCCCATGCGTCGGTAGGTTCCGGCAAGTTTGCGCGCAACCGAAGGATCGTTCGGTGTCATTTCGAACGCGATCTCATAGTAATAGACGGCGTCCTCATAGTTCATTTTGTCAAATGCTTTATCTCCTTTTTCTACTTCTACAGCTGCTTGTGCATGAGATATGGAATAGGAGAGAAGAAATGCGAAGAGTAGGGTAATGCGTTTCATGTGGCAATTGATTAGAAATAACGAGGATAGACAATGCGTTTACGTTTGGTAGCAATGGCATAACTGGCAATAACCTCATGGCTGCCAAGATTAGTGCGTATAAGCATATTCGTGGGTACATCAACAGCGTAGCCGAGTTTAAGACGTTTGTCTACTTGCCATTGTGCAAGCAGACCTGCATTTTCCCCGATATGTGAAAAAGCACCGAAAGTGAATTGATCCATCAGAATGACATTAAAGTAGAGACCCAATGACACCGGAGCGCCAGGTACAGCGCGGAAAATGAAGTTCGGTTGTACTTTGATCTGGCGATTTACTTTCCAAACTTTACCCGCCATTAAATGTATAGTGGGTTCTGATCGCCCGTCGAGCAAGTCGTAGAGCGTAGTGCCTTTTTTCTCCAATTCTGGACGGAGCAACTTTGGGATTGAAATTCCAATGTAATGGTCTTTCTTGTAGTAGTACACTCCGAAACCAGCATTAGGCAGCATCAGTCCTTTTGTATTAGACATAAACGTGGGATCAATATCACCATAGTAGTTACTGATGAGATCGAGACTTGTTAAGTCATTTTGATAAAGATCTATTATGCCCTTGAGACCAAAAGAAAGTGTTGCACGATTGGTCAATTTCGCGCGATAGGCGAAATCGACCGACAAACCCAATCGCGAAGTTGGTCCGATACGATCATGAATAATGGTGGCTCCCATGGCGAATTCGTTTTTCTTCAATGGCATATCAAAGGATATGATTTGCGTCATTGGAGCGCCTTTGAAACCGATCCATTGGCTGCGATGCATGGCCAAGACAGATACTTGCTCTTTATAACCGGCATACGCGGGATTGATGAACAGTTTGTTCATGATGTATTGCGTATTCATTGCTTCTTGCTGCGCCCAAGAGGATACAGAAAGTAAGGTAATGGCTATGGTATAGATTATTTTTTTCATCATGCTTATTTCTTATCGGTTTAAGTAGATGTATCCTTTTATTGGTTTTTCATCATTGCCCAAATCGAGCACATAGAAGTAGGTTCCTTTTGGCAACAAAGAGTTACCTAATGTCATTGGAGAATCCGAAAGACCACCCCAATTGTTTTCATAGCCTTCTGCTTTGAACACTTTGTGGCCGTAGCGATTGAAGATGGCAATTTTATTATCAGGGTAATCTTCAAGTCCAATGATTTCAAATACATCGTTGATACCGTCGCCGTTTGGTGAAATGGCTTCAGGGATGACGAGGTCAACGAAGCATTCTACTTCGATAAATACTTGAGCGGTGTCACAAGCATTGTATTCATCGCAAACCGTGTAGGTCAACGTATCAATGCCGCACCATTCCATCGGATTGATCAAGTAGGTAATTGTTCCATCGCCATTGAGGATCACTTGACCATGCCCTGAGGTCACGTTAGAAACATAGATGCTATCGCCGTCTATATCGAAGTCATTGTCGAGGACATCGATTGTTGTGGCTCCCCATTCTTCTGCATAGAAGAGTGAATCGTCAACACCTACAGGTGGTGTATTGATGAGCACAGAGAATGTGCAGTCATCCATATTTCCTGCCGGGTCTGTAGCTACATATTGAACCGTGGTATACCCATGCGGGAATACATCCCCGCTGATAAGTCCTTCGGTTTGTACAACCGTGTAGCTGCAGTTGTCGATGAATTCTGGCAGCACGTATTCGACGATGGCATCTTCTTGTTCGATATCATCTGGACAAAGAATCGACTCTGGAGCTTGATTGTCGACAACAGTTACAAAGAAAGAACACTCAATGTAGTTGCCGGCATCATCCGTGGCGCTATAGGTCACCTCGGTTGTTCCTACTTCGAAGTATTCTCCAGGGGCAGGACCTGCTACAAGTTGAGCAGCTCCGTTTGAGCAATTGTCTGTGAATAGCGGTGCTACGTAATCTACAAATGCACCGCATGAATCAAGGATATTGTTTACAACGAAATCTGCAGGACAATTGAGTACCGGTAATTCTGTATCAATAATGGTGATGTCGAAGTTGCAGAATACTTGGTTTCCGGAAGCATCTTCAATGGTGAATGCGAGGTTTGTTGTTCCCAAAGGGAAGAACGCGCCTGGCATGAGGCCATTGGTGATTGTCACTGTAGCATCTGCGCAGTTGTCGGTAACAATAGGAAGGGTGTAGTTGACAATGGCACCACATTCATTATTGTCGTTCGAATAGGTTTGATTATCTGGGCAAACCACATCTGGCAATTGTGTATCGTTAACAGTAATGTTCATGGTACATGTTGATGAATTACCATGAATATCGAATACTGTCCATATTACAGAAGTTGTTCCTACAGGATAGAATCCAGAAGCATCGGAGGTTCCATTTTGGGAATTCGCTATGCTTTGTACGGCGCAGTTGTCGGCTACCGTAGGAGCAGGCACACTTACAAATGCCCCGCATTGATCGATATCATTTTCAGAAATAATATCTGTAGGACAAATTATAGATGGTACTTCTGTATCTGTAATGGTAATGTTGGTGAAACAATATGCTACGTTGCCATGAATGTCTGTCAATGTCCATGTCACCAATGTGGTTCCAACTGGATAGAATGCTGATGCGTCATCTGAATTGGTATAGTCATTTACTAAATCATCAATCGCACAGTTATCAGATACTGTTGGAAGCAGAACAGATACAACAGTGCCGCATGCACCTAGGTCATTATTCATGCTTATGTTGTCGATGCATGAAATCAATGGCAACTCGTCATCAGTCACCGTGATGGTTTGAACACAGTTTGTGATATTACCATGGATATCGGTGATGGTCCATGTAACAGTAGTAGTTCCTACCGGATAGAATCCGCTTGCATCATTGGTTGATGTGTAGTCATTCACGATGGTATCAACAGCACAGTTATCAGTCGAAGCCGGAATCGGAATAATGATGTCCGCTCCACATTGACCTGGATCTGCTGTTTGTGTGATATCCGCATTGCAGGTCACTACAGGTGCTTCGTTATCCGTTACGGTCACCGTAGCAGGACATGTTGATACATTGCCGTGAATGTCGGTTACGGTCCAGAGAACTACAGTTGTTCCGACTGGGTAAACCGCAGAGGCGTTATCTGTATTGGTGTAGTTATTCGAAATTGTCGCGATGCCACAATTGTCGGCTGCTATAATTGGTGGAACCGTCACAAATGCTTCACATACTGCGAGATCATTGGTTTGAACAATGGATGCTGGGCAAATAATGCTTGGATTTTCTTGGTCAAGAACAGTGATGTTCATTTGACAAGTTGTCTCATTTCCACCAAGGTCAATAACGGTCCAAGTAACCAGCGTGGTTCCTACAGGATAAATTCCTGAAGCATCGCCGGTACCTGTGTAGTCATTGGTTACAGAAGCAATGCCACAGTTATCTGCCGCAACAGCGAGCGGTACAGTAATTAGCGCACTGCAATTTCCTAAGTCGGAATTGACAGTGATATCTTCTGGACAGATGATCGTTGGGAATTCATCATCGGTAATGGTTATGCTTGTTTGACAAGTAGTCACATTGCCATGAATGTCAGTCACTGTCCAGTTCACCACAGTTGTTCCTACAGGATATACATCTGTAGCGTTGTCTGTGTTGTTGTAATCATTCACGATTGTGGCAACGGCACAGTTGTCAGTGGCGATCATCGCATCTACAGTTACCGCCGCAGAGCAGAGGCCGAGGTCAGCAGTCTGCGTGATGTCGGCAGGACAAGTGATGATTGGTTGCTCATCATCAGTTACCACGATGGTAGTTTGACAAGTGGTGATATTACCATGAATGTCAGTCACCGTCCAGTTCACCACAGTCGTTCCTACAGGATATACATCAGTAGCGTTATCTGTGTTGTTGTAATCATTCACGATTGTAGCAACCGCACAGTTGTCAGTGGCGATCATTGCATCTACAGTTACCGCTGCAGAGCAGAGGCCGAGGTCAGCAGTCTGCGTGATGTCAGCAGGACAAGTGATGATTGGTGCAATGTTGTCTGAAATGGTCACATCAAATGTGCATGAAGTAGAATTGTTGTTGTCGTCTGTTACGGTTATTGTTACTGGCACGATGTAACCAGCTCCACTAATTATAGTTCCCGCGGCAGGCACCTGAGTATAGGTGAGTGCTACATCAC